>CAZTTS010000006.1:0-63180 GCA_964616165.1 uncultured Lachnospiraceae bacterium
AGCAACTGACTTGTAATCAGTAGGTCGTCAGTTCGATTCCGACTAGCGGCTCCAAAAAAGCTACTTCAATATTTGAAGTAGTTTTTTATTTCTTTTCCATAAAATTTATATTTAAAAGTATAATTTAATTTTATTATTTAATATAATAAAATTTAATAGGAAATTTATATGATAAAGTTTAAAAATTCTGAAATCAATAGAGCTATAGAACAATCCATTATAAATTATAATGAAGATATTCTTTCTGCTCATTTAACTCCTGAAGAAAAAGAAGAAGCATATTATAGCTATCTCTTAGGCTTAAACACAGGATTTTTTAAAGATTCAGATAATAAATTGGTAGTAGAAAGTGACCAAGGTTTTAAAATTACTAATAATTTAAGAATTTTTCTTCGTACTAAAAAACCACAATCTACCAGTCCCAAACTACCAAAAATAGATCCTAAAAAGGGAATTCCAAAAGAAATATTAGAAATATATGATGGTTTAAGTATTGTTATGCTTGAAGAAATGCTTCCTTCTTGGAACCAAAGCCTTATTGAAGAACTAAAAACATTGGTCAAAAATATAAATATCTCTTCTTTAAATATCAATATTCATTTACCACTAAGACAAAAAAATTTGAAAACAATTGATTTATCTATATTGCATGAAATGCCAGAAGACTTAAGTGAATTGGTGATTACAGGAGTTGATTTATCAGATTTAGACCCAAAAATATTTCAAAAATTTGAAAATCTAAAAGGAATAGAGCTAAATAAATGTAATTTATCTGATTTTAAACTAGTACAAAGTTTAAATCCTGATACTGAAATTATTTTCTGTAATAATCCTGTAAATACTGATCATTTACAAGATCTTATTGATTTAGCTGCAAAACATGAAAACTTTCATTTCCAGACAGATGACAATTATTTATTAGGTATCTGGAACAATCTATCTTGTTCACAACTATATCTTAATCAATTCTTAGATCTATATACGAAAATTGATTTTTCTAAAATAAAAAATTTTAAAATAATGTTAGATGATTCATTTAATAGAGAAAATCTTGATAAGGAAGCTATACTTAAAAGTTTTAGCTCACTAGAAAACCTGACTTTAGAAACTAATATGCAAAGATATGGGAAATTTTTAGAACAATTTAATCTTTCTCCTAATACTTCATTTCCTGTTTCTCTTATTATAAAAGATATTTCTCAACTAACATTTGAACAATTGTTTAATATGCCAAATGTTCAAAGTATTTCAATTCAAGATGGAGATAATACCGAAAAACATCAAGAAGCACCATACAGCAGAGATGATTTTTTAGCAATTAGAACTGAATTAGACATTTTATTATCAGATATATCTCCTATAGATAATCATACAAAAAATAATGATTTACAAGTCTTTGCTAAAATATATAAAAAATTATCTCAACATATTATATATGATTATTATGCTGTCAGTGATGAAGGAGAAAAAGATGAAAAACTACAAACCACTTGCAGAAATCTACATGGAGCTCTGCTAGATGGTAAGGCAGTTTGTAGCGGATATGCTGATGCTTTGCGAAATGCTCTTGCATGTGTAGGTATTGAATCTAGAACTATATTTGCAGACAAAAAACAAATAAGAGAAGTTTTATCTGATTCGAGTGATAGTGCAGGACATGTCTGGAATCAAGTAAAATTAGGTGATGAGTGGTATAATGTTGACTTAACTTGGGATAGAGATAGTGTATTAAAAGAATATCTTTTAGACTATTTTTTAAAATCAGATTTTGATTTTGGGCATACAGAATACAATACCAAAAACATACCAAATAGAGAAAAGTGTTATAAAAGTATAGAAACTAAGAGTCAAAGAGATCTTTTCGATCTTCCATTTAAAACACTTTTAGAAGCTTTAGATGAAATAAAAGATAATGTTGAAACTTGGGCAGAAAGACAACTTTCATTTGATGACTTATTAGAAGCACATTACTTTTTAGAAGAAGAAAAGGTAAAAGAAAAAAAAGAAATAGAAGAAGAAAGAGAAATTTAAGAATGATAAAATTTAAAAGTAATTATTTAAATAAATATGTCTATAAGCTAATACAATCTAAAACTATAAAAGAAGAAGATATTGATCAAATCAAGAATTTGACTATAAATTTGATTAATGAGGAAATAGAAAAAGAGAAAAACATTATTTTAGATGAATTAAAATTCTTTAATAATTTAGAAAATTGTTCTATAGTTGGAACAACTATTACAAAACAAGATATAGAAGCTTTATCAGTAATACCTAGTTTAAAATACCTTAGCTTTGATTTTTGTATTTTTGAAAATTCTCTAATAGGAAATTATGAAGCTTTGTACTTAAATTTATGTTCAGGTATAAATATAAAAAATATATTAGTCGAATCTTTACACACATTATATATTGTTGAAGCAAAGGAAGTTTTAAACTTAAATGAAATCTCAAAATATTCTAATTTAAAAGAATTGGTTTTGCTAAACTGCGAGCTATTAAATTATGAAAAAATATTAAAACTAGAAAGTTTAAAAACCATTAATTTAAGTGGATCAAATATAAATGAAAACTTTATTAATTTATTAAAAGAAAACACAAAAGTTATATATGAGAAAATATACCGTCCTACAGGACTATAAAAGGAGAATATGATTTCAACTCAAGCAAGAAATACATATACCGAGGTGTATATTATATTTAAAAAATTAAATTTACTTTCATTATTGCCAGAAAACATTAGCAAAAAATTATTACAAGAAAAAAATAATGAACATTCTTTTGATTTTGATATTAATATGCCTTTTTCTGCACAAATTCAAAATATAAGCACTAAAGCAATGATATCATACCTTTATATAAAATATATTTCAGATGATATAAGCGAAAAGAAATACTTATTAAACAAATTTAAAGAAAAAGAATTAGCAAGAATAAAAACATTAAATTTACAAAATGCCAATGAGCTTAATATGGAAGATTTATTTGAAAACTCTAAAACTTTGTCATTTAATAAAGATAATAACGAAAATAATATTGATAAGATTGATAACCCAAAAGATCTATTAAAACAAAAAGAAACTATCTTTCAAAAATTTATTAATAAAATTAAGGCTTTTTTCAAAAGATAAAAAAATATAATTACTTTAAAACCAATATCTTATATATAATATAAAAACTCTAACAATTAAATTTATATGTTAGAGTTTTAAATTACTATATTTGTTAATTATGTTTATTAGTTTTGTTTGTTAATTAGGCTTTTTTATTATATTTATACTTATTATTTTTTTGCTGGCTTAAATACGAAAAACCCTATTACCATAACTATTCCTAATAGTACAAAAGAAACATATTGTCCTCTTTTTTCTTGTGCTGCATACTCTTTTAAAGCTTCATCTTTACTAAGATTCCCTTTAAATTCCTTTAAAATGCCTTTACCTGTGTCTAGTTTATATTCTTGAATTTTCCCATCTTTTTGAAGACCTAAAAAAGTATATTCATCAGTTTCTTCTAAGTCTAAATAATGAAATTCCATCCTGTAATCTCCAACTGCCATTTGTCCTTCTAGAGAACTAGTTAAAACTTTTTCATCTGTAACTCTATATCCTTCTGGAATTAACTCAAAATTTGTAAACACAGCATTAGTCTTAATACGTTTGATAACATCAGCTTCTATTATAAATTCTCCTACTTTTACGTTAGCATATTGAATATCATCTTCTATAGCCTTTATTGGGTTTTCATATATTATATTTAAAGCCACATCTTTTAATTTTTTTTCTGGTTCTTCATCACTCCAGCCCCTTACTATAGAATCATAGTTATCATCATCTCTTAGATATTGATACATTTCAACTTTTCTCTCAAGTATTGGTGAATTGACTTTAACTCCCTGTTCTTTAAATTCTAATATTGCATCTGTTTCCATTTTACCTGAAATTAATACAAGTTTTTCTTCATTTTCTTCTAATATTTTAGCATTTTCCACTTCAACTAATTTTTCTGCAATTTCTTCTGGTGCTCCTTTATTTTGCATTACTCCTTTTGCTGCTAAAAAAATAAATAATGCTAAAACAAGCAAATAAACTACTTTAAAGATTGTTCTTTTCATGTTCTTCTCCTTTTTGTTTTTACATTTTAAATATAGGTTTAATATATCATATTTGACATTCTATTTCTATTTTTATTCCTGTTTAAATATATTATTTCTAACTCTTCTAGTTTTAACTCTCATTAGCTTTGACATTATAGTATCTTCTTCTATTTATTGTCCACTTCCCTACTTGTATAGCATCTACAGGACAACGATTATAGCATGCTAAGCAATATTCACATTGTTTTTTTATCCATTCAGGCTTTTGATCTTTCATCTTAATAGCATTAACCGGACAAATTTCTTCACATAATGTACAATTAATACATTTGTCATCAGCATAAAATCTTCTTGTTTTTCTGCCATACTTATATATTGGATACATAATAAAAGATATTAATTTTCGTAATATATTAGTATTTGGATAAACTTCTTTTCTCTCTTCTAAATCTTTTATAATATTGTCTATTTCAATTTCTGCCATGTCTAATGTTTCTTTTTCTTTTTCTATACTAGGTAAATTGTAGTAAATAGAAAAGTTATTTGGCATCTTAACTGAAGAAATATATTTTAAATTTAAATTCTTCTTTTTTAATGTTTTTGATATCTTTAATTCTACCCCGCCAGCACTTCCTTCATAATTATAAATTACATATAAATAACTATTTTTGAAATTTCCATTTCCTATATTTACAGTTTCTAAAAATTTAAAAAACTCTTCTATTATTAAAGGCATTCCATAATAATATGTTGGAAACACAATTCCTATTCTCTCATTATTTTCAAGAAAAAGTTCTACTTCTCCTTCGTTTAAAGAATCAACAATATTAATTGCTTCTTCTTTTAGTTCTTTCGCTATTCTTTTAGCTATATATTTGGAGTTGCCTGTTCCAGAAAAATAAAATACCATAAAACCTCTATTTTTATACATTGCATATAATATATTTTAACATATTTATCTATTTAAATATATGCATATTAAATTTATGCTTGAAAATATTATTTTTTAATTGTATAATTAATTTAACATCTTATAAAGAGTGACGGAGGGACTAGCCCATTAATGTCACACCAACCTATTTAATTAGGTGGTAAAACTAGTTGATAAGATAACATTACTCAAGTTATCTTGAGTATTTTTTTCTTTAGATGTAAATTAAACAAGGAGAAAAGAAATGAAAGTTTATAGTAATGAAATTGTCTTTAGGGGCCATCCAGATAAGGTTTGTGATCAAATAAGCGATGCTATTCTAGATGAATGTTTAAAACAAGATAAATCTAGCAGATGTGGTATTGAAGTTGTAGGAGGTAAAAACAAGATATTTATAACTGGAGAAATTACTACTCTTGCCACTTTAGATGTTCAGGAAATAGTAAAGAAAGTACTTCAAAAAGTTGGATATAGAACAAATTATGAAATAATCAATAATTTAGGCCAGCAATCGCCTGATATTGCATTAGGCACCAATGATGATGTCCGGGGGTGCAGGTGATAATGGCATGATGTTTGGTTACGCTTGTAGAGACACTAAAGAGCTATTACCAACTGCTATGGTTATACTGCAAAGATTTAGTCAAGCATATGATGAACTTCGAAAAGTAGATTCAAGATTTCTTCCTGATGGTAAGGCTCAAATAACAGGAATATATGAAAATAATAAACTTGTTAGTATTAAATATTTTACTATATGTTATCAAAATACTGAGAAAGAGCGACATGAAACAGATACCATGTTACAACTTATGTGTGATGAAATTTGTGCAGCATTTGGGATAACAGTAGAACAATATTTAATTAATCCAACTGGTAGATTTGAAATTGGTGGATTTGACGGAGATGCAGGATTAACAGGTAGAAAAATAGTAGTAGACTCATACCACTCTTTTGTAAGTGTAGGAGGTGGTGCTTTTAGCGGAAAAGATCCAACAAAAGTTGATAGAAGCGGTGCATATAAAGCTAGAGAAATTAGTAAAGCAATATTGGAAGAAAATGAAAATCTAGATTGGTGTAAAGTTCAGATTGCTTATGCAATCGGTATTCGAGAACCATTGTCAATAAATATAGAAACAAATGAAGGAGATTTAGACGTCCCAGAATCTCTATATTCAGAATGTAGTGTAAAAAGAATTATTGAAGATTTAAATTTATTAAATATTTCTTATGAAGAAACCGCAAAATTCGGTCATTTTAAAGATTAAGCTTGAAAACAATGGACTTCTAAACAAATATTACAATATTGTAATATTAAAATTCCTATGATAAGATAAAGTTAATTAAATTTGAAAAGGAGAAAAATGAGTATGAAAAAAATTATTATTGTAATAGTTTTTTTAATTGTAATAGCTATTGCATTAGGTCTAGTTTACAAGTTTGTTCTTAATAAAGATATAAATAATAAGCAAAAAGAAGAAACACAAAAACCACAAATCCAAATTAATGAAACTCTTGTAGTTTTTGAAGATCTTTACGATGGTGATACAACAACTGAAATATTAGAAAATGACCTTGATGTTGTAAATGGTTACTTTACAATAACTCCTAATGGAATAGATACTTTCTTGAGAGTCAGAGTTACCAGTAAATCAACCGAAGTTAAGTCTTATTCTATAGAAATGGCTGCTGTTGAAAAGGAAACTAATTTAGTATTAAATTTAGACACTTTTGAAGTAGATAATTTAAATCCTGAAGAAATAAAAGAAATTGATATTTTTACAAATGTAGATGAAGAAATGGCTCAAAGATTGAGATCTGCTCAATATAAGGTTGTAAAAATAATCCCAAAATAATATTGGAATTAATATAAAATTAATAAATAAACAAAAAGGAGAAAAAAATGGACAAGAAAAAAATCACAATTATTGCAATAGTTCTTCTACTTATAGTAGGTATTGCATTAGGTCTAGTTTATCAATTTGTACTTAAAGATGGAGGAGCTAAAAAAGCTACTCTTTTTGAAGACATTTATGATGGCGAAACAACAGAAGAAATATTAGACAAAGAATTAGAAGTAAAAATACATCTTTTTGGAGTTTTCTTTAACATGAGACAAGGAAAAGATGAACCTAAACTTAGAGTTACTTTGACTAACAAATTAGAAGAAGCAAAATCATTTACTTTAGAAGTTGGAGCTTTTGATAAGGAAACAGGAGAATTAATTAAAGTTAGTACTTTAGAAGTAGAAAGTATAGAGCCAGGTGTAGCAGAAAGATTTGATATGTTTACAGACGTAGATATAGCAGATAAAGAAATATTCTTTAATGCTGAATATAAAATCGTAAAAGTAGTATCAAAATAAAATAATCATTAATAAAAAATGAATAAAAATTAAATTAAAAAGGAGAATTACATGAAAGAAGAAAAGAAAAATGAAGTTAAAGAGGAAGTAACTGAAGTAAAGGCTGAAGTTAAGCAAGAACAACCAAAGGGTGAAAGCAACGGTTTAAATATTGCAGCTTTAGTTCTAGGTATTATTGCTATAGTATTGGCATTTATACCATTTGTTAGATATGTATCATATGTCTTAGGTCCTATTGGATTAATTTTAGGAATAGTTGCTCTAACAAAAAAGCAAAAAAGAGAAATGGCTATTGTAGCAATAGTGTTAGCTATAGTTTCTCTTGTAGTTGTAGGCATAGCACAATACAGATTTAATAAAAATCTTAAAAACTTTGGAAAAGCTTTAGAAGGATTAGGGCAAGAATTAAGTGATGCCTTTGCTGACAAAACAGAAGAAATTTTAGCAAATGACCTAGAAGTAACAATAGGTGATTTTACAGTAGATGAAGAAGGATGGTATACAAATACAAAATTAACTGTTACATTAAAAAATAAATCTAAAAAAGAGCAATCTTTTTCAATTAATGTTGAAGCTTTAGATAGTAACGGAGACAGAATAGATACCGCTTATACTAGTGTGTCTAGCCTTGCTCCTGGACAAAGTGAAACAAAAGAACTTTTCACTTGGGTTGCAGATGACAAACTTCCATCTATGCAAACAGCTACATTCAAAGTATACACAGCTTCATCTTACTAAAATTTAGTAGTAAATTAATGCAACAAAAAAAGTTTATAGTTAATTCTATAAACTTTTTTATTGGTCGAGGTGACAGGGATCGAACCTGCGACCTCACGGTCCCAAACCGCGCGCTCTACCATCTGAGCCACACCTCGTAGAATATAAATATTTTAACATGATTAAGTACATTTTGCAAATATATAAGGCTTTTTACTTATATTAATTTTATTATAAAATATTTATTTTCCTTTTGTTGTTTTTTATTTTTTATTTTTTTATTTTTCCTTAGTATTTTCTTCTTGTTTGTTATTTAATTTGTTCTTATATTCCTAATCTTTTATATTTAATAAAAAATACTATACCACCAATCCCTATTATTGATATAATAAATATAAATATAATGCTTTTGCCTGCATCAGGTATTCTTATTGGTGCTTGAGTTCCATCATTTTGTGTACCTTGTGTGTAGTCTGTAGTCGTACTCCCAGAATTACTTTCACCTATTTTTTCCCATAAACCATAAAACACTGTATTTTCATTAGCTTTCGTACTTCTAGGATCTGGATTCCAACCAATAAACTTATATCCAGTTTTTGCTTTTGGTTCAGGTATGCTCTCCACATATCCATCAGAACCAATTACAATATATTGAATTATTCCATCCCCAAAAACAAATGTAGCTGTATTGCTTGGTTTTTCTTCTGGTAAAGTCTCATCTGGATCTGGATCTGGGTCTGGATCAGGGTCCGGGTCTGAATCTGGATTTGGATCTGGATCTGGGTCTGGATCAGGGTCAGGATCTGGGTCTGGGTCTGGGTCTGGGTCTGGAATCCCCATTTCTTCCCAGTTTGCTACAAAAGTAGTATCTTCAATTATTGGTGTATTCTCAGGATCAGGAGTCCATCCTATAAATTCATACCCTTCTTTAGAGGGTATTTGAGAATTAATTAAATAATTACCTGATGTAACATTAACACTTGGAAATTCTCCTATTCCTCCTTGTAAATCATATGATACTAAAAAAGTTTCATCTTCGAAAGTATTACTTGAAGTATATGCTTTTATAATAAAATTATATTCAGACAACTGAATCTCACCATCTATAATATATGACTTATCTTTTATTTCAATATTACTATATATTGGGTCTGCTTGTTCAACTTCAACTGGTATCCAAGAATATCTATTTTCTCCTTCTGGGATTTCGGTAAGATTAGTCATTTTTAAGCTAATCATAAATTCTCCTTCAAGTATTTTAATTGGAAAATCTAAATCCATAGTAACATAAGTTAATTCATTAGATTCAATAATCATTGAACCAACCTTAACACCTAATATGTCTTCTTCTGTCTCATCTTCTTCATGCACATAGTATGCATCTACAGCAAGTGGTCCCACTGCCATAAAACCAATTTTGTTTAAATACTCATCATTTATATCTGTTTTTTCATAAATATTAGCATATGTTTGCATTGGTGCACCTTCACTATTTGATGGCACATATGCTGCAACATTTGTTGGGCCAATCAAATCATGTGTATAAACATTAAATCTAGTACCTATAGAAATATCATTTACTCCTATTAATAAATTTTCAATAAAAACATCATCATATGCAATATAATAAAATTGATTGCCATGTGGTTGATTAGAGTCAGATACTAACCAAGCTCCTGAATTTATAGGTTGGTCACCTGATGTTGAGCCATCTACATTGTCTTCACAAAAATAATCATCCCACCCTATTATTGATATATTATGATCTATGCCATCTCCATTAGTGGCTCTATTATATACAAATTCTTCTGCAGGATAATGTACTCCTGTCCTAGTTCCAACCGCAGCAGCTGTAATAGCACCATACTCTTTAATATGAAATTTTACCTTATTCCTTATTTCATTAACTTGTTGTTCTGTTGCATTATTTATAATCGTACCTTTTTGGGTATTAATAGTATAAACTATTTCATCATTTACCATTTCTTTAATTATAGCAGGGAATACTGTATAACCCTCTAAATATATATTTTCAATATAGTGTGTTAACTCTTCTGGGGTAGGAATTCCAACATAATCATAAGGAAAATTTTCTTCTTTAACTGGTCCAGCATTTGTTGAAAAATAATTCAAAGTTGTTAAAGGAGCAGCAGCTGAACCAGGTATTCTATTTAAAGAATTTGGCACAACATTAGACAGTGCATAATCCATATGTCTCGCTGACAAATTCATATTTATATCTCTACTTTTCTTTAAAAGTGATTCTATAAGATTCTTATTCCCAAAGGCCCAACATATGCCTAAACTTCCTTGATTCGCTGAATTTATAATAGATCTAATATTATAAGATGATTCTAGAGTACCATTGCCTAAGTTTTTTAAAGTTTTCTTAGATTGCTTACTATTATCATATTCAACCGTTTTTAAATTCTCAGGTTTTGTTCCATCTAAAGATATAGAATAAATCTTTTCTGCCTTTAGTTTAGAAACAGAACTTAATGATTGAACATTTGTTGATATCATAGGCAATAACATTATTGTAATTATGATAGATATCAATACCTGTTTTAAACTCTTTTTAATAACTCTTTTCTTCATAAAAATCCCCTCTGTTTTTTATTTGTAATTTTAAAATACTCAAGATTATATTTTTTCTTAACTTTATTATATCTTTACACAAATTTTTATAATAGTTTGAAAAAATAATATTATATAAATGTAATAGAATCGAGATTTTACTTGCTTTTTCACTATTTTTTTAATAATTGTCTTATTAATTAGGATAATATATAATTAAAATATACTATCAAAAGAAATAATAGAAAATATAGAAAGAAAAAGGAAGGAAAAAGAAAAGAAAAATGATGGGCTTAGCTAAAATTATCTTAGAAGCAAGTATATTTGTTGTGCTTTTAGCATCAGCTTCTGCTAAAACATTAAATCCAAACACTATTCTTTCTTCTTCTATTGTAAATATACCCACAGAAACTCAAGAAGGTACTGAACTTCCAAGTAATATAAATACAAGCAATATTTTTAATACAAGTGATATCTTAAATAGTAGGAGAACAGATGATCCTTTAAAAATTCAATATATACCAGTGGGTAATGGAGAGGCAATACTTATTACTGCTAATGGCTCTACAATGCTATTAGACGGTGGAGAAAACCTTTATGAAAGTAAATTTATATCATATTTTAAAAACGCTCATATATCAAAACTAGATTATTTAATTATAACAAATCCTATGGATGAAAATATAGGTGTTTTAGATGCTTTAATAAAAACTATTGAAATAGACAAAATCTATGCCCCTAAATTAACCCGAAATACTACTGATTATAACAATTTAATTAAAGCTATGAATGACAAAAATAAATCTTTTTTATTAGCTGAAAAATATAAAAAATTTATTTTTGGGGACGGGCAAGTAACCTTTTTACATGTTGACAACACTGCTCCCGAAGATATTAATAGTGCTTCAATAGTAATTAACTTAGAATATAAAGACAAAACATTCTTATTTGCCAGCAATATAAATAAAGAAACGGAACAATCAATTGCATGGCCCGAAGCAGATGTATTAAAAGTTGCATCTAAAGGCAAAGACATAGCAAATGAATATTTGTTTTTAGCAAAAGTAAAACCTAAAATAGCTGTAATTATACAAAATAATGAAGGCCATGACAGTGAAGTGGAGAAAAACATCAAAAAATTTACACAGAATCTTCATTTTGCAGATAAAAACAAAATTATACAAATAACTTATGATGGTTCAATCCTTAAAGAAGAAAATGTCCAAAACACAATGTATTAAATATAAAACGCAAATAATTTAAGAAATTATAAAAAATAATAGCAAATGCTATTATTTTTATATTATTATATTATTCTTTATGAATTTGTTAAATTAGTAATATCTGCCAAATGCTAAAAATGTTCTTCTATTTATTGGATCTCTTGTGCATCCTTTATTTTGCCAACTTGTAGAATGAATCATTTCATTATTCCCAATATAAATTCCAACATGTGGCACTGAAGTTCGTATTTCTACTCCATCTCTAATTTCAAAAAAGAAAATTAAGTCTCCAGGTTGTCCTTTAGTAATATCAAAAATCTTAACAGGTGAGTCTTCATATTGTTTTTGAGAACCATGATATATATTTTTAACAATATTAAGTCTATTATATATATCTCTTACTAGACCTGAACAATCAATTTTCTGTCCGTTTCTTATGGCACCATATGGTATGCCTAAATAAGTAAAAGCCTCTCTAACAACTGCTGCTCCTATTTCTGATGCTTCTCCTGACCATTCCCAATCTATAAGCCCCGAAGAACCCGTTAAATATATTTGTGCTTTTTCTAATAATCTTGTAATATGTCCATTAACAGCAACTCCCCAAGCAGCATCACAGTAAGCTGGTGGAATTGTAGCTATTTCCATTACAAAGTATTTGCCTTGACCCCAATAATATCCGTTTGGGTTTGATATTAATTTGCAAAACTCCTCAATAGCAGTTGCATAATCTGGGTAAACATTCCATGTTGTTTCACCTGCTCCAGCATTATGTTTAATACCTCCCCCATAACTTCCTTGAATACTAAATATATTATTATATTCTCCACCGCGTTCATTTTGAATCCTTCTATTAAGTCCTGCTGTTGAATTACCACCACCAGATTCTTGAATTGCAACCGCTGCTATAAATAAAGCATTAACTTCATACTTTTCTTGCATATCTAAAAGAACTTGTGCATTATCTTGTAATATAGGATATCCATACAACATTTCTCTCAATAATTCAACATCATCTACAATATTAGGTTCTCCTTCTTCTACTTTTGTGTAATAATCATCCATAAATTCTATATAAAAACCTAAATCTAGCACAAAGTAAAGGTCAACATTTTCAATAAAAGCTTTATCAACATCTTGCATTATAATTCTTAAGTCTGACTCAGTTGTTTTTCCAATTATAGTTCCTTCTTTGATATAGTCTCCTATATGATTCTCTGAACCAGCAATTGAAATATAATTTGGAGCATTTATTTTCTTTTGCTCATTTTCTTCTGCTTTTTGTTGTGTATCAGGATCTTGCACCTTCTTAATATCACTATTTTTAATTTGTCTTATATAGCTCGAATTAGTTTTATCATTTATATTAGTAGGAATTTCTACCTGAATTCCTTCAATAGTTATTTTATTTCCTTCAATGTATCTGTTATCTTTTTCTTGTTTCCCATGTTTTACTTTACCTGAAATTACACCCCTATATTCAGTATCATAAAACTCTCTATATACCTCTGTTTCTTTTGGAGCTGTATCATCAATTGCGGAAATAGTTATATATCCAACATCTTTATATGTGATTCTTTCTAGTTTGCCATCTTTGTTTGTTACTAATCTAGAAATATCTTTTACTCCTATTTCTTCTATTCGTCCTGTTACCGGAGATAGAACAACTTCTCCTGCTTCAAGTCCTTTCCCCAAAACATTTTCATTGTTTTCTATTGTTTCATCATCATATATAGTTTCTAAAGTTTTTCTAGATGGAACAAAGGCACCATATCCTTCTGAATCTTGATGAACTTCTGCTGCTGGCCACATTCTCGGAGTTTTATAAGATTTAAGAGGCCATCTTAATATTCTTCTTACAGGATCTCTTAAGTCTTCTTTATCATAATAGCCCAGTTCAACATATAGTTCTTTTAAATCTCTTAAAATATATTGAGCATCTAAAGAGCGACTTCCTTCTAAAATTTCAAATGCTGCCATTAAATCAGTATCAGTATCAATTATAGATTTCAAATCTGGATTTTTATCGTTTTCTGCTTTAAATCTATCGTCATTATTTTCATCTGCTCTGTCGGTAGTTCCATCATATTTATACCACTCCACATTAGCAAAAAGATTTTTTGTTCTAGCATTTGTCATTCCCCTTCTACCTTCTTGTTTTTGAGTTGCTGTAACAGTTTTATCTTCATGTATAAATACATATTTAGACAGTCCAGCGTATTTTGCCTCTTGAGATACTAATGGCTCTCCTAAAGAACCTATAGTATCGCTTTCTTTAATTTCATAAGCAGACCATTGACTATCTTTTACACTTTCTGTTTCTGGTGTTAAAATCTTTTTCCCTTCTTCTCCTGAAATATCGTATTTAGTCCACTTTTCTCCTGTTAATAAAAAATAATCTTTATCTTCTACAACATATTCTTCACCTTGATTCATGTAAAAATATACATCTCTAAACCAATGATTGTATGATCTTTTTATAAGCGGGATAAATGTATTTGAGCTTCCTGCTTCTTCAAAAAGTTCTCTTAATGTAGCTTCAAAATTTACATATGTAAACTCCCCCTTTTGTTGAGTTGAAACCTCTGCTACTACATCATATAAACCATATTTATCTATCATTCCAGTTACTATTTCACTCTTTGTAATAATTTCGCCTCTTAAATCTTTAACTTTTAATTTCCCATCTTTTTTAGGATGAAAATAAAGCGAACTAAGATCATAATTATCTGAAATAACCTTATATTTAACTGTTTCTATATTATCTTCGTCTGTACTAGAAACCCTTTCTATTGGATTATTTATAGGTGTTCCATTTGTATCTCTGGTTATAGAGCTTTCCCATCTTGTTCCTCGTTGACCTGCAGTATGAGTGTGCCCTCCATAAGTATAACTTAGGCTTCCGCTACTATTTTTTTGTTTTGGATATATTCTAATATATTTTCCCGTAGCTGTTCTAAAGAATGATTTGTATAATTCTTCTGGTACAATTTCAGTTTTAATTTCAAAGTCATCAGCAGTATAAGCCAAAGGATTATAATCATATTCTGTATTTACATCAAAATCTCTCTTTAAAACATATACCGAACCGTTTATTGTAGTATTATCTGGAATTAAAAAGTTTACTGTTGTTACTACCTTTGTTTTTAATAAAAGTATGTCTAAAAGAGGTTTTTTGTAGTATAAAACATCCCCTAATGCTGGCTCATAATATTCTATTCTTTCTTCTAATTTTTGTCCTTCTCGTAGTTTTTCTGCTAATAATTGAATATCTGTAAGATCTGCATGAAGATAGGCTTTTGTTCCTTTTGCAATCTCTCTAACTAAATCTGGAGCTCTTGTTCCTTGATGCATAGCTATAAAGAACTCTAGAGGCATTCCGTATCTACCAGACCATCCATCTATATAGAAATTATATGTTCCTCCAAACAATCTTCTTTGTATTTTTAAAATGCCTTCATTTTTATCAACCTTTATTCCTTCTCTAAAAACTCCTTGGAAGTAATTTGATTCATTAAGTAACTCATTATCTTCCCAAGTTCCAACACTAAAATTTAAAAATCCTGCCATGTCTTGATTAACAAACAGTCTCATAAGAGCTGTATTTCTAACTCTATATGTATATGCATCCATTCTTGCATAATCTTCAATTAAATGTGTCATACTACCTCTTTTTTGTTTAGGTAGTCGTTTTACTTGACCTTCTTCGTCTATATCTTTATCTGGATCAAGTTCACCATTAATATATCCCTCAGCATATAGGTCATAACCTCTATCTTGAAGCATATTAGCAACCTTAGAAAAATCTGTGTCGTTCATAACCCAATTGTCCCCTCCAAAATATCCTCCGATACCTCTAAAAAACCCTTTAATAGCTTCAACTAATGCTCCAGGAAGATAAACTAAAGAAACTATAATGCCAATTAATAAGAATATAGCTACAATTACAAGAATTATTGTTGCAGCAACACCCAATCCTGCTCCAGCTGCTGCCGCTCCTGTTGCTCCCGCTCCTCCTGCCGCTGCTCCCGTTGCTCCTGCCGCTCCTGTTGCACCCGCTGCTCCTGTTCCTGCTGCCGCTGTTCCTCCTGCCGCTCCCGTACCTGCTGCTCCTGTTGCACCTGCTCCTCCCGCTCCTGCTACTGGCGGTGGACCTGCTACTGGTGGTGCTCCTGCCGGTGGAGTTGGACCTGTCGGTGCTGGGCCTGATGGTGTTGGACCCGAACCTCCTGGGCCCGGTTGAGGTCCTTCTGGAGAAGATCCCTTACTATCTTTTATTTTGTCAAATATATCCTTACCTTTATCATAAGTATCTTTTGCATCTGTAACTCTATCAAGGGCATCTTTGTTTCCTTGAGACTCTTCTTCTAAACTACTTGAATTATTTATTGCATTAGGATCATCTGCCATTATCATTTCCCTCCTGCTCTTTTAAATCTATGTTATTAGTATTGATACTATTTATGTTGTTTTCTTTAAATTCTAGTATTTGTGTAGGTTTTGCTAAACTGACATTTTCTGAATCTATTATTTCCATTATCTTAAAATTAACCGCTTCTTGTATTTCCAGATATCTTTTATATTTGGATTCATCTATATAGAAATAAACTCTAATGTCTTTACTATATACATTTATGGTTACCAATACTACTGTAATTGTTCTTTTTATAATCTTATCAACCGACTCTAAATATATTTTAATTTTACTCATAATTCGATATAGTTTTTCAGTTGTTATTTCCATAGGAAATTGTAAAGTAAAATCAATTCTTCTATTTTCTATTTTACTATAATTTAAAACAGATGAATTTGTTAATTTAAGGTTCGGTATATAGCCTAAAGAATTATTTAATAATCTTATTTTTGTATTTCTTAATGTTATATCTTCTACTGTTCCCATCACTTCTTCTGAACCATCTTTAATTACAATAAAATCGCCTATAACAAATGGCTTTTCAGCTAGAATGCTAGCACCTGAAACAAAAGACTTAACTGTATCTTGAATGGCTAAAGCTAATAAAGCTGAACCTATACCAAGCCCTGCAACCATACCATTAATATTGTATCCTAACTCTTTAGAAATTAAAGCTAAAGCTATAATATACAATACCACTCTAGCAATTTTATATAAAAAGTTATTCATAATGGCATTTGTTTCTGATCCAACTAGCTTTTTACCTTTTCTTTTTTGAGATAATCTAATTAATAAGCCTGTTGGTGAAATAGAGTCTACTATAATGTTTGTAGCAAAAATTATACTAATAATCTTAAATATTGTTTTAGCATAAGCTAAAATTTTTAAATCTTTAATCCAAATTTGTAAAATTAGAAATCCTCCTAGAAAAACCATGTAATTTCTAATGTGTTTTCCTATTGCACTATTATCAGGGTCTGAATCAAAGTCAAACAATCTATAAGCTATTCGAATAATAAGATTAGTAAAAAAGCGTCTAAATAATATTAAAATTAATACTAAAATAGTCCAAATAGTTGGATTTGTATATCCTATAATTTTATTAAATATTAAATTAGCATAAAGATTAATTGATTGCATGTTTTTCCTTTCAAAAACAATTATTTTATTTTAAAAGTAATAACTGTTCCTTCCTCTACAATAACTCCTTGTTTTGGATTCTGCGATATTACTGAGCCCTTTGTACCCTCTATTATATAATTTAAATTGCTTTTACTTAATATATCAATTGCATTATTTATATTCTTATTTAAAATGTCTGGTACTATAACTGTACTTCTACTTTCGTTTTCTTCTGTATATAAATAGATTTTGCTACCTTTTTCTAATTTTAAATTTGCTTTAGGAACTTGTTCTAATACTATGGTTTCAGATGGATTAACAACACTTTGAACAATAACATTAAAACCTTTTTCTTGTAGTAATCTTCTTGCTTCTGTTATATTTTTCTTTTTAACATCTGGTACTTGTGATAAATTTTTTGTAACAGTTGCTATTTTTTCTCCTTCTTTAGAAACTCCTATAATAGGGAATATATCTCTTAACATCTGATTAACCACTTTTCCTGAAATTAAGCCACCATCAACATAACCATATCCCTTGGGATGCTTTTGAACTACTAATATGGCAATTTGAGGGTCATCTGAAGGTGCTATAGCACAAAATGATGCTACATATCCTTCCTCTTCTTTACCTGGTTGTGGTTCTGATGTCCCACTTTTACCCGCTATCTTATATCCTGGTATTCTTGCATGAATACCGCATCCAGTATATAACATATCCATCATTTCTAAAGATGTTTTTTCAGATAAAACTTTTCTTATTGGTTTCATTTCAAGTATTTCTGAACTACCCGTTTTTGGATTGTTTATTTGTTTAACTATTTGTGGTTCATAAAGAGTCCCGCCATTTGCAATTGTTGAAGCTGCATTTATCATCTGTAATGGTGTTATTGTAAATCTTTGTCCAAAAGACATTACTGCTAATTCAACAGGTCCTACATTTTCTATATTATGCTTTATTCCTTCTTCTTCTCCAACTAATCTTACTCCTGTTTTATCAAATAAGCCGAAGGCTTCCATATATTTATAATATGTATCTCTACCTATTCTTTCTGCTAATTGCATAAAAGCTGGATTACAAGATTTTGTTAAGGCCTCTCTAAGTGATAATCCACCATGAGGATTATACCAAGACCAACAAGCTATGCTCGTATCTGCAACTTTATGTCTTCCTGTACAAACAAAATCTCCCGCTTTATCAGTTACCGTCTTATTTTCTTCTAAACCTATTGCTGTGGTAACCATTTTAAAAACTGAACCTGGTTCATAACCATCCGTGATAGCTGTATTTTTCCACATCTTTTGTTGTATGGCTTGCTTTTCATCATAATTTAATTTATTCCAATTCGCTGTTGAAATATTTAATGGTTTAAAAGGATTATTTAAATCATAAGTTGGTGCTGTTGCCATTGCTAATATTTCTGAAGTTTGAGGATTCATCGCTATTGCAATTGAAGCATCATTATCATTATATTTATGGGCAGCTGTTAAATGTTTTTCTAATATGCTTTGGATTTTTACATCTATTGTTAAATACACATCGCTTCCATCTTCTGCATTAATATTTTCTCCACCTACAATATTATTATATAAATCTGTTGTTGATCTTACTTTTCCTTTTTTCCCAACTAAAATATCATTTAATTCTAATTCTAAACCTTCAAGTCCATAATTATCAGTTCCACAAAAACCTATAATATTTGAAGCTAATTTACCATATGGATAATATCTTTTAAAATCAGCATCAATATTTACTCCATTTATTTCTTTTTCTCTAATATATGCTTTTAATTTATCTACTTTTGTTTTTTCTTGTTTTTCAAGGATTAACTCATATCCATTTTCACTATCAACTTTTTTTAATATATCTTCCTTTTTTAAACCAAATATTTCAGCTACAGTTTTAGCAAAATCTTCTTTGTCTAAATTGTGAGTATTATCTCTTAAAATATCTGGATTAATAGAAATAGTATCAACACTTAAACTTTGAGCAAGAATTTCTCCGTTTCTATCTAATATATTACCTCTATTAGCAGATATCACTTTCTCAGACATTTGATGATTTAGTGCTTTTTCTTCTAATTGTTTTCCTATAACTATTTGCAAATAGCCCATTCTTAAAAATATAATTAAGAATAATATTAAAACCATCACAGCTAAAGCAATAATGCTTTTGTTTGAAGTTTTTTCTGAAAAAGAGGCGCTTGTTATTACTTTTACTTTATTTGCTCTATTATTTGTTTTTATTTTTTCAACATTTGAAGTCTTAACACTTTTATTAGTGTTTTTCCTATGAGTTGTTTTCTTGTTATTTTTTTTAACTTTTTTCTTCATTTTCCCTTATAGTAATTTTTTATTTTTTATTTATTTATTTTACTTTCTATTTATAACAAAAGTTTTTTCATCTTCTTATTTTCTTTTGAATATAGCTTTTAAAATTGCCCCAATTATTGAATATATAAATTTGAAACCATTTAAAAGTGATCCTAACACAGTTTTTTTCTCTATTTCATTGTTTATACTATTCTTAATGGGAGGAATTAAATATATCAACCATATTAAGATAAGCATACATATTATTGTTAAGGTAGTAATTATAATTCTTTTCCAATTAATTGGTTCTTGTATATGGTAACCTAAGCTTCTTAAATAATTTCTTTCATATTTTCTTAGATTTTCTTTAATTAATTCTTCTTCTTTATCTATTCTTTCTTGTGCTTTTTGAATTTCTTCATTAACTATTTTTGCATACTCTTCATTAATTATATCTTCTTGCTTTTTCTGAACCACATTAGTATATGAACTTGTTTCATTTGTTTGTGGCTTACCTTCAGGTTTTTCTGATTGTTCAGGAAAAGTTTCTAAATCATATTCTTTTCTTTTCTTTTCATCTGATAAAACTTCATATGCTTCATTTATTTTTTTAATATATTCTTCTTTTTCTTTTCTTTTTTGCGGATTTGTTTCTAAATCAGGATGGTATCTTTTAATTAAAATTTTATGGGCTCTTTCCAAAACCTCTTCAGAAGCATGTCGGCTTATTTCTAATATATCATAGTATGTTTTCATCTTTGTTTCTTCCTTCTTGCTTACACTTTTTTAGTCAACTATTGGAACTGCTATACTAAATTTAGCTAATATATCATTTGATTTATAATTTGTTATTTTACCTTTTTTTACAACTCTAATTGCTGAAAAAACTATAGAGCCAGGTAAGCTATTTTCATCATAAAATCTTGCAAAACTCATATTAAACTTTAAACTTTGATGAGATGAAATTATAATTTTGTCTGTATGACTTATTTCTGGACGAGCATCTCCACCAGTACTTAATTGAACTTCAGGTGTTTCTAAAGAATAATCTTTTAAAATAATATCATTTTCAGTTCTATTTGTAACAATAACAGAATAAGTTTCTTCATTATAGAAAGAAGTTCTTTGAGTTAGTTCCACTCTAATATAATCATTTTCAAAAACTGAGTTTAAAGGAAATTTCCCTATATAGCCAGCAACTGATAATAGTTTTTCTCCTGTAATTGTTTCATTAATTGCCATTTTTAAATCTATATATGAGTAATTAGAATAGGTTAAACCTGTAGCTAAAAAATCTTCAAACACTTTAACTTGATAAATATATGTTGTTCCGACTTTAGAATATGGAATAATTTCATATCTTGAATCTTTCGGAAAATTTGCTTTTGCATATTCTTTAAATTCATTTAATGTCCCAAATACATCTGCCTGACAATCAGGTGACAACATATTATATGCTTCTTCATAATTACCTTCACTTGATTTGTTAGCAAAATTAACAATAAGAGCTTCGCTTTCTATAAATACTTTCGAAGGAACTTTAGTTTCTGGGTTCATAACCATAGCAAAAGAATTTTTAGTTGTAATCGGCTCATCACTTTTATACATTCTTAAAAAATAGTTAAACAATAATATTATAAGTATAATAACAGTAGCAACAAATATTTTTAATTTGTTTTTGTTTAAAAATTCACTTACTATTATTTTTAAATTGTCTAATTCTTTCAAAACTATCCTCCTTATTTAATCCTAAGTTTTTTACTTTCTAGAAAAGGAAAAAGTATAATCATTTAAACCATATTCTTCAAATATAAATTTCATGTCTGTTTTTTTCCTTGCATCCTTTACACTCATAATATCTATAACATAAACATATAGAGTTCCTAATCTTTCAAAATTTTTGATTACATATCCAGCACCTTCTGGAAATTCACCTTTAAAATAATCTTCCATGACTTTTTGTTTAGGGAAATAATTTTCTTTGAACTTAGCATCTAATCTTGCATAGATTTCACTAAAATTCTCTTTTTCTATATTGTCAAAAATATCACCTAAATATATCTTCATTCTTCGCATTTCACTTTTGTCTTTTACTTCTTCTACAGTATTATCAAAAGTATTTTGATTAAAGTCTTGAGCATATTCTGGCAATTCTTTATTGCTTTTATTTAATTTGTTTTTAGTTTTAATTGTTATAGACGTAACTATTATCAAAGCAATGATAATTAATATTACAAAAGATACTATTGTAATGTGTTCCACTGTAATCTTCTTTTTTCGTTTTTCTACTTTTTCTTTAAATTTATTAAAACTATCTTTACTAATATTTGACATTTATACTCCTATGTGTTTTTTTCCTTTTTATTCTTAGGTTTTTCTTTTTTCTTGTCTTGAGCTTTTGGTTGCTTTGCTTGATTTTGATCCTTTTCTTCAATCAATGTCTCATATTGATCTTTCAGTGTTTTCTTTTCAGACTTATGGTCTTCTATCTCAATATTTGCATCATCTAATTGATCTTTTAATTTATTTTTTGTTTCCTCAGCTTTATCTAATTCTCGTTTAATTCTATCTCTTTCTCTTTTACTACTCTCTTCCTTTTCAGCTTTTTCATACAGTCTGCTTTGTTTTTTATGTTCCTTTTCTTGAGCCTTATATTGTTCTTCTATTAATCTCTTTTCTTTTTCTGCCTGTTTTAACCTTTCGTCTATTTCAAAAATTTGTTTCTCATAATCTATAAAGCCTTGTGTATCCACCTCTGGAGGTTTTTCAGGTTTTTCTTCAGGTTTTAAAGAAGCTGGTTCTTCTTTTTGTTCGCCTACTGCTTGAGCTTGTGGTCTTGCTTCTTCTTCCGTAGTACTTCCTTCTGCTTCTGGTCTTGATGGTATTGGAGTTGCTTCTGGCACTTCTTCGCCATATGGCACATGTTGACTTACTGCTGCTATTATCTCAGGATCATCTAAAAGATTAGTTACATTTTGATAATTATAGTTTACTCCCTTAATATCAGTTTCCATGTCAGTATATTGTTGTTTATCATACATTTGTTTTCTTTCCATTGTCATAAAAGCAAAGTTTTTACCTTCTTTTGTACTAAATATTTCTCCCATTTCAGTGCCTTCTTCTGGTAATACTCCATCCATTATTTTATCACCCAAAGTATATAGTAATTGATTAGCTTGTGCGCGAGTTACTCCTTTTAAGCTTTCTATTTTCTTTAATAATGCTTCTTTGCTTGCTGCATATTCCTTTAATAGTTGTCCTGAAGAAGCTTTATCTTCTATCATTCTAAACCATCTTTGCATGTCTTCTATACCTTCTTGAGAATATACATCTGCTTCTTCACCATTAATTAATTTACTCATATTATAGGTCTGTAGTGCTTCTTTGGCAGCATCCTTAGTATTTTCCGTATAAAGTTCAGCTTTACTTAATCCCGCTCTTTTTCTTTTTCTTGCTCTATGACCTTCTCTTTTTGTATCTAACATTTTACCTATATTTTTACCTGAACGCATTAATTGGTAAGTTGTCGCAATATCTCCACTTGCAACTCCTACAATCATACCGCCCAATAATGCTGAGGTCTGTAATAAACGTTTTCCACTTAAACTAGCTAAGAATTTTGCAGAAGATTTAGCTGGACCTTCTCCTTTTGGAAGAACCGCTTCTGTTGGTTCATCATAATCTCCCATAGATTCTTCTATGCTTTCATCTAATGTTGCTTGAGCTTCTTGAACGCGCGGAGAAGCACCATCCCCGATATCATCATATTCTTCTTGTTCTCCGCCTATATCTGGGCTACCTTCTGCTATTTGAGGTGCTCCACTATCTCTAACAACTGTTTGGCTATCTTTTTCTTCAAAAGTTCTTTCAAAGAAACGAGACTTCTTTTCTTTTTCTTCAGATTCTTTTAATTTTTTAGAAGAATAATCTAGACCCTTTTGTAAAAGAGCAAATTTTACAAGTTGTCCACTTCCTGGCAATTTCTCTCCATCTGTAATATTGAAAATTTGTCTAATTATTCTTTCACCATCTCCAATAAAGCGCAAACTCATAATTGCTATTATTGTACCTGGAAGTCGATTTGAAAAAGTTCCAAAGATAGACCATGAATATGTAGCATCAACCGACACTGTAAATGCTATTGTAAAAAACGCCGCAAAAATTAAAGCATGAAAAGTTTGAATGAAAACATTAAATATGAATACATGCATCCAAGTATTTAAGGCCTGAGACTTATTGTCAGCTATTTTATCAATAGAGTAAGTTATTGTGATCAAAGGTGAAATCATTACTAAAAAGGCTATTTTAATCATCCTTTTAATATATATAAATGCATACTTAAATGTTTGATAAGTAATTACCGCTAACAATATAGATGCCGTAACTTGTCTAATAAAATTAAGAGGCGTAAATATATATCCAATCAATTTTAAAGTTACAGAGCTAAAATCTTGACCATCCAAAGCCATAATTGAAGCCTTTTCTACAATTCTAACAAAAATATTGTTTAAGCTTATTGAACCTACAATAATTACACCTAAAAGACCTAATAGTCCTAAACTAATTAGCCAATTAACAAACATTTTATGATATTTAGCCTTAGATTGTCCTGTACTTGCCAATACAGCACGTATGGCAATATATATTAAAACTCCTAATAAGAAAACTAGTGAAACACCAGATAATGTTACAAACCATTTAGCAATAGTTGTTCTTAACGAGATTAAGCTTAAAGTTCCACCACTAAAATCAAAAAAATCTACACTTAATAAAGGGATGCGATTAAAGAAAATATCTGCCGGAGTTACTGGGAAATTCACATTTCCTATTAATGAAAATAATAATGATAATATTAAATATGGAATAATTACGACAATAAGACCTATTAAAACCCCTGGAATCCATAATATTATTCCTAAAAGTCCATTTAGCAGTCCCATTATAACATTACCGGCTGTTATCCCAGCTTCTGGACCACTTGGAATTTCTACCTCTTCAGCATAACTTTTGTTAAAAGCAATTATCAAAATAATTATAAACAAAAGCATTATAATAATCTTTAGTAGTTTTTTTAAATTAATTTTAAATAAATTTTTCTTTTTACACATTTTTTACCTTTATATTTATCATTAATATTTTTAAATAATCTTTTACTCTTTATTATTTAATTCTTTAGCTAGATCTCGAACATCTTTGTATGTAATTCTTTCTGTGCCAGGATGTTGTTTAATATCATGTTCTCTTATATTATATCCCTCCATATTATGTTCAAAATCATCAATTCTTTGTTTTGTTATAACATCAACAAATCTATGTAATAATTGCCTATCAACTGCTTCTAATGTTTTATAGTCAAAGTCTCTTGCTTCTAGTAAACCCTTTAATAGCTTAGCAACATGCTGTTTTGCTTTAAATTCTGATTGACCTTCTTTTGCTGCAAAAGCCTGTATGCTTGCTTTTTTAGCCATAGCAAAGCGTTTGTCAATCGTTTTCTTGTCTGTATCAGCAATACTTCTTGCATAAGCATCTAATTCATCACCTGTTGTTTCATCTCTTCTAGTTTCTTGTGAAACATCTTTATCTTTCTCTTCGTCTGGCAGAACCTCCTCTTGATCTTCTGGTTCTTTACCTTCTTCTAATTCTTTTTTAGTTTTGTCTTCTATTTCTTCTGTTTTATCATCACTTTTTTCAGGACCTAATTTTTTTCTACGATCATTTAAAGCATTCAATTGTTCCGCTTCGCGCTTTAAATTCTTATAATATAATTTGCTTTTACCATCAAATTTTCTTTTGTTCCTAGCTGTTTGAGCTTGATCAATTCCCCATCCAGCTGTTTTTGCACCCACTAGCCCAGATTCTATCATTCCTACTTGAGGTGTTGCATGTGATGCTACAGCAGTAATACCACCAACGGTTGCTTGAGCCATTAACCTTAGAGCAGACTTTTTAGTTCTCTTATATGTCTGTTGCCCTAAACGTTTAGCCTTAGAAATAGTATACTCTTTTGTTGCTGTGCCTAAGCCTTTTAATGGCCTTTTATCATAAATATTTGAAACAATTTTTTCTCTACGGGCTGCTCTCTTTCTTGCTTTTTCTATATCTTTATCTGATAAGGCTTTTCGTTTTGTAATTACATCTTTGGCATTAGCTTTCTCTTCAGCTTCATCTTTTAATTTTTCTTTTGCTTTATCCATCAACCCTTTACTTGAAACAGATTCTGTTAAATCTCTTGTGCTAACTGTATGTTTTTTCTTAGTAGGAACTTGGTCACTCTTCCCAGTAGGTGTTTTTATATCAGGAGCTGTTTTAGCAAAAGACTTTCTTGCTTTGTTTAATTTGCTAGCTTGAGTTAAGAATCCCATCATAAAGGCTGAACTTCCTTGAACTTTATCTGCAGATATGCCAAACAATTCTCCTATAATTGTTTCTGAATCCCATAAAAACTTTAAGCCTGCAACCAATAAAATCATAGATGGGATAAATCGTGTTGAACTCCCTGTAGTTCCTTTTAATACAACCGTTAAAAATGATACATAAGTTAAAACATGTATTACTTGTATGAAAACAGTGTAAATGAACATTTTAGACCATTCTAACAATCTTTTTGCTCCACCTTTGCGGCGGTCTATTGCAAATGTTACAGCAACTAAAGGAGCAATAATTATTAAAAATGAAACTTTTAACAATCTTTTCATATAATATACAAAAAATATTAATCCCATTGTTGATATTATTATATATAATATCAGTGATTGAGTCCCAACCATTATGTCTAAAGAAAAAATATCTAAAAATAATTGCAAAGTTAATGTATTAAAAACGTTATCACCGCCAACATCTTTGCTAAGAACAGAAACTATAAAATTATTTATTGAAATAATAGTAATAATAAATATGCTCATTCCAAAAAGCACTACTAATCCTAAAACAAAGTCCTTAATCATTTTTGTAGTTTCTGCTTGTTTCTCAGGATTTTGTTTTAAAGTTCTTAGAACAGTACTTATAGCAATATATATTAAAACTATTAACTCTACAGCTACAGCTACTAAAAACAATATTATAAACCATCTAGCAACATTGCCATACAGTGCTTTAGCAACTAAATCTCTAGATTGCCCTGTGAAAACTTTCAAACTTGTTAAATCAAATTTATTAAAAATAAATGTCTCAACATTTAATGATGTAAATTCACTGCTTACTATTAGTCCTATCGTAAGACTAACACCCATTAACATTGCTGCAATAAGACCTCTAAAAACTGCTAGCAAAAAAGAAATGAATCCCGGCATTTTAATTGTTTCTTCATCTGCAGCCAGAGAAGGTATAGAACAAGCTAAAGTAATACTACTTACAAGAAGTATTATAAATATGATTTTTAAAATTTTGCTTTTTAGTTCTTTTTTAATTTTCTTTCTCTCCTAATATTGCTTTTGGTTATGACCTATTTGAACCTGGGGCACTTAATCTAAGATTTTTTCTGTTTTGATCATAAATTTCTCTATTGGTTTTCCTATATTGCTTATTTGCTCTTATGCTATCTCTTTTTGACCAAGTTGTTATTTGTCCATCTGGAGATTTTCTGTGTACAACTCTTGCTCTTCTTCTATCTATTTGCATTATCTTACTATTAAATTGGAAATTACTCATTAATCCGAAATATAGCCCTGTAGGTACTCCTGAATCTGCAAAAGAAATAGGGAAAAACAATGTCGCTCCTACAGCTTGCAATCCTAACTTACCTGCTTTTTTAAAGTCACTTATTGTTTTTTGATATTCTTCTCTTCCTGCTTTTCCTTTACCCATTTTAAATTCTTTAATTACAGAATCTCTAAATTTGTCTTGTAATCCTGGTGATAATTTAATTTTTCCTTCATCAAAGTCATATGAGTAAGTTCTACCTTTAATTCTTCTTCGACCTTCTTCAACTGTTGACATACCTTCAAGAACTCTTCTATATCTATTTGAAGTATATTTTAATTGATTATACCCCTTAACAAGTTTTTTGGTCTTCATTATTTTTGATGATTCTATTAGTCTTATTCTATCTTTTTCTTGTTCTGAAAAAGCAAGATTACTATTTGGATCCATTCTGTCAGCAATTTCTTTTTCAGAATATCCTTGTAATTTCATTATTTCTTCTAGTTGTTTTTGTTTCTTTTCTCTTCTCTTTTCTTGTCTTGCAGTTTCAACAGGTAAACCTGCTTTTGCTCGTCTTCTTCTTCTAGTTTCACTTGCATATTGACTTAAATTATATGCTCCTCTAAACCCTGCAGATCCAATTGTTTTAGGGGCCGCCAAAAATGGTTTTAATATTTTTTTCGTAAACTTACTTCGTGTTTCTTTATCGATATTCTTTGTTAATATAGAAGCAACAGCAAATCCCGCAGCATAATCTTTAAAGCTTGATTTTTCCAGAACATTATCTAGTGTACTATGTTTTTTCGCTCCTCTTATGTTAAATACTTGACGTATAAGTTTATCTGCTTCTAATAAGAATTTTAATAAAACAAACATTATTATAAAGCCAATTATGCTTTCTGAAGCAAGAATATATGTTATAGGAATAAAAACTAAATATACAAAAGCTTGTATAACCTGTATTAATACATTAAAAGTATATTCTTTAATCCAATCTGTTCTTACAGAAGATTTTCCTTTAATTGTTCTAATCATTAAATCATAAATCATTAGTAATGGTCCTAATAGCGAAAGTAAAAATACTACTAAAAATCTTTTTACATATATCAAAAGAAACTTGAAAGTATACCACATTAGAACCGTATACATTATAGTTGCAGGTACTCCAACAGATAATTTTATGCTATAAGCTCTGGTTCTTAAAGTCTCCATTATCGTATAATTTCTACCCATATCTGTTTGAATATATGATCCACCCATGCTTTCCATTGCCTGATCTGCATATTTACCCAAGAAATTAATTGCCCATGTATGAATCTCTAAAATTACTATCATGTATACTAATAAAAGCAACATTTCAACAAAAGCTTTAAGCCAACTCATGGCTCTTTTCTTATATGTAGCCTTTTTCATAGCTACTGATTCAACAGCTGCCATAATAGCATTAATTAACAAAGCAACTAGTAATAATAATAAACCTAATGCATATAATACTATGAATATAAGAGCAAAATAATCTTTTATTATTAGTAATGGTCCATCTTCTAAGTCTGCAAACTCTTCTTCTAAATTTTCACCGTGTAATTCTTCTAAATCAAGCCCTGTAGGACTATATTTTAATAATCTTTGTTTTACAGCTTCCTTGCTTTCAAAAAAATTAACATTTAAAACTTCAACTCTATTAAATAATATATTTTCAATATTAACAGTTCTCTTTGAATCAGTATAGAATCCAACATTGCCTTTTCTATAGCTGCCGGAACCTACATTTTTTACTACTAAGGAGTCAAAAGCATTTGTTACTAAAGTTTCTGCCAATATTACCCACCCCAATATTCCTAGGTTAAATACTGAAGCAATTAAGCCTAAAACATAATCTACAATTTCAAAAAGGAAGTTTACAAGCCATTTCCAAAAATTAAACCTGCTTTTTGAAAAATGTCCTTCAGGTATGCCTTTATAAAAGAAATCGCCATCATAAATAGTTTTTCTAAAATCTTGTAAATACAAACTGTTTTTTGAACCTGATTTAAATGTCCCTCTTGAAATTCCAGCATCTGAAAACTTTATAAGTGATTCGGGATCTTCCATTACTCCATTTTTAGATATTTTAATATGTATTTCTGAATTTGTTCCTACATAGCCAATTTCTTGACCTACCATAACTTGATTTCCAACTAAAGGAATGGGCTGATTAATAAAACCTGAAATTGTCCAAGTATACTCATCACTTCTCTTAACTTGAATAATATATTTATCAATTTCATTCCATTCTGATTTTACTACTGTTCCAGATGAAGGAGCTAAAACTGCTGTTCCACTTGGAATAGATATAGTTGTACTAGAATTACTTTCTGGACTAAACTTTTTTGTAATTTCTCCCGGAACAACAGATACATTTCTCCACTCTAAATTGCCCACTTCTTCTAAGACTTCATCTGTTTCATCAGTATTTGTAAAGTTCTTTTGAAAAAAACTTCCAAGAGCCAAGACCTGTACAGGATACATTGTCAACATAATAACCAGTAAACTTAATGCTATTAACTTAAATCCAAATTTTTTTAATTTTGTTTTCATTGTTTTTCTTTTTTCTTTTTTTATTTTGCCATCTTTTTTAATCTTTTTTTGTTCTTTTACTTAATTTTTTATATTTTTATTTTTATATTTTCAAATATATATCTTTATAACCTTACAATGCCTTAATTTTAACATCATCAAAGTATAAATAATTGCTTTTAATATATTTTAATTCAAAACTTCCTTCTCCTATATGTAATTCAACAACAGCACCTGTATTAATATTAATCCTAAATATTCCTTCGTTTGTAATTGAATAAAACAAAAACTCATCTGTTGCCAGCAAATAATCTGCTACTTTTGCTGTATTTATATTAAAATTATTATTATTTATTTTAGAAATTATTGATACATTCCCAAAAGTATAGTTCATACGATTAGTTTCATAATATACTGTGTATTTAGATAATTTTTTTAATATTTTATATTCTTGCTCTGTTTCTGTTGCTTCTACTTTTTCTAAATAACTATTGTTAACATTGAAATATTTATAAATATCATTATCACTATAAACTTTTTCTGGCCAAGAAAAATTCTTTTTGTTTTGTTCATTTGTTACTCTTTCTATTTCTTCTTTCATAATTAAATTATAGTTTTTGTATTTAACATTAGTTTTCTTTTGTAAGTTTTCTACTGAATATTCTTCATTATCACTGTAATAATTTGAATATATATAAATACCGTTTTCATTGTCTTTTTCTTTAAAATATAATCTAATACCATAATCTGCATATATCAACTCTAGTCCATCTACATCATAGAAATATTGTGTATATGTGGGATATTTTTTGGTAATATCAGCAATAAATCTTTTTAGATTATTATTTTGTAAATATATATCATATAGTTGCCAAAATTCATTAAAATTATTTTGATTTCTTAAATAAGCTGCAACCTGTTTCCTTTCAGTATCAAAACTAATATAACAGTCTTTTGTTTTGTAAACTAGTAGATTGTTTTCATTATAATTAGGAGTACCTATTTTAGAAACTATATTAGAATTACTAGTGTTAACATTAATACCCTTTATTATTTCGCCTTTGTATTCATCAAAAAATACTATACTTAATATCTGATCATAAGATTTTTTAATTTTAATCTGTCTTTTAGGAAAAACATAATATCCATCATAAATATAATATTCTCCAAAACTATTTAAGCTCATTGAAGGAGTTTTTATTGCATGTAATAATTCAATAGCTGCTATTGATAAATCATTTTCTTTTTCATTTATCGTAATATACGAGTCTGATGATTTATCAGTAACATCAGCTTGTCCATGATCTCCTATAGGAACATCAGGACTTTCTTCAACTCTTGGTTTCGAAAATATCAAAACAAAAATTATATATAGAATAAATATCCCTATAATCACAGCTATTGCTATTATCTTCTTTTTGTTTTGTCTATTTATCATTATTAACCCTTCTTGCCTTTTATAAATTCTTCTGATGATCTAATAACCATTAAATCTCTACTATCAAATAATCCTTTAATTATTTTTTCTACTCTACCAAACATTGATAACAAAAACAGACCCATAAGTGGGCTTGTTACGGCAATAGCCCCTACCCCTCCAAGATAGAAAAGATAGATAACACAATGCAAAGGTTGTAAAAAATATGCATAAAAATATTCTCTATAAAATTTTCCTAATATTTGGCTTTTATCGTCTTTTAATTTATCAACAGCATAAGTTACAGTTATTAAAGGTGACACAATGGTTAATAAACCTAAAGTATAAAATCTCTTTAAATAAACTATTATAAATCTCATATAGATGATTATTAATAAAATATATGTAATTCCAGTCATCGCAGAGTTAAATGAACCCATATGATTATTTGCATAACGCACATAAATTTCAAAGTTTGCTGCCTCAGAACTATTTATTATTCCAACTCTAGCTTGTGAAAGCAATCTAACCATTACATCATTTACATTAGCAATAACAGCTAAAATTATTGGTAATATAAAAATCATAACAAAAGAAATCAGTACATTTATCATTGTGTTTTTTAGATTTGCATGTTTTTGTGGAGTTCTAACTCCTGCATAAACTAGAACCATATTTATTGCTAAATAAATCATTACTCCAAGCAATAATAGAATTGCTATTGCTGACATAATAACATTCCATTTTGCAACATTTATTTTAATTAAAGTAGTTATATCATCTCTAGTTTCATCAAAATCAAAAAAATTAGCATTAAAAAGATCAATGTCTCCAAAAAATAGTTTGTCTAGAGTAAAAGATTCTGTGTATACAGGTTGATTAATAAAATCTTCCATCTCTGTTCCTGGGAAAGCGACTATTCGTTTAGGAGCAAAAGAAGCCAATATAAGATCAAGAACAAAAGCAATTACCCTTCCAATCGTAATAAAAACATTGGGAATAAACATAAGAATTGATTCTCCAACTCCTACAGATTCAGGTTCTCTGTCTTGCTTCATTTTTGTAGTACCTGTAAAAAGTTTGTTTTCCGCAAAACTCTCACTTGGAGTTATCCCTTGCTCTTCCTTTTTTGTGTTACGACGTTCTGTTTCTTCCATGCTTTTTGTAGTATCCGCATAAACAAAATTAATTGGATACACAAAGTTTACCCAAAAGATTATTAATAATAAAAATGCAATTATTTTTATTAATCTTTTACTCATGTTTGCCTTCTCGTTCTTGTTTTCTCCTTAACATTTCTACTTGTTTCGCTAAATTTGTTTCAACAAATTCAAATTCTTTTTTAGTTGGTTGAATTGCAATAATAGCTGCATCTTCTCCAATTTTTAAAAGTCCTTCTCCTATACTTGCTGTAGTTAAAAACGATGCTTCTCCACTACTTAATTTAAAAACTTCTCTAACATAGTCTATTTCAGATGCATCTTGTGATAAAAACAATTTTGTTTCTGAAGATGTTAAAACCACCTGTACCTCTGGCATTTCATAGAAATCCTGAAATCTCTGAGAAATAATAGCCAAAGAAACATTTCTTTTTCTAGCACGTCTTGCTGTAGTATTAAGAAAATCTACTGCTTCTGGATATGGTAATAACATCCACGCCTCATCAATAATAACTCTTTTCATTTTAGCTTTGCTTTTATCTTCACTATTTTTCTTAACATATTTTTCCCACACCCATGACAGAAGTATTTGCTGTGCTAAAGGTCTTGCAAATCTTTCTTCTAATTGTGATATGTCCAAATTTATAAAAGGTATGTCATCATCTAATAAATCAAATGTTGATTGCCCGTCAAAGTATCCTAATTGTCCTCCTAAAGATCTTACATATTGTTTCATAACCTTTAGTAAGTATGAAAAGTGAAAATTATAATCTGCAACTTTATTTTCTTCTGCATTTTTAGCCATTGCATGATACCAAGACTCAATTGTTGGTAATTCCTTCTTTTCTTTTGTTATAAACTCTAAAGAATTTTCATCAATATTACTGTCTTTGTAAAGACTTGCAACTCTATGTGTAATGCCACATCTTTGATATTCTTGTGCTACAGCTTCTGATATAATTTGCTTTGTAACTTCTGTAACATCTTTTGATTTAGTACTACCTCTTGCCATTGTTAATAATATTTGAGTAACATCTTCTACTTTAGATTCAACATTTAATACAACTCTTTCTTTACCAGTTATTTCATCTTTAATTATTTCCGGTTCAATATCAAAAATATTTAATATTGTACTCGAAGTTGGACTAATAGTAATATTAATACCTCCTAGCACTTCAGCTAAAGCAGCATATTCACCTTCAACATCCAGAGCTAATGATGATATTCCTTGTAAAACAGCAGACCTTGATGTTAATGTTTTAATTGTAACAGACTTTCCAGAACCAGATTTACCGAAAACCACCATATTATAATTTGTTAATTCTCGACTGAAATTATCAAAGAATATTGGTACACCAGTTTGTCTGTTAAATCCTAAAGGTATGCCTGTATTATGTCCAATATCAGAAGTAAAGAAAGGAAAAACTGTTCCCATAGAATTTCTATCAAATGTATGAGATATATTTATTTTATTATCATTAAAAGGTAGGTTTGATTGAAATGCTATATCTTGCATCGCCCAAGTTGGTTTTGCAACAAGCAATGTTCTTCCCATTGCAGCAGAAAATTCTTCTGTTAATCTATCAAGCTCTTCAACAGAATAAGCAAACATAGTCGATATAATAGAAGCACTAAAAAGACTATTCCATCCAGCTTCAATTTCATCTCTTAGTTCTTCTCTCTCATTCTTTTTAATAGTTAAAGATCTAGCACGATTAATATCTCCTCTATCTTGAGCAACTATTATTTCAGTAATCAAAGTATTAATTTCTTTATTTAAATCAGTTTGAGATAAAGAAACAGGAATAGCATTAATAAATACAGATATATTGATATCTCCAAAATTATACATATCTCTTAAAAACTCTGGAAATACCGTTGTTCTTGGTAATGCTGTTACAACCATTGATCTTGTGAACTTACTTCTATTAGAAATAATTTCTAAATGATTTGTATATGTTGCATCAATACCTGCAGGAGCTATTAATTGTTTTATTCCTTTAACATTTTTGTATAAAATTCCTTTTTCTTTCTTCTTTTCTTCCTCAGCCATATGATTTCTCTCTTTCTATTCTGATGATTTTTCTTCTGATTCTTCATCATCAACACCTTTTAGTGCTGTTTCATAAATTACTTGATCTAATTTATCTCTATAACCTTCAATATACTCTTTAGCTGCTTGTTTTACTTTAGCATTTTTCTTTTTCTTTGCTACTTCTAGTTCTGCTCTACGCTGTTTACTCGCTTTAACAATAGCACTTGTAGCTAAATTAATAGCATCTAATGAAATTTCTTCTTCTAACTTTTCTTTTCGTTTTTCTAAAACTTCTTTTGCTGTAGTATATAGCGCATCATATTCAGCATCTAAATAATTTTCAATGCTCATAAATTCTGCAGCATCTCTATTATATCCATTAAATAATAGCTCAATTAATTCTTCTGAGTTTAAAACCCTAGATGTTACGCCAGAAGATAGTAATGCACTACTCAAATTCGAGCATCTTGTAAATAACTCTTCAAAAACCATATCTTGAATTTCATCTTTAGAATATTGGCTAACTTTTGTTCCAATTTCTGAGGTATAATATGATACAGCAACATATGATTTTTGATGTAATACATTTCGGCTATTACTTAATCTACCTACATAAGCTATAGTATCTTCAGCATATTCTTTTATATTCATTTTTCTTCTTTTATTTCTTAATTCTTCTTCCGCAAAAGATTTGCTACCTTTTTGAGTTTCCTTTTGAATAATAATATCTGATTCTTTAATATCTTCTTCTATTTTTCTTAATCTATGTTCATAGCTTTCAATTAAATTATCATAATTTAAGCCTCTTGTTTGAACATATAGCTGAACTGGATATTTAATAATATTTAAAAATTGTTGAAAACCTTCTTCAATGGCAAACTTTTCCTCTTCTGATCTTAAGTCAAAGTTAATCCCATTACATGCAAGAACCATAACAAATTGAGATCTGTCTTTTCTTACAATCATTCCATCAACAACATCGTCAAAGTCCATAAACCTATAAATACTTTCAGTATTTAACACTCCATGAAATTTTCCACCCGATGTTTGACTAATTCTACTGCTCGTCTTGTCTTTACTTGTTTTTACTCTATCTATACTGTCTAAATCTTCATCTTTCCTACTTTTATAAAATAGATAGGCTCCTAAAATAATTGTAAAGCCAAAGGCTGTTAATACTATTAACATTGTAATTGTTTGTATCAGTGATGATATCATTTTATTCCTCCTTCTCTAAAACTTTTAGAGAACGTCTTTGTTTAAACTTTATATATTTCATTATTACTTCATCTATATACATTCCACTTATTGATTTGGTAATAGGGAAAGAATGAATTTCTGGAATTTTCATAGTACCGATAGCAAATCCTATTCCTCCCAAAATTACTACTAATACTATCATTCCAATAGTAGAAAACACAGCTTTTAAAAAACTACCTACAATAATACCAATAATAATTCCTATTATTGTTGTTAAAATAGATCGCCCATTAAATATATATAATATTCGCCCTTCATTTTGTGATTCTCTTGGTATTTCGTGTTTTCTCATCTAATCTCCTAAATTTATTACTTCTGATAAAATTTGCACTAAATATTTCCAAATAGGGTAAGCTGATAATAAAACTACAGACGATATTAAAAAACCCACTAGCTTTGATTGTAATGCTGCTTTAGCCTGAGGATCGGCAGTTGTTTGAAAATATTGTATTCCCAAAAACATAGATGCCCCCATAACTACTGCAACTCCCACCCAATATAATGCATTTATAATTGGTTGTATTTCATTTGTAATTTCTCTTCCGACTTCAAAATCTCCCTCAGCTGAGCCTTGACTTAAAAAGGTTTTAACTGAATTAAAAATATTTTTTAGACTAAAACTCGGAGAATCTGGTGCTGCATAAACATTCTTAGGCAAGAATATAAGCAAAAAGCTTATTAAAATCATTGTAATTATTATTAATTTTATTGTCTTTGTTTTCATTTTTACTCCATATTTTTTTAACTTTAAATAAAATATACTTTCTTATTATTATATAAAGTAATTTTAACAAAGTTCAGCCTATTTTCCTACTATATAACACTTATTTACTCAAAATGTAATATACTTTTAATATTATAAATGACATATTAAATTGTATATTTTATTTTGAATTTTTTTAGAAAATCTTTTAAAAAATTTTTTTAGTTTTTAAGAAAAACAATTCTAAAAAATTTTATTTTTTATATCTTTTAATATATTTTGCTATCTTTTATATTAAGTTTTGGTTAAATTATATCTTTTTATCTTTTTTTACTACTCAAAAATGAAAAAGTAGTATATAATTTGATAATAGAAGCAATAATTGCTTGTAATTCTTTGTTTTAAGCAAATTTACAAGTATGTTAGGAAATTGATATGAAGAAAGAAAAGAAAGTTTTACTTTTAAAATTAATATTAATTATAGTAAACTTTTTAATTATAACTTTTTTAGTACTAAATACAAATACTGTTATGGCAGATGATAAATATCAGGGTATTGGTCCAGGAGAAGGTTCTGGTTCCATTCTTGAAGTTTCAAATAAAGTAGTAACAGTAATAGGAATAATGCAAGCTGTTGGAATACTTTTATCAATAGTTATGATTATGATTTTAGGAATTAATTATTTTACGGCATCACATACTCCTGAAGGTAAAGCAAAGGCAGATCAAAGAATGCAGTCTATTATTTTAGGAACAATTCTTATTGGAAGTGCCACACTTATTATCTCTACTATAGCTGCAGTTATTAAAGAAAAAAAATTCTTATAATAATTTACTAAAATAATATAAAGAATGGTAAGAATGAAAATGAAAAAACAATGGAAAAAAATAATTTTTATTATACTAATTGTATTAATATTTATACTAATATTTTCTATAAAATCTTCGGCAATTGACCAATTAATAGAGTTTATTGAAGATCCAGGCAGAAAAGTTCCAGAAGAACCTGTAGTACAGATTGCAAATCCTATTTTAACATTAATTCAAATTATTTCTGCAGGAGTTGCCATGGGATTAATTATATACGATGGTATTAAACTTTTAACAACTAGCGATAATTCTGAAAAAGCTAATTTAAAGAGAAAGTTAATATATTATGTAATTGGTGGAATATTAATTTTTGCACCTGCAACTATAATCAAAACATTAGCTAATGCTGGCTCCCTTATAGAATCTTAATCTTTACAAGTTCATAAATATATGTTAAAATTAAACATATATAAAAATATATATTATTAATTTGCAAATTAATAGGAGGAAAAAATGAAAAACACAAAGAAAAAATTACTAACAGGTGTTATGGTTGTTATTTTAATGTTCATAATGGTATTACCTACAATTGTTAAGGCTGATGACGATGTACCTAGGCCAGGACCAGTTGATAATTCTGAATTAACAGGATATGCTACTATGATACTTGGTTATGTACAATGGATTGGAATTGTAATAGCAATTATAATGCTTATGTGGTATGGAATTAGATATTTTACTAGTTCTCCTGATAAACAAGGTGATTTAAAAAAGGCAGCATGGGGATATCTAATTGGAGCTGCTTGTCTTTTCGGAGCATCGTTTATAATAGGTTTTGTTAAGAAAACTATAGAACAAGGAACTGGTCAAACATAATCACAACAAAAAAATAAGAAAAAAAGATGAACCATTTCATCTTTTTTTTTGCTGTAAAAATGTCTTTTATTTTATATTCATATAAACATTTATTTTTTAACTTTTAATAAATCTCTAATTTCAGTTAATAAAACTTCTTCTTTTGGTGGTTCTGCTGCTTTTTCGACTTCTTTCTTTCTTGATAATTTACTTACTAATTTTATTACAACAAAAATTGATAGAGAAATAATCAGAAAATCTATTATTGTTTGTAGAAACACTCCATAATTTAAATTAATACTTAAAGTTTCAGTAAGAGCTTTCTCAAATTTCAATGATCCTAAATCAATTTGACCTGTTAATAAGGAAATTGCTGGCATTAATATATCATTTACTAATGATGTCACTATTTTACCAAAAGCCCCTCCTATAATAACACCAACAGCCATATCAAGAACATTACCTTTCATAATAAAGTTTTTAAACTCTCCTAAGGTTTTAGGCTTTTTTATTTTTACTTTTTTAATTTTATCTTTAGTGATTTTTTTCGTTTTGTCTTTTTTTACTTCTTTTTTCTTTTTTGTCTTCATATTTCCTCCTTGTTTTTTTATATTTATATTTACATTATCTTAACTTGAATATAGTTTTAGTTATGATTTTGGTTTGAGCTTTAGTTTTAATTTTATTACTATTTCTTATTATCTGTTAATGATTTAATAATCTTTTGATAAATTTTATTTGCATCTTTTTTCCATGTATCAATAATTTTTTGTACTTGTTCTTCAGAATACGCTATTACTTTTATTTCAAACTCAATTTTATCAAACTCAATTACTCTTAAAAAAACTTTAAATGAATCATCTTCCTGTTTTATATATTCTGAAACAATAGATTTTTCTTCTTTTAATTTTTGATATATTCCCTTAAATTTAGTATCAATTTGTAATTTTTTAATTCCTGGTAGCATAGTAATACTTAAATTTAGCACTTGTTTTCCTTCATTTGTTATCATATATGTTTTTAAACTTTCTTCATCTTTTTTTATAATATACTTCTCTTCTAAAAGATCGTCTAATACCTCTTCAAACAAAAAGTAATTAATATCTGAAAGCCTTGCAACCAATTCTACAAAAACATTATGCGAAATATAGTGATTAACTTTATTTATAATATATAATAGTATTACTTTTGATTCTGCCAAAAACATTTGTTCAGAATTTGCCATTTTTACCTCTCTTTACAAGTTTTGTCTATATATTTCATACGAAATTACTGCTACAGCAGAAGCTACGTTTAAAGAATCTGATTGTCCTTTCATTGGAATATATAAAGATTTTGTTTCGTTTAATATTTCTTGTGCTACGCCTTTCGCTTCATTACCAAATATTATGGCTGTTTTTTTGCCTTTAAACTTTGTTAAATACAAGTTTTCAGAATTAGTTTCAATATTAGTAGAATATATTTCATATCCATTTTGTTTTAATTCTTCAATAATATTTATAATATTTCTTTCAAAAGTATTTATTCTAAAAGTACTTCCCATTGTTGATCTAACAACTTTGGGCATATATGGATCTACCGTATTTTCTGATAATATAATTTGCTTCAAATTTAAAGAGTCTGCAATTCTTATAATATTACCTAAGTTCCCTGGATCCTGTATTTCATTTATTAAAATAATATACGGCTCTTTGTAATCAATTTGAGTTTGTTCCTCTTTCATCTTTAAGATTGCCATAATACCTTCTGGAGTTTGATGTTCTGTAACATAATTAAATACTTCATCATTAAAAATAATGTAGTTTTCTTCAATATTTGATGTTTTGGCATATGCTTCTGAAACAATTATTTCTACAATATTACCTTTATCAAATCTTAAAGCTTCATCAACACTTTTTTTACCCTCAACAATATATTGTTTATATATCTTCCTGTCTTTTTTATGCTTTAATTTGTTAATATGTTTAACTAATTGATTGTCTTTACTTTCTATCATAGCATCTCCAAAAATTCTAAAATATTAATTGTTTTTTCATTAAAAACATTAAGTTTTTCTTCTTTAATTATATCATCTTTTTTTGCTCTTGCCAAAGCTTTCATGTTTTTATTATAATTTACAAAGTCAATAGATATATGGTTTTGTGAGCTTTTAGAAAATTTTAAATTATGTTTATATTTTTCCACTAGCTTTTCTAAATTTTCAATATAATATTCTTCTGGTAAATAAAAATAGGTTCTGTTTTGTTTTTGTATTATTTTTAAAATCTTCTTTTGTTTTGACTTCATTTTTATTCTTGCAATATTAAATAAATTTTCAACTTCTATTCCGTATTTGCCAAATCTATCAACAATAGATTTTTGAACCTCTTTTAAAGTTTCTATATTTTCTGCTGAAAAGATTTCTTGATATACATCCATCTTTAAGCTTTCTCCATCAATATATTCATCTGGAATATATTGAGAAACATTAAGATCAATATAGATTTCTTCCTCTTTTTCAATAATCTCACCTTTTGATTCCTTAATTACTTCTTGTAGTATTGAGATATATGTATCATAGCCAACTTGTTCCATGTGCCCATGTTGCAGTTCTCCTAACAAGCTACCAGCTCCTCTAATTTCTAAATCTCTCATAGCAATTTTAAAACCAGAGCCCAATTCAGTAAATTCTTTAATAGCTCTTAATCTTTTTTCTGATGTTTCTGATAAAATTTTGTTTCTTTTAAAAGTAATATATGCATATGCTTGCCTTTCAGATCTGCCAACTCTTCCTCTTATTTGATATAGCTGTGCAAGGCCTAATTTATCGGCATCTTCAACAATAATTGTATTAGCATTAGGAATATCTATACCAGATTCCATTATTGTTGTACTTATTAAAACATCTATTTCCTTATCAATAAATGCTTGCATTATATTTTCGATTTGTCTTGGAGTCATTTGTCCATGTGCATAAGCAAATTTAACATTTGGAATTAATTTTTGTAATTCATACAGTTTTGATTCAATGTTTTGTACTCTATTAAATAAATAAAATACTTGTCCTTTTCTTTCAACTTCAGAAATTATAGCTTCTTTTATTATTTCCGAATCATATTCTAAAACATATGTTTTTACAGATTTCCTATTTATTGGGGGATCATAAATTATAGACATATCCCTAATTCCAGACAAAGACATATTAATAGTTCTAGGAATAGGAGTTGCAGTCATTGATAATACATCAATAGATTTTTTTAACATTTTAATTTTTTCTTTATCATTTACGCCAAATCTATGTTCTTCATCAATAATTAATAAACCTAAGTCTTTAAAGTGAACATCTTCACTTAAAATTCTGTGTGTTCCAATTATTATATTAATTTTGCCTGTTTTTAATTGTTCTATAATTTCATTTTGTTCTTTTTTTGTTTTAAATCTAGATAAAAATTCTGTTTTTACAGGATATTTATGCATTCTTCTTACAAATTCATCATATTGTTGTTTTGCTAAGATTGTTGTAGGAACCAAGTATGCAACTTGCTTATTGTCTTGTACTGCCTTAAATGCTGCTCTAATTGCAACTTCAGTTTTACCAAAGCCTACATCTCCACATAATAGTCTATCCATAGGAATAGGCTTTACCATATCTTTCTTAATTTCATCAACACATCGCAATTGATCTTCTGTTTCTTGATATTCAAAAGAATCCTCTAGTTCTTTTTGCCAAATAGTGTCTAAGGAAAATGCAAAACCTTTTTGCTTACTTCTTTCAGCATAAAGCAATATTAATTCTTCAGCAACTTCTCTCAATTTGTTTCTTATTTTATTTTGTGTTTTTTCCCAATCTTTTGTACCTAGTTTACTAAGTTTTGGTGTTATACCATCTTTTGATATATATTTTCTAACATTATCTAAAGCATTAGTAGGAACATAAAGAAAGTCCCCACCTCTATATTCAATTTTGATATAATCTTTTGTAATGCCCACCGTGGTTAATTTCATAATTTCCAAAAATCTACCAATACCATAGATTTTGTGAACAACATAGTCTCCTAATTCTAAATCTGCATATCTAATCTTTTCAGCTTTTTTATATGTATCAATAGACTTATAGCTTTTTTGTTTTACTACAAATAATTCATGCAAACTTATAACTAATAATTTTAAATCATCATTATAAAATCCAGAAGATAATTCTCCTCTTTGTATATAAGCTAAATTATGATTATCTTGAATTTCGTCATCTATTCCCACTATATGAGAAGATATATTTCTATTCTCACACATTTCTGCTAAAGCTTTGGGATTTTCACCTGCTAATAATATTACGCGATATTTTTTCCTTATTGCTTCTTTAATTTCCTCAAATATGAGATCCAAAGTATTACGAAAAAAGTTAACCTCCCTATAGTTAAAACTATATCCATTTCTTTTTGCATGCATACTTTGTTTATCTAAAACAAGCATATCTTCTTGCCTTAAATAAATTAATTTATGGTTTTGAATATTTAATTTATTAGTAAATTGTTTATATATTCCTTGTAACTCTAATGATTCAACACCATATTTGTTTTTCTCATAAAGAGATCTAATGATCAATTCATTATCTTTATTAATATTATCTAATCTATTTTGTAATTTATTAGTTTCATCAAGCACAATTAAATAATTGTCTGAAAGATAATCTAACAATGTTCCATTTTCACTATAAAAAGCCTTAAAATATTTTTCTATTTTATTAATATAATTATCAGAACTAAATTCCATTAAATCATCATTAATATTTGATAGTATTTTCCCTGTTGCTCTAATTTTAGAAATTACCTTTTTTACTTCATTTATTGGTTGTGACAAAACAAACTCGGTAGCAGGATATATTGTAATTTTCTTTTTTTCTTCTTCGGATCTTTGTGTCAATATGTTAAATAATCTGATTGATTCAACTTCATCTCCCCAAAGTTCAATTCTTACTCCTTTATTTTTTTCTAAAGAAATATCAATTATTCCTCCTCTAATACTAAAAGAAGTGTTTCCATCAACTATCTCTTGTCTTTCATAACCCAATTTTATTAATTTTTCAGCAATATTGCTCATATCAAGAAAATCACCCAATTTAATGTTTATTTTATTTTTGTATAAATCTTTAGGTAATATCATTGGCTGTGTTATGGAATCAATTGTTGTAATAACTATATTTGCTTTTTGTTCATATATTTTATGAATTACTTCAATTCTTTCAAATAAATTATCTTTACTTTCGGCAAAAGTATCAAAATTTTTAATATCTCTTTTAGGAAAATACAGTGCTTCTTTATTAAAATATTTGAAATCGTTTAAAGCTTTTTGTGCTTCTAATTCATTTGAAACAACATATATTAAAGAATTTTTGCTAAAAAGTTGCGTAGCAGACATCATTTGGACTTTTGCAACTGAAGTTAAGCCTGATAACATAATCGGAAATTTATTTCCCTTAACATCTCTAATATATTCACCAAATTTTTTTGAATTTAATAAAGTTTCTAATATTATATCCATATCTATTAGTGTCTCTTTCTGGCTTGGCATACAATAACTATTATACTATAATTCTTCTTAAGATAAAAGATATCTTAAAAAATATAAAGAGTTAAATATACTTAAAAATCAAACTAATATTATCTTTCAGTTTATAAGCAAGCAGTTTTTGTTTTTTGCTAAAACAAGCCTCATAAGTCTTTTAGATTTTTTACAATAAATTAAGGTATTTTATTGTTTTTTCTTGCATTTCTATTTTGCTTTCTATATAATTTAATTAAGAATAATTTTAAGCTGTTTTAGCGTTATATACGGAGGATAAAATGGAAAAAGAATTAGAAAAAAAAGAGGAAGTTTTAGAAAGTTCAAAAAGTGCAGTTGTTTTAAAAACAATATATGCAATATTAATTATAGTAATTTTTATTAATTGTGTTATTTTAATATCTTCAATATTGTTAAAAGCAGATTCTGAACCGATTACTTCAAAGCACCAAATACAGTTTAACACACCCAAAGATTCTTCAGAAACCAATGAAGAAGTAAGCGAAAACATTGAAGAGAATGTTGAACCTACAGAATAATAACTTTAGGGTTTAAAATTTATTTACAAAGAATTTTTAATTCTCACATAATTTAAAATAATAAAGCTCCTTTTTAGGGGAGCTTTTTTTGATGAATATATTTTTTATTTAAAACTAACATATCCTATATTATATTCTATTAATTCAGAAATTATTCTAAGAAAACTCTTTTTAGTTTTAACTTCACTTTTGTTTAAAACTAATTCATGACCACCATTGCACAAAGCGTGATAATTGGATTCAATTTTTATTTTTTCTGTTAAAGGCAAGTTATTTCCAGCAAAGAAAGAGTCTGTATATTTTTTATCTGTTATCCCATCTATTTTACCATATATTGCTCTATCTAATTGCAGGAATGTTTTCCCAACAATCTCATCTTTTGTTGCAAGTAAAGTAAAGTTTAAATTTTCTTCTTCTGAGAATTCATCACATATATTTCTCATTATTTTAATAATTTTTTGTGCTAATTTTTGAGATTCTTCACTCTCGCCTTGTTTTTTACCCGTTAGGGCTTTTACGCACTCATCCAGCCCAACAAATCCTATAGAGAAATTTCCTTGTTTAAGGGCTCTTCTTAATCTATCTTCTTCTTTCAGCCTATCTGCATCTAACCAAACATTTTCTTCTAAAAGAAAAGGATATAAAGATTTTCTTTTTTCACATTGGATTTCAAATCTTTCCAATAAATGATCTTTAGCTAAGAGCATTATCTTTTCTAAATCATTAAAAAACTCTTTTGTTTCTTTGAAATTCATATTTTTAATCCCAAGTCTAGGTAAATTAATTGTAACAATGGCAATATTTCCTCTACCAAAAGAAGTAGCCTTTTTAGGATCGATAATATTATCAATCACTCTATGTCTTAAATTAGAAGTTACTGTTTCTGTAGAAAAATCATCTTTAATATATAATTTCCTATTATGTTTAGCGTCTAATATTACAAAAGAAATATTATAGCCCTTTTCTAATAATAAGTATGCTTTTTCTAACATATCATGGTTCTTATCCTCTTCATACAGATTTATACCTTCTTTTATTTTAAATACAAGATATGGTAAGTCAGTTTGAGTAAAATCACCTATTCCTTTTTCGAAAACTTCTAATAAATTTTTAATAATCATTCTACCTTCTGCTGAAGTATCTGTTCCAAAATTAACTGTTGTAACTTGTTTAGTTTCATTATCCAATATGTTTACATTGTGTAAAAATGCTTCTAAAGCTTGATATGTTAATTTGTCTGTTGCTTGAAGTGCTCTTTTATATGCGCCAACTAACAATCTTTGTAATTGTTCTGACTCTCTTAGATATTGAAAGAATATTTTAATATCTAAGTCTATACTTTCAATTCTATCTATTTCTCTTTCTATTCCGTTTGTTGCAACAAATTTATCAAACTCCGTAAATTCTAATAAAGAAAAAACTTCCATTCTAAATTGTTTTTTAAAAGATTTTAAAACTCCTTGTGATAAAAAATAATCAAATGCAGGCAATATTTGTTCTCCACTTTGTTCTTTTCTAGCAGCCTTTATAGCCATTGTTGTTTGTAAAGCATATGACATTATACTTTGTGGTTCTCTAACTTTTACTCCTGAAATCTTATAACCTTCTCTAAATATTTTTTCTAAATCAAGCCCTATATTTGCTGTTGCACCAGTTGGAATATAGTCTAAATAATGAATGAAAAAGTCTCCTTCTTCATGAGCTTCAGAATACTTTTCACGAATTAAATATGCCTTTGTAAACTCTTCCGAAACGGCAGAACCATACACCTTTAACATATTTTCTGGATTATTATGTTCAATAAAATCTGCATCATTTCTACTTTGTAAACCAAGATTTTCTATTACTTTTATAAATTTATGTTGTTTTTTCTCGTTCAAAAATACTTCTCGTGATTTCTTTCGGTTTTCTCGATATACAGAAAAAGATTTATATACATCTATATATTTTTGACTCTTTAATTCGTCTTCTATTAAGTCTTGAATTTCTTCTATTTTTATTCTATCATTTTGTTTTTGGAACTCTTCAATATTCTTTAAAACAGCTAAAAAAACTTTATTTATATCTTTATCTGTATATTTTTTGTTTTGCCCTTCCACTAAAATGCTGTCAAAACCTTTTTTAATAGCAATTGCTATTTTAGTTCCATCAAAATCTACTTTTTTTCCATTTCTTTTAATAACAATAATATTAATTTTATTATCCAAATTTTCCATAATATCTCCAAATAATATTTTTATATGCTTTGTTACAATATTGTTACAGCTACACCCTTTGTTTTGTATAGCACAGCATATAATTAATATTTTTAAAATTATATTTTATAAACACCGTTTCTTGTTTTGATCTTTTATTTTTTAGTTGTTTGCTTTCCTTTGGTTGTAGTTTGTTTAGGCGTTTTTGTTTCTGCCTTAGTTTTTGTTTTACTTTCTTTTTTTACACCTTCAACTTCCACTTCTATAACCTTTACTTCTTCAACTACTTCCTTAACTTTTTCTTCTTTTTTATATTCTGATTTCCCAAAGCCTAGTATAGCATAAAATATTGTTGGTAAAAATATTAAACCAATAGAGAAAGCTCCATGTTTACCAAATGCTTTAGAAATATTTACTGCTGCAATAATTCTTATTACAAAAAATGCTATAATACAAATAATCGGACCTATAAACGGTATAAAAAATGTAAAGTATAATAGCAATAAAGCTGGAGATAAATCTGCTATTTCTAGTTTTATTACATTTTTATATACAGGCAATAATAATGCCCATCCAGGTTTGCCGGCTTTATTATACATCATCCACTTAGCAATAAACTTTATAATTGCACAAATAAATTTTAAACCTAAAACAATAAGTATAATAACAAAAAGTCCGATAAATGATGCTATAAAAACTGAATCTGTTAAAGTTTCTTCTATATTTTGATACCATGAATCAAGGTCTTCTTTTAAATCTTCTCCCCATAAAGCCTGCCCGAAATCATTTAAGTCAAAATCATCTAAGTTTTTTTCTATAGATTTAGGCAAAGAGTCCAGTAAGTCAACATCATTAAGACGAATTCTAGGCTCTGGTCTCATAACTGCTAAAGATTTAATACTTACAAAGTTTATAACTAAAATAATAGTTAATATCATTAGTACTTTTAAAACGTTTTTCTCGGTTTTATTCATAATAATTCTCCTTTATTTTTTTATTTGTTTTATTGTTTCCTTAAAAACATTTCCTCTTTCTTCAAAATTCTTATAAAAACCATAACTTGCTGCAGCTGGAGAAAGAAGACATGTTCCTTCTGTGGTAATTTTCACAGATTTAATAACAGCTTCTTTTACGTTTTCCACTTTGATTTTATTATATTCATCTCTAATTTCGTTCTCTAATTCATGTCCTGTATTGGGTAATAATATAATATTTTTTAATGCATATTCTTGCATTTCATATATACTATTTAAAAAATCTACCAATGTCTTATAGTCTAAACCTCTATTTAGACCCCCTATTATTAAAGTAGTTGTTTCCTTTAATGTTTTTAATCCTGTAATAGTAGTTTCTGGTATTGTTGATATGGAATCATTATAATATGAAACATTATTATATGTTGTAACATACTCTAATCTATGTGGCAAACCTTTAAAATTCTTAATTGTTTCAATTGCTTTTAATATATCTATATTTAAAATGTCTGCAACTATTAAAGCAAAGATAGCATTTTCAATATTGTGATTCCCTTTTATTTTAAGATCTAGTTTATCTACAATATCTTTATATATAATATCTTCAATATCAACACAACTTGCTTCTTCATTATATTCATATTCTCTCTTTATCATTGCATCTGTTTCTTTCCCATAGATTTGAATTTGCTTAAAATCTGGGAAGAGTTTCTGCATATTCTTTAAATTTGAAAATATATTATACTTGCATTCAATATATTCTTCATATGAATTATAATGGTCTAAATGTTCAGGATAAATATTTATTAAAATAGCTATTTGAGTAGTATACTTCATAAATTGTAATTGATGTGATGAAAGTTCAATAACCACTATTGAGTTTTTGCTTATATTTTCTATTTGATCAAATATTGGTTCCCCTATATTGCCTAATAAATAAACATCTTTATTTTCATTTTTTAAAACTTTATAAATTAATGTGGAAACTGTGCTTTTCCCTTTAGTACCAGTTACTCCAACTGTTACAATATTGTAATATTTTAAAAATAAGTCAATTGAAGTATAAATTTTATTTGTAAATTTTGATATGTTTTTACCTTTAAAAGAAAGTCCTGGAGTTTTTAATATTAAATCATAATCTTTTAAATTGTCTAGATATGTCTCTCCAGTTTGTATTCCAACCAAATCTTTTTTTGCTTCTTCTAAAACTTTTTTTGTAATTTTATCAGGATTAATACTTATATCTCTTTTATCCCCAATAAAGATTTTCATTTCAGAAAAATGTCTGCGCAAAAAGTTATATGAAGCTTGGCCTTCAACTCCGAAACCTAATATTAAGATTTTTTTATCTTTTAAAAAACTTATTAATTCATCTAACATCTATTATTCTTCTCCTTTAATAGCTTTTTTTACAATTTCTTCTAAAAAGTCTGGCAGAAAATTATCTTGATTATATATTAAATATAGGTTTTTATTTTCATCAATTTTTGATATGTCTTTTTCTGATCTTTCTTCTAATTTGCTTTTTTTTCTGCTTGTTTCTGATAAATATATATCTTTATATTTTTCTAATAAAATAGGAAGTTTCTTTTGCTTTTCTTTTTTTGCACTTTCATTTGTGTTTTCTGAGATTTGCAATTTTTCCATCAACTTATTTAACGAAAATCTAGTTTCAACTAAAGTACCAACACATTCAAAAGGCTTAGCATCTCTTTTCCCAATTAGTTTATACATATCTTCTAATAATGATTCATTTTCAAAAACATCACAACCAAATATTTCTACTAATTTATCTTTATATAAAAATGGTGATAAAATAATAAATGCGAAAAGACATTTTGAACAGTTACAACACCAAGTCCACTCATCTCCCTTGCTTCCAACATTACACGAATTAAAGGCATGGAAATATTTTTCGTATCTAGTAAAAATTCTAACAATTCCAACTTCTGTGAGTGGTCTTAATAAGCTAAAATATTCTATATCTAAGTCTAAAATCTCTATATATTCTCTAAAGTCTGTTTCAAATTCTATTGCTTTGGAATACTGATGATTAATGTCTAAGTCAATTACAGTAGGTTCATTAGCTGATGATTCATTAGATAAAGGAATATACTTTTTGTTTAAAATATATGCTGATAAAAGCGCTAAAAAAGCTAATGACGCTGAAAATGGAACATGTCCATTAAAAAAACCTTGAGAATTACGTAAATTAAGCTTGGGGTCAAAAATTCTTTCAATTTGTACTACTTCATCAATATTATATCCTGCAACTTCAGCTGTTCTCCTTCTTGCACCTTTATGATCTACAGCAAATAGCGTGTTTTCATTTTTAAATTTGCTTAACAATTCTAAAGTAACTACTGAATCTTTTCCACCACCAATAGGAATTAGAAACCCCTGCTTTTCTATGTCTAAATATTTATATTTTTCTTTTTCTTCATAATATTCTTCTAATTTAGGATTAGCTATAATATTAACAAACTGGTCTTGATCTATGCTTAATAGATTGTTTAAATATCTATATTCTCCTAAACCATTAAATATGAGTTTAGACCACCACTGTTTTTGATAATCTTCTAATTCTCCTATTACAATAAAGTTTTGAACTGGAAACACCTTATAATATGATATTGCTTCTACAAAACCAATATTAAATATAATATCTTTAAATTCTTTAGATAGAACTTTTTCCTTCATATATATTTCTATCTCTTCTATGCTTAAGTCTCTCAAATGTTCATTTTTTTGTAATTCTTCCAAAGAAATACGAAAAGTAACTCTATGATTGAACGAAAAATCTTCTTTAGTAGCCGGAAAAGTAAATTGGCTTGCTTCTTGAATATTTTTTTCTAAGAAATCTTGTTTTAATTCTTCAGGATTTATTAATGATGAATCAAAAAAATATAAAAACTCTAGTTGAATATAAAGTATTTTTTTTAATACATTGTTTTCTTTTTCTTCTTTTAACTGTATATTAATATCTGATTTTTCATAATGGAAAGAGATTTTTTCTCTTTCTTTTAATAATTCTCTTTGAAATTCAGTCATATTTATCATTTCCCCACTTATCTATATAGTACTTTCTGTCTTTAATTTTGTCAGGTAAATATTGTTGTTTTATAATTCCGTTTTTATAATCATGTGGATATTTATATCCAACACCATATTCAAAATCCTTCATTTGCTCAAAAGGTGCATTTCGTATATGCATTGGTATTTGACCTGTATCTTTTGTTCTAACATCTTTTAAAGCTTCCTCTATTGCTATATATGCAGTATTTGATTTTTTAGATTTAGCTAAATATATTGTTGCTTCTGATAATATTATTCTAGCTTCTGGCATACCTACCATTTTTATTGCTTGCATTGCACTTGTAGCAATAGTTAAAGCAAATGGATTTGCAAGACCTATATCTTCTGCTGCTAAAATAACTAATCTTCTAGCCAGGAATATTGGGTCTTCTCCTGCTTCTAAAGCTTTAGCTAGATAATGTATTGCTGCATTTTCGTCTGAGCCTCTAACAGACTTTATAAATGCAGAAATTGTATCATAATGTGAATCACCTGTTTTATCGAATATTTGTCTTTTTTCTTGGAATGATGCTTTTAACACTTCATCAGTAATGATGATTTTTTTATTTTCATTTATTTTAGAAGATAAGCATGCTATTTCTAAGCCATTTAAAGCTTGTCTTACATCACCTTGCGATATTTCTGCAATCCATGCTAATTGTTTTTTACTTATTTGAACATTATATTCTTTTAATCCTTTTTCTGACTTAATAGCGTTTTCTAAAATTTGTATAATATTTTCTTTAGTTAATGATTCTAATTTTATAATCATTGACCTTGAAAGTAATGCTTTATTAATTTCAAAATATGGATTTTCAGTAGTTGTACCAATTAAAATGATTTTTCCACTTTCTACAGAAGGTAATAACACATCTTGTTGTGCTTTATTAAAACGGTGAATTTCATCTATAAACAAAATGCTCTTACCATCAGGATTTAAAAATAGATTTTGAGTTTCATCTATAATTTTTTTAATATCATTTACTCCTGAGGTAACAGCATTCATTTTATATGTTTTATATTTAGTAGTATTAGAAATAACTTCAGCTAAAGAAGTTTTGCCACATCCAGGAGGACCCCATATTATTACACTAGTTAGTCTGTCAGATTTAATTGTATTATATAGTAACTTGTTTTTAGCAAGCACATGTTCCTGTCCTATAAAATCTTCTAAATTTTGTGGTCTCATCCTAAATGCTAATGGTTCTTTGTTCAAATTCTTTCCTTCACTTCTTCTATTTTAATATTTTTAATTATAACATCTTTCAAAGGTTTATCATTGTCATCTGTTTTGGTTGCAGCTATTTTATCTACAATATCCATTCCTTCATAAACATAACCAAAAACAGTATGTTGTTTATATAAATGTGCTGCTCCACCTTTTTCCATATATAGTCTTGAAATTGATTCTGGTAAAGATGATGCTTGTTCCATGCTTGCTGTCTTTTTTCCTGCCTGCACAATAAAAAATTGACTAGATAAAGAATTTTCAATACCTGGTACAGATGCCATACATAAAGTACCTTTATATGGGAAATATCCATCTTTGTATTCTGGCCCAAAATCACTGCCAAAAAAAGACTCTCCTCCGGTACCTGCGCCAGTAGGATCTCCTCCTTGAATCATAAAGTCTTCAATTACCCTATGAAATGTTACATTGTTGTAATATCCTTTTTTTGCTAGTCCTATAAAGTTTTCTACAGCTTTTGGTGCTACTTCATCAAAAAACTTAATTTTTATTTTACCATAATTTTTTATATCCATAATAGCAATTTCTTCGCCAGGATAAGGATTTTCAAACATCCTATACTCAGCAATAGAGATATCAGGATCTTCATCTTCTTCTACTTCTTCATGTTTTTTTGCTATTTCTTCTGCAGCTTTATCTTTTGTGAAAAATAAAAAAACAAGAATACTAAGCATTACAATTAAAATAAATATCAAAAATCCTATTAAAATTTTGTTTTTATACATTTTTTACTCCTTATATTTACTAATAACTATTTTATTTATTTCATAATTTTTTGGTTCTTTAACTATTTTCTTTATTGTTTCCATACCTTCAAATACTTGTCCAAAAGTAGGATGTTTTAAATAATCTAACAAATTTGCTTGAGGATTATCGTTTGAATATTCTCTTCTATATGAAGGTCCAAAAACAAGCGTTGGATCCCCTCCGTATTTTTTAAATAAATTTTTTAATTGATTTGGTAAATTAAGATCAGTTAAATTTCCAGTATATTTGTCATCTGTTGACATTACAAAAAAGTTTGCTCCATAACCTTTGCCATCTAATATTCTATCATAAGCACAGAGTGCTCCATTATAAGGTAATACCGCATGGGTTTTTACCTCCATTGTTTCCCATGAATCTAATTTTAAAAGTTCCTCATTAGACCCTTCTTCTGTTGTAACAAACTCTCTCGCAGGGCCAGGTTCCCAATCTATACTACTATCAAAAATATCTGTTGCTATGGTTTTGTTAGCATCAATTACTAAAATAGATTTATCATAAAAACCCTTTTTAACTAAAGTTTTAAATTGTTTAACTATTTCAGGAGCTTCATCTTCAAATAATCTGGCTTTTACTGGCTTTCCTATTCCAGTAAAATAAATTTCTGCTATTTCTTCTCCTTCTTTAGGTTTAGAGATTTGTAATTGATATAATTCATCAAAATTATAATTATTATATTTGTTCTTATATTCTTTTATGTGTTTCTGCAAATCACTAGAGCCTTGAATTGAATCTGTAGAGGTTGAATCTGCAAACTTCGGTAAACCAGGAACATTAACTTTCCCCATAAAAAAGAAAATAAGAAAAATTATCATTAATAAAAATAAAACTGCAAATCCAATAGATGCTAAAATCCACCTATTCCTTAGTTGGGTCTGTGTTAAATTTACTGTTTGAAAACTTCTAGTTTTACTTCTTTTTTTCTTTTGTTTTTTCATTTTATCTCCTAGTCGGGTAAGCGTATTTTGGTTTTTCTAACTCCAAAAAATCTTCCTAATTTTTTAAACATTCTTTTCATAAATGTATCTTTTTTTACAATTGCTAAAGCTTTCATCTCTTCATTAAGTTGTTCAACATGCTTTTTTTGATCTTCTATAAATTGCTCAGGCCCAACATTATATCTCTTTTGGAATTCTTTTAAGGTTTTTTTATCTACCCATGCAGTTTTTAAAATTATAGATAAAATAATAACAGTTTCATACATCAATTTTTGCTCATATAATGGCTTAGAATAATCTATGCGAAAATGATGAGTATCATCTTTGCATTCAGTCATAAACTCTAAAAAGTTTTGAGGTACTTTTGTTATTAATTTAGGGTCTGTATGTTTTAAAATAATTTCTACTTCTTTTAAGCTTTTAAACAAATCTTTTTGACTCATTTTTCTCCTATGATAGTATCTTTAAAGCTTTTTTCAAAGCCTCTTCAATACTTAGCCCTTGCTCTATCTTTCCTTCTATTTTTCGAATTTCTTTTGTAGTATAACCCAATATTTGTAATGCTGAAACTAGCTCTTCATATGTTTCATTATCTACAGTATAAAGCTTGTCTACTCCTATAGCATCTTCAGTTTTTAGTTTATCTTGTAATTCTAAAACTATTCTCTGTGCTGATTTTTTCCCTATTCCTGGTAATGAGGTTAGCTTTATCAAATCAGAAGTAATTACTGCTAAAACAAAATCTGATGGTTCTATTTTAGACAAAATATTAATTGCTGATTTAACACCTATTCCAGTAACAGTAATCAATTTTTCAAACACATTTTTCTCTTCTATTGTTTTAAAGCCATATAGGCTAATTTCATCTTCTTTAACATTTTGATAAGTATATATAACAATGCCCTTGTCTCCTTCTTTAAACAGATTTAAAGACTTTTCAGACATATATATCATATACCCTATATCATTATTTTCTATAACTAAATAATTTTGAGCTATCTTAATTATTTCGCCTTTTATATATGCATACATATTTCACCTTAAAAGTATTATATATAATTTATGCGATATTTTCAAGTAATTACAAATGATAAAAACATTGATAATTAAATGTTTCTTATTTTTTAAATTATAAAAATATTAGTTTATTAAATTCATAAAAAACAGAGTATTTAAAAATACTCTATTTATTTTTTCTTTATTTTTTCTTTGTTTGTTGTTTGTTTCTTATATTATATTGCTTAATTGTAATTTAATCTTATTTAAATTTAATCTTCAGGCGCAACTTGTTCTAAAATATCTTCTACTTCTTCTTTAAAGTCCTCTTTTACATTTAGTAGTTCTGGGTTTTTAAGATATTTAACAAATAATCTCATTGAATTAGCAAAATAATAACCATCACATATTCTTTCATCTAATACAAATGAAAAAGATATCGCTTTTTCTTCTTTCAAAACTTCATCCTCACATATATATGTTTTTTTCTTTTTTCCCATTGCAACAAATATTCCTACTGTGCCAAAATTATATATATGATGATATATTGAATCTAAACCTATAGAACCAACATTTGTTATATATCCTGTTGAGTGAAATGGACTTAAATCTAAAACTGATTTTGGAAGAATATTCCATTTATCCATCTTCATTAAAAGATTAACTGCTAATTTAAACAGCCAAAATGGCATATTTGTTATAGCTTCTACAAATCGATCTTGTTCATTAGATTCTTCTTTTACTTTAAAGCTTTCAATTTCTTTATTTAAAATATCTCTTACTTCTTCAATGGTTTCATCTCCACGAAATTTAATTTTTAAATTAGTTTCAGGAGCCTCATCTGACAAACTTTTTTTTGCAATCATAGTAAGAATAATATCATTTCTTTTATAAACTCGGCCTGCCATAACAAAACGATTTAGTTTTTCTCTTTTGGCTATTGTTCTAACCATTGCAGTATATACAACATGCAAATATGAAATATTTATGCCTTGTTCTCTTTGTTTATCTATATATGACTCAATATTAGAAATTGGAATGTCAAAACTATAAAAGACTTGCGCATCTGATCTGTCTTTCATAATAAGTGGTATTATTCGAAATAGTGGGTCTACATCTGGTACTAATATCCCATCTTTTCTTCTAAACACTTCTACCTCCATTTAAATTAATCATGATTTATTTTACCATTGTAAGCACTCTTTGTCAAAGAATACAAATAAGCTTAAAGCTTGAAATATAAATTAAAAGGCATGGTTGCCCATGCCTTTTTAGTTTTTAAAATTTTGCCATTTAGATTTGATTATTTAGGAAGTTTTTCTTTATTATTATCTTGTATGGCTACTTTCTTTTGTTTAGTATTAAAGATAAGTTTTGTTACTACAGCTATAATTGCTAAACCTGCCATTGTTGCTAAAGTTATGTTTAATGTTGTATACATTGTTCTTTGAGCTTGACTTAAACCTGTAGGAGGTGTAATTGTTACTTGTAAAGCTAATCCTGTATCTGATTCTAAGTTTTGTGCTCTAAATGTTTCTGATAGCCTTGTATTTATATTTCCTGGTGTTGATGAAATTGTTCTTCTACCACTATCTGTTGCATACTCTACTATTTCAGCTATATTATCAAAGCTTAAATCTTCATCTGCTTGTTGTGATGACAATCTTTTTATCGCAATTGTAGAGTTTGCTTCATATGGTGCTAAGCTATTTTCTGGCACCCCTCTGCTACGTGCTGTAATATACTCATAAAATGGTATTAAGCCTATATTCATTGTGTCATTCAGATATATATTTGATCCTCCAGTTGCAAAATACGATTTTCCATCAGGGTCTAACATGTTATCTGTTTGTAGTGCAAATGTTTTCTTTCCACTATTATCATAGACTGCTACTAAGTTTTCTAATTCACTTGGAGTTTTAATTTGAGCCCAATCATCATCTTGTAAGTCATCTTTTACTGCTCCATTATCTACATAATCTACTATCTTATTAGCGTATGTTTTTCCAACTTTTTCTTTGTATATCTTATAGTTTCCTATTGTAGACTCTGTAGCATAATTCCCAGTATAATATCCTATTCCAAAGAATCTACCAAATCCATATTTATTTCTGTCAATTTCATGATTTAACTTTGAGAAACCTTCGCCTGCTGGAGCAAGTTTACCTACATATTTAGATATTCTCTCATCTTTCTCTGCTGCTTCTAGGCTTTGATTTTTAAATTCTTCTTGTATGCTTGCTCTATCTACTTCACCCACATTGTATAATTGTACTTGATATTCAATTTCAATATTCATATCTGATAATAATTGTTTGTCAAAGTTCAAGTGTATATATCCATTTGACATTCTTGAAATACCGTCATTATCATTTTTGTTTTCCCATCCTCTAGCATTTGTATAAATATTGTCAACAGCTTTTGTATCCTCCCAATAAGGTTTCTTTGTTGCATATATAGATGTGTTTAAAGGTCTAACCTTATCCCCATTTATAGAGTCTGGTTCAACTTCTGTTTTGACTTTTAGAATATATTCTTCTGTTGAATATCCATTACTTGTCTTTCTCTTTGCATCATAATTTTTATCTGTTGTCTCAGCTGTTAATAATAACTTATCAACTTTCGGCATTATAATATTATCAATGTCGTATGTTGTTGTATACTTAGCATCTACTATTTTTGTTCCATCTGAGCTTTTTAAAGTTAATCTTGTAATTTGTTTATCTAATACTAATTTTGTTTTTGGCCTTTCTTCTAATGCAATATTTACATTTTCATATTTTCTAGTTGAAACTGTGCTTTCTACATCTCCTAGTCCATCATTTGTTGTTGTAATACCAGGTAATGCAAATACATTTTTAAACTTAGAATATAGTATTTCTTTTTTATTTATTGAGCCATAATAGTTAATTCCAAAATTAATCAGTGGTGTTTCTGCTCTCATATTAGCAGTTTCTTCAATAATTTTCTTTGTTTCTGTGTCAAACTCATCATGCTTAATATTTAATATTTCCAGAGCATCTCCAACTTTAGCATCTACTACTCTTGAGCTCTGATACAATTTATATCTATCATACTCACTGTCTCTACCATAAGAGTAGTTTGCTTTCGGATCTGATGGTAGCCATGTTTCATTTAAAGTGTCTCTGTTTCCAGCATCATATATTGAAACTTTGAAGTCTTGACCATTATATACTTGAGGTGATTTGTCTCTTGAATCTATTTCTACTATCTTTGTTGTTTCAATCTTGTTTTCATCTAGTATTCCTAATTCTTGAGTTACACTATTACCTACTGTTATATATGGTAATTGTACAACAAAGTTTCCTGCAGGTACTCCTGTAAATTTATACTTACCATCTGTTCCTGTTCTTACATATGACTGGAATCCGGTTGTGCTTTTTAAATTATCTACACTTATACCTAACCTTTGAATCTTGTTTTCCCATATATATGGAATATCAACATAATATGATGTGTCTCGCAATATGGTATTATCAAAGCCTTGACTCATCTTATATGCTGTACTCAAGTCAATAGCTTTAATAGACACTCTTTCTTCTAAAGCTACTATTTTATCAGGTATAGGTTTTTCTCCGTCTGCTTGATTATATATTCCGTCACCCATATTTACACGGGCAACTTGCATGTTTCGTTTTTCTTCCCAGATCATTCCGCTAACTTCTCTAGGAGCTTCTTTTTCAAGTTCTATCGCTATCATAGGAGCGGTTGAGCTATCATCTTCTAAATATGAAAAGTCTTGTTTTAATTCTCCATTAAATGATGCTATATTAAACTTCAATAAGTCTAAATTCACATTTCCAGGTGCTGAATCAAAGTCTACTTTTCCTGTTATTTTCCCAGTATACTTGTCATATGTAGCATATCCAGCAATTTCTGTTAAGTGATGTTTATTTCCTAGTCTAATAGAATTTGATGTTGTTACTCCATTTTCTTGGAATATAGCATCTTTATTTATTCTAAAATTAGTTACAATTTCTAGTCTTCTTGCTGAAGGTAATAATATGTCATTTGCATTGTAGCTATTATGTAAAGAAGTTAACTTCTTTACATCTCCTGTATTTTCTGCTGTCCAAGTATAAGGACCATGTACAGGAATATCTGTATATTGTGACTCTGGACCAACTTCATCAAAATCTCTGCTAAACATTGTGTCTAATGTTACAATACGATATTCTGGAGTACCTATAATTATATTATCTCCAGCAATTGCTGCTTTACCAGTAGCAGTTTGTCCACTCATTGTATCTTTGTCTATTTCCTTTATTATAGGAGCATCCAAAATAGGTGTTAATGATGTATCAAAGTACATATTTACACCTGATACTATTGCATGATCTAATTGTGAATAATTAGATATTGCTTGTTTATACTGCAAATATACATCCAGCTCTCTACCCGCAGAGTCTTTATTTTCTGCAGCAAGTCTTGCTGCTTCTGAATCTAATGCTGCTTCAATATCTGGATCTTTATACATTGCTGTTCTATATATATAGTCAGCTTTATATATATCTAATTGATATTGTAAGTCATCTGAATTTTTAGAATATTTACTAATTAAGTAACTAAATTCATCATTAGGATCTTTATCTAAGTCATATTTGTTCGCAAATGTATTTACTAATGCTTTTTTGTTTACAAATTGAATTGATAACATTAAATCACTTTCTAATTCTAGATCAACTTGTTTTCTTTCCATTAAACCTAGATTTATATTTTCCATATGTGTATTTGTTTCGTGGAATACTACAACAGATTTATTTTCTAATGCATCTGTTACAGTAACTCCTTCTTTATTTTTAAATTCTTTTGCTTTTTCTGTATTCATTATTACCACTACATCAAAGCTTCCGTTCGTAGGAGACGTAGCTGAATAATCAGACATTGCCTGTTTCATATCTATAGAGTACACATCTCCTAATGGATATAAAAGTCCTGTGTTTAAAGTAGATGCTCTTGTGTTAACTTTAGTTTCAAGTGTTGATACGGTTCTATTTAATCTGCTATCAAGTTCACCTGAATAGGTAAGACCTATATCTGCTCCCGAAACTCCTGCAACTCCTATTGCCTTACCTGTTGTTGTTCTACTTGCATTTATTGGAGTTCCACCATTAATCTCTCCAATATTTTTATTAAAAGTTTCTCTATCTATTACATTTTCAACTGCTACCGAATCATTTTCTGCGGTTTCTGCAGTTTCTATTTTAAGATTGTTTGCATCATAATCTAAACTTGCTAGTGGTGGAACAGGCGCATATTTAATTCCATCATATTCAAATTCTACTTCAAATTTAACCATATGTGTTGATGACTTATATCCTTTAGCAATTTCTGCTCTTGTAAAACCTAAGTCTCTTAAATAATATTTACCCCATTCACCTTTAGCATCTGTTTTTATTTCATCTCTTCCAATTGGTTTCTTATATTCTCCTTTTTCAAATACTCTTGCTGCTTGTTTTTCAATAATAGCTTTGTCGCTATTTCTTATTATTAATCTATTTACTCTAACATTTATTTCTTCTAACATTTTATCTTCTTTGTCCAAAGAGCCTGTGTTTAATATGAAATTATATGTAGAGAATTTATCTCCATAAGGTTTATCTTCCCAGACTTTACCACCTATTGGTAATAAAAATCCTGGCCTTTCTAAGGCTAGATTTTCTTTTAAAGATATATCTACTTCTATCCAAAACAAGTATCCTTCTACAGACATTTGTGGCTGTGTTGGTACTTTAAGCAATTTAGCCTTTGGTATAACTAAAATATCAGGATGTTTAGATAAAACATACGTATGATCATCATTTAAAGGTTTTGTGTAACTTGCTCCTGTACCACCTCCATCTGATACATAATAATGTCTAGGTGGAGCAAAGTTTCTTTTTGTTTCTCCTGCTTCTATCCTATTTGTGGCATTTGCAGTAATAACAGTATTTTCATTAGACTTGCCACCTATAATTCCTTTTAACACTCCATATACTTTATTTGTAAGCAAATTTGGTTTTTGAATAAAACCACTTTCAGAACTTGCAGGCACTGGTACAGTATCTTCTCTTCCGCTTGAAGTATAAATTCTGTAATGTGTAACTCCTTGATTCGGTCTTGGTAAAGAATATTCCCCTGTTGTAAAATTACTTGGTGTAGCTAATTCTCTTACTTTTGTTGCATGTGGTGCTGTTGTAATAAAATAATAATCATCGTTCGTATCTACTACTTTTATAGTAGGTATACCAATTTCTTTAGAAGGTATTCTTATTGGGTTACTTTTTTGACCTCCAGGTGTTTTTATTACAACATCACGTGGATAAGTAAGTTTATAAATTCTTTCGCTAGAAACGAGACTACCTTGTTGGTCATAAAATTTTAGTCCATTGGTGCTACGAATTAACACATATTGTCCGGTTGCATCTTCATAAGAAGTTGAAGATATATCCAGTTTTTTATAAGAATTTTTATCTGCTTGTGATATTCTAACCGGCCCTGTATAAGGTTTACCAAAAGCCACTCCATTGCCTGACATCCCACCTACTACCTGATCTCTAGAACCCACTGCAGAATTTCCACCATATGCATAATAAAATCCACTCATTGGTGTATAGCTTGTGAAGTCTTTTTGATAGTAATTTATTGTTCTTGAAATAGTAAAATCGTTTACTCTCTGCCAATCTCCATCATTTGATAAAGAGAATGGATCTGGATTTCCACCCTTTAAAAAGATTTTCTCTTTAAATTTTACTGTTAATATACCAAGATCGCTATTAGGTTCTTTAAAAAACACTGGTTCTCCATCTAATTGCACATTTGCATATTCATATGATATCTTGTCAAATTCTTCTTGTATAATTTCAACACTGAAATCTACATATTCACCCATTCCTACATAATAATTAGCAGTTGCGGTATAATCTAAAGCTTTAAAAGAAGCTTTTAATTCTGCGATACTGATTAAATTTTCGTCATATGGTATTTCTAAATAAAACTCTTGATTAGGTTCTGGTACACCATATTTTAAATTCGTTACTTTCCCAGCTGCTATTTCTTCAATTGTTAATGTAGTATTTGAAGATTGAAGAGGCACAAAATATGACCATTTTTTAATTTCCTTAATTGGCTCCACGCTATCAGTATATTCTCCATATACTATCATATCAGTCATTCCAGCAAAGTATAGTTCTTTGCCATTATGCGTAACAGTGCTTAATAAATAGTCTATTCCATAAGGGCCTACAAGCCATGCTCCTTCTTCATATTTTGTTGACTTTGCATTAAATATTATATTTCTTTCAGTATCTAAAAATGCTGGAATATATTTATCTGCATTCTTCTTTTTCCATTCTACAAGTCTTTGATAATGTGCTGCAAAAGCCTCGGCCAAAGCTTTTGTTTTCTTTCCTACCTCAGTAACAGGTATATAATTTATAGTAGCTTGACTTCCTCTAGGATCCACATAACCATCTTTTTCTACCATTGACCAAGAAACTTCTTGAGCACCACCAGGATAATCTTTTTCAGCTGGTGATTTATTTTTAGACTCTGTTGCAAAACCATATGCTGATTGAGGTGATAAAACTCTACCACTCTCTGCTAATTTATAAAAAGAATATGTTCTTATCATGTTTACAGTATCTGCTACTGTACTTGTCCAATCCACATAAGCAGTTCCTATAATCTTTTCTGGATCATATAATATTCCTATTTCTCTTGCAATATATCTATCTATACCTCGTGCATAAATACTCTCTCTTCTATCTGCACTTGTCGCATTCAGAAAAACATCTTTACTTTTTACTTGATCATAATAAGCCGCTCCTATATCTTGATGTGTTAATGATCCCCTATATTGTGTCGGAACAATATATGTAGCATATGACGCATCATCTCCTTGTATCTTTTCCATAACATATGGGAAAGTGACATTTGTTTGATTTGCTCCAGTATAAGTATAATCAAAATATACTTTCATATCTGATACTGTAATAGCCCTAATATTCTCAGGAAGATTAGTATTGTTATAATGAATATTATAATCATCTAGTACCGTATCTTCTGTTGCTATATTACTATCTAAATTATAACCCGCTTGTATTGTAGTTAATTGTCCTAATTGTTTATTTCTTTCAACAACAAAATGTCTTAATCTTTTTGCTAACTCAGATCCTTCTGGAAGCTTGAATGTTGCTTCCATGTCTGGAACACCTTGAAATATTCTAGTGCCTCTATGTGCACAATATACATCCTTATAAGTAATTAGATCTTGGAAAACCCATGGTCTTAAAGTATTTCCATTTATAAGATCTGTCCCATCATCTTTTACAATTGCACTATCTTCTTGATAATTATCATCAAATTGCTGTAATGCTGAACCTTTTGCAGTCCAAAATTCATCTCCTTCAGTTATCGCTGGACTTACATTATATCCATTTACTCTTAGATACGCTTCATTTCGTTTATATACATCTGTTGCCGTATATTTTTTAGACGATAAATCCAAAGCTTTCGTAACTTCATCAAAGGCTTCTTTAAATAATCCCTTCGTTATTTCTGCCGGTAATTTACCGGTTTTTGCATATACACTTTTGTTTATTATAGGAGATAATAATATAATTCCTATAACTAATAGAACAAAGATTATTATTTTTGTATTATTAAATATTCCTGTTTTCTTCATATTATTTAATCTCCTTTCCATTTATTTTTCTTAA
>CAZTTS010000007.1:0-63147 GCA_964616165.1 uncultured Lachnospiraceae bacterium
TTAAAAACTCCAATTTTATCAATAGCTGGAGCTGCAGAAGGAATAAAATACTTAGCAGAAGAAATGGAAGAATCTTTAACAACTCCAACAGTAACAATTGAAGATAAAAAAGAAATTTTGGAAGAACAAGAAGAGTGGGTTGAAAAAATTAAAGTTCACCTAGAATATATGAATGATATTATTACAGCTGTGAAAGGACAAGCTACAACCTTTACTACTGAAAGAGAAGAAAGATTTACAGTAAAAGATTTATTTAAAAATGTTGATATGTTGACAGCACATGAATTCAAAAATGCATTAATTGAATTAGAAATTATTAATAATGTGCCAAATAATAAATATATTAAAGGAGACTTCAACTCTTTGCTGCAAATTATAAATAATATTGTTGTAAATGCCATCCAAGCATATGACAAAAAAACTAAAGGCAAAGTGCAATTAATAGCTAATATAGGAGACTTAAGTGAAAACTTAGTTATATCTGTAAGAGATAAAGGAAAAGGAATGTCACAAGAAGTTCAAGAAAAGTTATTTAAGCAAATGGTTACAACTAAAGGTAAATATGGAACGGGATTAGGACTATATATGTCATATTCAACAATTAAAGGTAAATTCCAAGGAGAAATTAAGTTTGAATCTAAAGAAGGAAAGGGCACTACATTCCATGTAATTTTACCATCAATAGAAAAAAGAGAAGAAATATTAAATGGTAATATATATAGAAGTGAACAAAGCAGTATTGGGGGAAAATCAGAAATAGAACAAACTGAAAGTTCAAGAGTAGATGTGTATCACAAAGAAGCACAAGAAGCAGTAGAAAAGTTTAATCAAGAGTACGAAAAAGAATCTAGTAAAAAAACTACTTTGGCAAATTATAATGTTAAAAACCCAAAGACTATTAATCAGAATAAAACAAATTTTAAAGAAAAAAATAAAACAAAAAGCAAAGATCAAAGCAAAACAAAAAAGTAAAATTATAATAAAAAAATCAAAAAAAATCAGAAAGAAAATAAAAAGTTTTTGCAAATAAAAATTGTAATATAACTTTTTTTGATTAAAAAAACGAGCCTATATTAAAGCTAGAAATATAGGCGTTTTTTGTTGTTTATTTTAATTTAGTAACAAAACAAAAAATAATGAAACCTAAATGTAATAAAAAACGATTTTTAACAATAAAACAAAAATAACAAAAATTAATCTAACGACACATTGCACAAAATAATTAAGAGCAAATAGCAACTTTTTGGGGAAGCCTTAATTTAAAAGGGATATAGCGACTACAATTTAATTAAAAGTTACACAATTTAATATATTATATTTTAATATTTTTTCCAAAAATCACAAAAATATAAAAAATCATTTTTTTTAAATGTTTAGTTTTCAAAAAATGTGTTGACAAAAAAATCATCTAAATATACAATGAGCTTACCCTAAAAAATCAGGAGGAAGAAGGAATGAAAAAAACAAAAACACAAGTAGAAACGAAAGTGGCCGAAACGCAAGATGACAACAAAATAGATATTGTAGTTATTAAAAGAGATGGCAAAAAAACAAGTTTTGATGGAACTAAAATAGCAGTTGCAATTCAAAAAGGTTTCCATGCAGTTAATGAAGATACAGGAGAAAGAAAGTATGAAGAGAAGGATGTTAATAAAGTATATAATAAAGTTATATCAGACATTAAAAAACTTTCTGAAATAATAGATAAAATTAAGATTGAAGAAATTCAAGATTTAATAGAAAAGAATTTAAAGGGATTAAAATACAATGATGTATATGAAGCCTTTTCATCATATAGAGAAAAAAGAGCTAGATCTAGAGAAATGTTTTCTGATGAAAAAAGGCAACATAAATTTATTAAAGTAATTGAAAGCTTAGGTTTACCTGCAGTAGATAATGATATTAAAAGAGAAAATGCAAATGTTGATGGTGATACTGCAATGGGACAAATGCTTCAATATGGAAGCACAGTGTCTAAAGAATTTGCACAAGCATATTTAATAAACAAAAAAGCTTTAGCTGCACATGAAGGTGGCGATATTCATATACATGATATGGATTTTTTACCGATGGGAACAACAACATGTTGTCAAATTGATTTAAATAAATTGTTTGAAGGAGGCTTTTCAACAGGGCATGGATTTTTAAGAGAACCTCAAAGTATAATGTCATATGCATCTTTAGCTGCAATTGTTATTCAAGCAAATCAAAATGATCAACATGGTGGACAATCTTTGCCTGCATTTGATTTTTTCATGGCTCCTGGAGTTTTAAAAACATTTAGAAAAGAATTAAAACAACAAATAAGAGATATGATGGACTTCACTGATATGGATGAAACTTTAGATTTTGAAAAAATAGTAGAAAAAATTAATGAAATTAAAACAATAGATATAGATGTAAACTATTTTAAAGACTTTATTAAAAATACTCCAAAACTTAAAAAACAATTTGAAAAAGTAATAGAAAAAGCAATGGCTAAAACTGACAGATCTACATATCAAGCAATGGAAGCTTTTATACATAATTTAAATACAATGCATTCAAGAGCTGGAGCACAGGTACCATTCTCATCAATTAATTTTGGAACTGATACATCTCCTGAGGGAAGAATGGTATTAAAGAATTTCCTTCTATCAACAGAATCTGGATTGGGTAAGGGTGAAACTCCAATATTCCCAATTTCAATTTTTAAAGTAAAAGAAGGGTTAAACTTTAATCCTGAAGATTCAAATTATGACATGTTCCAATTAGCATGTAGAGTTTCAGCAAAAAGATTATTCCCTAATTTTTCATTTATAGATGCTCCATATAATTTAGAGCCTTATGTTGAAGGAGATTATAGAACAGAAGTTGCATATATGGGATGTAGAACAAGAGTTTTAGCAAATGTATATGATAAGAAAAAAGCAATAACTACAGGAAGAGGAAATATATCTTTTACTAGTATAAATTTACCAAGAATTGGAATAAAACATGGTATTATCAATGGACAAGAAGCTGATTTAGAAGGATTCTTTGCTGAATTAGAAGAAAAAATGGATATTGTAAGAGATCAATTATTAGAAAGATTTAAAATACAATCAAATAAAAGAGTATATAATGCTCCATTCTTAATGGGACAAGGTGTATGGGAAGATGGTGATAAATTAAAACCATCAGACAAGGTTGGAAAACTTATTAGAAATGGAACTTTATCAATAGGATTTATAGGATTAGCAGAATGTTTAACAGCTTTAATTGGAGAACATCATGGTGAATCAGAGAAGGCTCAAGAATTAGGATTAAAAATTATAGGATTTATGAGAGATAAATGTGATGAATATGCCGAAGATAAAAACTTCAATTTCACATTATTATCTACTCCAGCTGAAGGATTATCAGGACGATTTACAAGAATAGATCAAGCTGTTTTTGGGAAAATAAAAGGAGTTACTGATAAAACATATTATACAAACTCATTCCATATACCTGTTAAAGCAAAAATTTCTGCAGCTGAAAAGATTAAAAAGGAAGGAAAATACCATGCATTAACAAATGCAGGTCATATAACTTATGTAGAATTAGATGGAGATCCAACTGAAGATTTAGAATCATTTGAAAAAATTATAAGAATGATGAAAGAAGAAGGTATTGGATATGGAGCAATTAATCATCCAGTTGATAGAGATCCAGTTTGTGGATTTACAGGAATAATTAATGATATTTGTCCAGGATGTAATAGAAGAGAAGATGATGTTAAATTTGAAAGAATTAGAAGAATTACAGGATACTTAGTTGGAACAGTAGATAGATTTAATAATGCAAAACAATCTGAAGAAAAAGATAGGGAGAAACATACTTTATGAAAATAAGATTAGCAAATGAACTTCAAACAGATAGTATAGTAGATGGTGAAGGAATAAGAACTGTTATATGGACTCAAGGATGTCCTCATCACTGTAAGGGCTGTCATAATCCTCATACATTTAATTATAAAGGTGGATTTGAAACTGATGTTAAAGATGTAATAAGAGAAATTTCTACTATTCAAATGCAGGATGGTATAACCTTTTCTGGAGGAGATCCTATGATTCAAGCAAAAGCTTGTGCTAAAATTGCTAAGGCTACTAAAGAATTAGGTTTGTCTGTATGGGCATATACTGGATATACCTTTGAAGAACTAATCGAAAAAAGTATTCTAGATCCAAGTATAATGGAGTTTTTAAAACATATTGATGTCTTGATAGATGGTAGATTTGTTTTAAAAGAAAAAAGTTTAGATATTTATTATAGAGGATCAAGAAATCAAAGAATAATTGATGTACAAAAAACACTTAAAAAAGGCAATAAAATTGTTTTAATAGATAAATATATGAAAGATAAGCCTGTGAGAAAGTTTAGATATGAAAATTTATATCAAGCTAATGGGGTTTATGTATAAATTAGTATAATAATCAAATATATATTTGAATTTTATAAATAATTTTCCTAAAAAAATAAAATGTATCAAATAGAAAAGAGCTTTGCTCTTTTTTATTTAATTACTAGTGATTATTGACTTTAAACAAAAATTCCTTTATAATATACACATTGAAAGAAAAAGCTTGGGAAGGGGGTGCATTTAGTGCCAGAAATTAAAGTAAAAGATGGAAATTTAGAAGACGCAATTAAAAGATTTAAAAGACAATGCGCTCGTAATGGAATTATTCAAGAAATAAAGAAAAGAGAAGCATATGAAAAACCAAGCGAAAAAAGAAAAAGAAAAGAAGAGGCTGCAAGAAAAAGAAGACTAATTTAATTAACAATTAAAGCTGATAAGACCTAAGAGTGATGTAGAAATATCAATTTTTACATCATTTTTTTATATTTACATTAAAAAATGGGTATGATATACTGAATGTAATTATAAGGAGAAATAAATGAATCAAATACTTGATTATGGCGAGAACGAACAAAATACTTCTGTAGATCAAGAAAGTATTAATATGCAGTCAAAAACTATGGAAGATTATTATCAAAAACCTGAAACTAATTATCAATCTCAAATGAATTATAGTAAAGAAAAAGATAGCAAAAAAAATATTAAAGTTTTTGCTATAGCTTTAGGAGTTTTTGCACTGGTAAGCCTTATAATTGCCATAGGTATATTCTTCTTTACTAATAAAAAAGGTTCAGAAAAACCAGGTATTACTAATGAAATTCCGAAGATATTAATGGTAGAAAATGATAAAACGATAGAAGTAACGGCTACATATAGTGGGACTTTAGAAAAATTAATTTATACTTGGGGGGAAAATCCTGATCAAATAATACCGGGTGCCGGGCTAAATACAATAACAGCAAGTATTGAAAAATATTTAGGAACACAGGTTTTAAAAATAAAAGTTATAGCTCAAGATGGTAATGAAGCATATGAAGAAAAAGAATACACTCAAGAAACTGGCCCAGACATGGATAAACCTAAAATAGATTTTCAAATAACAGATACTAAAAAACTTAAAATAACAGTTCGTGATAATGTTGCAATAAAATCATTTAAATATTATTGGAATGATGAAGAACCAATAGAACTGGCAGAAGCTGCTGGGAGAACAGAAGCCTCAGTTGAATTAGAAATATTAAAAGGTAGAAATACTATAACAGTAATAGCTATAGATGAATCTGATTTACAAACAATAGAGGAAAAAGAGTATACTGGAAAAGAAACTCCAGTTATTACAATGTATGTAACTGCAGATAAGAAAAGTGTTATAGTTACAGCTACACATGCAGAAGGTATTTCTGAAATTATTACCATATTAAATGGAACAGAAACTAAAAAAACTTATGAAGGTGATTTAATAAAAGAAGAAGTTAAACTTCAAATTACACTACAACCAGGTGATAATGTATTAGAAGTAAAAGCAAAGTCTGTTGATGGTGAGACCGCAACAATTAAAGGGCAAGCGAAAGCACCAGCACTAACAGTAAATACACAAGCAGAATAAGAAAAATATTAAAATACAAAAGAAGGATCATATGTACCAAGACCTATATGTAATTGATGATGGGAATGAAGCTTTTCAATATCTTGAAAGTTGTTTTAAAAAAGAGAAAACAAAGTTTTGTTTTGTAAAAGTTAAAACAATTAATATTGAAGAAAAATTAAAGCAAATTCCATCAATGATAATTATAGATGAAGATGGAATTGATATAGATATATTTGAATTAATTAATAGAATTAATGAAAATGAAGATAATGCAAATATACCAAAACTAGTGCTTTCATCCAATCCTAGTAAGCAACATAGAATTCAAGTGTTGGAAGCAAAGATTTTATTTTATATAAGGAAACCTGTAGAAGATAAATATATAATGACTATAATTCAAAACCTAGCTAAACTAATATATCTTAATAGAGGAGTCAGTCCTTTAACAGGTTTGCCAGGGAATGCTCAAATAGAAACAGAGATGAAGAGAAGACTATACAATAATGAAGACTTTGCTGTTATCTATGCAGACCTAGATAATTTTAAAGCATATAATGATGTTTACGGATTTGCTAATGGTGATGAAGTAATAAAATTTACAGGGAAAGTATTATCAGATAATGTGCATAAAAATGAAACTGAAGAAGATAATAACTTTATAGGACATATTGGAGGAGACGATTTTATTGCTATTATAAATAAAAAAGATTCGTATGATCTTGCTACAGATATTATAAAACAATTTGATAAAGAGATACTACAATTTTTCAATGAAGACGACATAAAAAAAGGATACTTAGAAGTATCGAACAGAAGAGGTATAATAGAGCTATTTCCACTTACAACTATTTCTCTTGGTATAGTTGAAGTATCAGCTAAGCAATTTGATAATATATTGGAAGTAGGAGAACTTGGAGCACAGGTTAAACATAAAGCTAAGAAAATTCAAGGTAGTTCTATTGTAATTAATAGAAGATTATCTTAAAAGGAGTTAAAAAATGGAAAATGAAGAAGCTAAATTAGTATTGGTAGTAGACGACGAGGAACCAATCAGAGAACTTCTTACTTACAATCTTGAAAAGGAGGGATATCAGGTAATTGAAGCAGTTGATGGTGAACAAGCAATTAGATTAATTGAACAAGAAAAACCAGACTTAGTATTATTAGATATTATGCTTCCTAAAAGAGACGGAATCTCAGTATGCAAATATGTTAGATATTCATTAAATATGCAAGAATTGCCTATTTTAATGATATCAGCAAAAGGAGAGGAAACAGACAAAATAGTTGGTTTAGAAATAGGCGCAGATGATTATATTACTAAACCTTTCCAAGTTAGAGAAGTTATGGCCAGAGTAAAAGCAAATCTTAGAAAAGCTGAGCAATACAAAAATGCTAAAGAAGAATCACCAGAATCAGGTTTATTGAAAATTGGTGATTTAGAAATCGATTCATTTAAAAGAGAAGTAAGAATTAGAGGCAAAGTAATTGAGCTTACTAAAAAAGAATTCGATGTTTTAAAATATTTAGCAGAACAAGAAGGAAAAGTTGTTTCAAGAGAAGATTTATTACAACAAGTTTGGGGCTATGGTGAATATGTTGGGGAAATCAGAACTATTGATGTTACAATGGCAAGATTAAGAGACAAAATAGAAAGAAAAAAAGGCAGTCCAGAATTTTTAATAACAAAAAGAGGTGTAGGCTATTATATAGCAGATTCAACAGACAAGGAATAAAATGACGAAAAGACTTAAGTTAACAATCATTATTTCAATATTGCTTTTGGTAGTATTTATTATTGGCACGACTACAGTGTACATATTAAAGTATTTTACTACTGATGTTGCATTAAGAAATTTACAAATTTCAACAGATGGCAGTATTATAGAAAAATATGATGAGCTAATAAATCAATCAAATGTTTTTAGAAAATTTATGCAAGTACAAGCTGTTATTTTGGCATTTACTGTAATGTTAGCCATAGTATTAGCTCAAAGCATTTCTTTTCCAATTAAAGGATTACTAGAAAAAGCTAAGAAATCTAGTGCTACATCTAGTAATTTAGGAACATTAAAAAGAAAAGATAGAGAAGACCTTGCATTGGATGAACTTTCAGAACATTTAACAGAAGTTAATTTAAAATTTAAGTCTAAATATGAAGAAGCACTAAGTGAAAAAAAGGAAATTGAAAAAATATTAATAAATATGGCAGATGGAGTTATTAGTTTTAACTTGCAAGGTCAAATTACACAAATTAACTTAGCTGCTACAAAGTTTTTGGAAGTTGAAGCGAATGATACTTTTGCAGAAATATTTGGGAAATATGGATTAGATCTTGATATAGAAAAAATAATATATATGAAGGATTGGGCAAATCAAAATACAAAAATCAATATTAATGACAAATCATATAATATATTTTTCGCTCCAATATTAAAAGATAATGGAGAAAAAGCAGGAATAACAACTGTTATTCAAGATGTAACCGAACATGTTAATTTAAATTTAATGAGAAAAAGATTTGTTGCAGATGTTTCGCATGAATTAAAAACTCCAATTACATCAATAATGGGTTATTCAGAAACTTTATTAGATGAAGAAATTGATCCTGAAATGAGAAAGAAGTTTATTAACAGAATGATAGTTGAATCGCATAGAATGTCAGACTTAGTACAAGACTTATTAACATTATCAAAATATGATTCAGCTGAAGTAACAACAAATAAACAAGAATTTGATTTACCAGATTTAGTTAAAATTTGTGTTGATAGATTTAATTTAGAAGCTGAGAAAAAAAGAATAAGATTAGAAAATTTTGTTACAGCAGATGTGCCTTTAGTTTTTGCAGATAGAGAAGGCATTGAAAAAGTTATTATTAATATTTTAAGTAATGCAATCAAATATACGAGTGAAGATGGACATATAAGTGTTTATGTTGGATTTGTATATAATGATGCATATGTAAAAGTAAAAGATAATGGTATAGGTATAAAACCTGAAGATATAGAAAGAATATTTGATCGTTTTTATAGAGTAGATAATTCACGAGTTAGAGAAAAGGGTGGAACAGGTTTAGGTTTGTCTATAGCAAAAGAAATTTTAACACAAAACTCAGGGCAAATAGATGTTAAAAGTGAATTTGGTAAGGGTACAGAAATTGTAATACGTATACCTACAAAAAAGAATTAATATATAGGAGAATAATATGAAAAAATTAATTTCGATAATTTTAATTATAGCAATAATAAGTTTAACAAGCTTGGTTTTTGCTGTAGAAAGTGGAATAGAAGGTAATGTATCGACTTCCATAGATCAAATTCAAGATATAGAAGGAATAATGGATGAACATCTTGAAGCTCCTGATATGTCAGTAGATTCTACGGATGAAATTCCAAACCCAGACTTAGATAATGAACAAACAAATGATCTACCAGGAAATATTTTTGATGGAATTACTTCAAAAGATGATGTAGAAAATTTAATGAAAGATTTTTTTGCCAATGCAGATGCAGAAAATGTGGAAATAAGCTATGGTGTTAATTTTACATCTCCAGTATTTAAAATAATAGTTTTAGCAGTAGCTATAGTAATTATTTTGCTATTAATACTTGCTCTATCTCGAAAAAAAGATACAATGTATTCTGCTCATCACAAAGACTTTTCAAACAAACAAATTCCACAAAATGAAACAGAATCAATGTTTGATGAAACAGTCACTAATATTACTGGTCTTGAAGAAGATGAAATAATAATATCAGCAATTGAAGTAGAAGAAAATCTTAATATGGAAGAGGATTTAGTTTTAGATATTAACACTAAAGGTGAAGAAGCAGTTAATTTGGGTCTAGCAGATGAACTTTCAAATGATATAGAAATGATTATAGAAAATAATTTAGAAGAAGACTTAAATATTGAAGATGTTATAGATGTTGATAATCTAGACGATATAGATGATATTGATCAATTAAGCAAAGCAATTGAAGAGACAGAAAAGCGTTTAAAAGAATTAGAAGATGAAGTTAAGGAAGAAAAAGTAAAAGAAGAAAAAGTAGTTGAAGAAGTTAAGAAAACTAAAAAAGATAAAGTTGTAAAAGAAACAAAAGCTCCAAAAGAAGACAAAAAGAAAGAAGTAAAAAAAGTTATAGATAACAAAGAAACAAAGACAAAAGCAAGAAAAGAAACAAAAAAAGAATCTGCAGGTTTAGCAGAAGATTTTCTGAAAAATATGGAAAAAAGCATGAAAGAAGATAAAAATAAATAATGAAAGACAGTGAAGAAAATAACTTAGAACAAGAAGAAAAACTAAAAGAAGTAAAAAAGGATAAAAATTTAAATAAAATAGATAAAATTTTCCGTGAAATTGGTGAATGGACGATTTGTTTATTTGTAGCCTTATTTATAGCATTGTCTATTAAGTACTTTCTGGGGACATTTACTACTGTTAAGCAATTATCAATGGATCCTACACTAAAACAAAACGACAGATTATGGCTAGATAGAACGGTTAGAACATTTAATAAAAAATATGAAGTAGGAGATATTGTAACTTTTGAATCACCAGATTCAAATACTATAGAATATGTTAATAATAATAATCCTAAAGCCAAATACACAGAAAGAAAAAGTTTTCAGAGCAAGCTTGTTAAAGAATTTTTAGAAATAGGTAAAATTAGCTTTATTAAAAGAATTATAGCTATAGAAGGGGATCATGTACAAATAGTTGGTGGCATGATTTTTGTAAATGGTGAAATGCTTGTAGAAAGTTATTTAGACAGTGGAGTTACCACTAGCTCACCTAATTTAACAGATTTTATCGTTCCTGAAAACACATTCTTTTTGGTTGGAGATAATAGAAAAAATAGCACTGATTCTAGAGCTTTTGGTTGTATACCTATAGAAAAGATGGAAGGCAAAATAATTACTAGAGTATTACCATTACGTGCAAGAGGAAAAATTCCTGATACATATTTTGAAATTGAAAAAATTAATAGGGATGATAAATAAAATACATTTAAATGGAGGACAAAAATTAATACTTTAGAATTAAGAGATTATTTTAAAAATAATATTATTCAAAATAAATTATCACATTCATATTTAGTTTATGGTGATATTGATAGTTTCTATAAGGAAGTATTACTTTTTGCTAAAGTTTTAAATTGTACCGATGAAGTCAATGTTAAAGAAAGTTACTTAAATGCAAGTGGCTTAATGAATACAATAGAATATAAATGTGATTGCAATAATTGTAAACTATTTGATTCAAACAATTATCCAGAAGTGTATAATATAAATTTTAATGCTAAAGAACTAAAAGTAAATGAAAAAACAAGACAAATTAAAATTAATCACATCAGAGAGTTATTTGAAAATATAATAGAAAACCCTATAATGGGCAAATACAAGATTTATTATGTTAAATATCCTGAAAATATGAATTTAAATGCTCAAAATGCTTTATTAAAAGTCTTAGAAGAACCACCTAAATATGCAATTATTCTTCTTGTTGGTGAAAATATCAATATATTGCTTCCTACAATTAAGTCAAGATGTACAAAACTATATGTATTTAATAAAGAAAATGAATTTTGTAGTTTTTTAAAAGAAGATTTTGAAAAAAGCAGTAATCCTTTTAATTTATTTTATAAAGATATAACTAATTTAAATAAATATACTTTTTATGATAAATATAAGAAAATATTTACAAGAGCTAATTATAAAAACAATTTAATATTTTTAGAAGAAGGATTATCATGTTTTTTAGGGGACAAAAAGTTTTCTTTTTCTAAACTATATGAAATATTTATAGAAACAAATAGAAGAATTGAAAGAAATTGTAATTTTGAAATGTTAACAGATTTCTTTTTATTAAAAACATGGGAAATGCTTAATGAAAATACAATATAATGTATATTAATTACTAAAGATAATAAATACAAATAAAAGAAAAGATAATTATGATGCAAACAGGAAGATATAGATGAAAATTATTAAAATAGAATATTATGAAAATGGTAAAACATATTATTATGATCCTAAAGATTTTTATATAAGAAAAGGATACTATGTAATTGTTGAATCAGATAAAGAAGAAGAAATGGTTAGAGCTATTTCTGAAATTGAAGAAATAAGTCCAGAAACAATACAGAATAGAGAGTTAAAGCCAATAAAAAGAATGCCTAATAGGAAAGAAATAAATAAATACGAAGAACTTAAAGAAAAAGAAGGCAATATTTTTACTGAAACATTAGATATTATTACTAATCATAATTTAGAGATGAAATTAGTTGAAGTAAAATATAAATTTGATGGAACAAAATTAACTTTTTATTATACTGCAGATGGAAGAATAGATTTTAGAGAATTAGTTAAGGATCTAGCTGCAAAATATAGAACTAGAATTGAAATGAGACAAATTGGAGTTAGAGAAGAAGTTAAAAAAAGTGGTGGAACAGGTAAATGTGGCAGAGAATTATGTTGTGTATCTTTTTTAGATAATTTAGGAACAGTTACAATGAAGATGGCAAAAGACCAAAATTTATCTTTAAATCCAAACAAAATAACAGGTTATTGTGGTAGACTAATGTGTTGTTTGAAATATGAAGAAGAAGTATATAAGGAGAAACTATCTAGATTACCTAAACCAGGCTCTATTGTTAAAACGGAAGAAGGTGAAGGTGAAGTTGTTGAACTAGAGGTTTTAAAAGAAGGAATTAGAGTTAAATATAAAGAAGGAAATGAATTCTTTTTTAAAAACCACAAATTAGAAGAAGTGGAAACTATTAAAGAATCTAAATATTCAGAAAAAGAAGAATTAGACTTTGAGGAGGAAGACTAATGGCATATAGAATAAATCAAGATAAATGTATTAAATGTGAAGCTTGTATTGCAGCTTGTCCAATGAGCTGTATAGCTAATATAGATGGAGACATTATTATTAATGAGGATTTGTGTATTTCTTGTGGAACATGCAATTCTGTTTGTCCAGTAGATGCACCCAAAGAGGTAGGGGAGGAATAATGCAATTAATCGCATATATTTCAATGTTTATTGATCATGCATCAAAGTTTGCAATGAAAAGTATGTCGTATAACCCTATTTTAGGAAGGTTAGCGCTTCCTATTTTTGCATATTTAATTGCTATGGGAATGCAAAGAACTTCGAACAAACCAAAATATATTTTCAGATTATTTATTTTTGCTATTATTTCTCAAATACCATTTATATTGATGGTATACGGTATGCCGAATCTTGAATTTAAAATGAACAATATATTACAAATTGTAAATCATTTTACGAAAAACTTTAATATTGGTTTTACTTTTTTAATTGCTGTTTTATCTATATATTTTATAGATAAAAATAAAAAGAACTTTTTAAATATTTTTATTATAACTATTATTTCATTATTTGTAGTTAGTGAATTGAAGACTGATTATGCAGCTTTTGGACTTTTAGTTGTATATATGTTTTATTATATAAAAAATAAAATAGTTATTTCTGTTATCTATTTATTTTTAACAACATTACAGGTTTTTACAAATGTATTAACACCTAGTGTGGCGGTAAATTTACCTCTTATAGAGAGACTGAAGTCGTATTTCTCTGTGCTTTCGCTTCCAATAATTTTTTGGATGAAAGAAAACAAAAAAAGAGATAATAAATTAATTAGAATATTAAAATATGGAACTTATCCAGTTCATATGTTAGTTATATATTTCATATCAAATATAGGTCTATAAGAAACAAGCTTTAAATTAATTATATAAATTATAAAATTACAAAAGATAAGGAGTTTATTGTTATTTTATTATAATAATAATAAACTTTAAAACAAAATAATCAAAGGAGAAAAGGATAAAGATGAGTGATTTTAAGAAAATTCAAAAGTTACTAAAAGACAATGGCCAAGAACATTTATTATTCAGATACGACAAATTAGACAAAGAGGGAAAGGAAAAACTATTAAAACAAATTGATAAAATTGACTTTAAATTAATGGATAAATTATACAAAGATGCAATAGAAGAGGTTGATTTTAGAGATGTTGAGATAGAACCAGTTCCCTTTTTTGATAGAGCTAAATTATCTGATAAAGATAAAGAAGGATACACTAATATTGGAAGAGAAGTAATAAAAGATGGAATGCTAGCCGTTGTAACAATGGCAGGTGGTCAAGGTACAAGATTAGGACATTCTGGTCCGAAAGGTACATATATTTTAGATTTACCTGAAGGGAAAAAATCTATATTTGAAATTTTATGTGAAGGATTAAAAGAAGCAGCTTTAAATTATGGAGTATTCTTTAATTGGTATATTATGACTAGTGAACAAAACGATGAAGCTACTCAAAAATTCTTTGAAAAAAACAATTTCTTTGAATATCCTAAAAACTATATTAAATTTTTCAAACAAGGACAACTACCAATGCTAGGATTAGATGGCAAAATTTTATTAACTAAAGAAGGTTTGGTTAATGAAGCGGCAGATGGGCATGGTGGAACATTAACAGCACTAAAAAATACAGGAATTATTGAGGAGCTTAAAGAAAAGGGCGTTAAATGGGTATTTATTTCTGGAGTTGATAATATTTTAGCTAAATTTGTTGATCCACTTTTAGTAGGTTTGTTAGAAGAAAACAATGGAAACATAGCTGTATTAACAATTGAAAAAGCAGATCCAGAAGAAAGGGTAGGAGTTGTATGTTTAAAAAATAAAAAGGTTGGAATAGTTGAATATACAGAAATTACACCAGAAATGGCTCATATGAGAGACGATTATGGAGCATTAGTGTATGGAGATTCTAATTCAAACATGTATTGCTATAAATTAGATGTTTTAGAAAAAGTGAGTAATGAAAAACTACCATATCATACTGCATTTAAAAAAGCGGATTATTTAAATATGGATGGTAAATATATTATAGGAAAAGAACCGAATGCATATAAATTTGAAGCATTTATTTTTGATTCATTCGAAATGACTGACAACATACTTGTTTTAAGAGATGCTAGAGAAGATATGTTTGCACCTATAAAAAATAAAGAAGGTTCAGATAGTCCTGAAACAGCTAAAAAACTATATAATGATTTTAAATTAAAGGAAAAATATTTAAGTAGATTTGAAGCTTGGTTAATAGACGAAACATTTGATCAAGAAACAAAAGCAGAACTTAAATCTATAAAAGGAAATATGCTAGAAATCCAAGATAGATTCTATAAAGAGCTAGAGTTTGGAACTGCAGGTCTTAGAGGAATAATGGGTGCAGGGACAAATAGAATGAATAAATATACTTTAACAAAAACAACTCAAGGTTTAGCTAACTATTTATTAGAAAAGAATTTAAGTCATAGACCTGTTGTAATATCTTATGATACGAGAAACAATTCGGAAGAATTTGCTGAATTAACAGCTTTATGTTTAAATGCAAATGGAATTAAAACCTTTGTATTTGAACAACCTCAACCTATTCCTATGATGTCTTTTGCAATTAGAGAATTTGGTGCTATTACAGGAATTATGATTACAGCCAGCCATAATCCACCAGAATATAATGGATATAAGGTTTCATGGGAAGATGGAGGGCAAATTATTCCACCAGTAGATAAAGAGATCATAGAAAAGGTAAGAGATCTTAAAAAATATAGTGATATTAAAATGATAAGTAAAGAAGAAGCATTGCTAAAAAAACTATATATAACTATAGGTTCTTCTTTAGAAGACTTATATATTAATGAACTTCTAAAATTACAGATAAATGATTTCAAAAAAGCTAAAGAAGAATTAAAAATTGTATACTCTCCTTTACATGGAACAGGTAATATTCCAGTAAGAAAGGTACTAGAGAAAGCAGGATACAAGAATGTATTTGTTGTACCAGAACAAGAGTTGCCTAATGGAAATTTCCCAACAGTAACATCTCCTAATCCAGAAGATCCAAAAGCAATAGCTTTAGCTATAGAATATGGTAAAAAAATTGATGCAGATTTAGTTTTAGCTACTGATCCTGATTGCGATAGAGTAGGAATAGCAGTTAAAAACAATAAGGGAGAATTTGTAGCTTTAAATGGTAATATGATAGGTCAATTATTAGTAGAATATATTTTGAGTTCATTAAAGAAAACTAATAAAATGCCTAAAAAACCAGCTTTAATTTCAACCATTGTTTCTACGAGATTAGCAGAAAAACAAGCAGAAGAGTATGGAGTTAAGTATTTTGACACATTAACAGGATTTAAAAACGTAGCAAAATTAATGAGAGAGTTTGAAGAAAAGAAATCATATAGTTTTATAATGGCATTTGAAGAAAGTTATGGTTATCTATATGGAACTCATGCTAGAGACAAAGATGGAGTTATTACAGTCCTTATGTTAGCAGAGCTTGCGGCATATGTTAAAGAAAACAATATGAGTATATTAGATATGCAAGAAAAAATTTATAATAAATATGGTTATTATAGAGAAGAAACAATTAATATGGTTTTTAAAGGTGAAGCTGGTGAAAAACAAATGGCTGAACTAATGCAAACTATTAGACAAGAAGAATTAACTAATATAGGCACATATGAAGTTTTAAAAGTAAAAGACTTTAAAGAACTAACAGTTAAAAATATTAAAACTGGCAAAGTAACACCATTAGATTTTGAAGCAACAAATATGATGTATTATGAGTTAAATGATGATGCATGGATAGCGGTTAGACCTTCAGGAACAGAACCAAAAATAAAAATATATGTTGGAGTTAAAGGGAAAGATAAAAAAGATGCTAAAAAGAATTTAGATATTATTAAAAAGTTTTTAGTTAGATACCAATCTTCAACAGAAGATACTAAAAAAGTTACATTTCGTGAAGGGAAAAAAGCATCTGAAAAATAATTTAGATTATAAAACTTAACACAAATAAAACTCTGTTTATATAACAGAGTTTTAATTTACAAAAAATCAAAAGTGTAATACAATTATTAACAGTAGGAAATATGAAAAAAACACTAGAAATATTAAGATTAATTGCATATTATGTATTATTATTTGTTTTTTCAAGTATAAGCTCTAATTTTATGCCTATTGGTGCAATAGCTATGATTAGTGCTGTTTATGCATCAGGAGGTATTTTAGCTCCTGCTATTGTTTTGTCAGCTCTTTCAATTGGAGTTTTTGTTAGCGTTAAAAGTCTACTAATTTTCATATTATATTTAATATTATTCTTAATACCAGTTATTTTTATTCGACCATTAATATCTATAGAAGGTAGAAATGAAAAAAAGAAAATAGGGAATTATTTGTTAATAGCTTCTATTCTCTCTTTTGTTTTTTTTGGTTTTCTAGAAGGAATTTATGCTGTATTTTTAACATATGTATTATATAAAATATTTGTCAATTCAATGGCTGTACTAAGAAATGAAGATCAAAAGATAATTTTTTCAAAAGAAGAAAGCATAGGATTATTTACATTATTGTCTGCTAGTATATTATATATTTCATTATATTTTAATTTAAATTTAATCATTCCTATTGTTTTAATATTTGGAATTTTAGCTTATGCTGGCATTAAAAAAGGCTTTGTTGAAGGAATATTAACATATATTTTAACTATTATTATATATTATTTTTTAATGATTCCAAGTATGAAAATAACTTTTAATTTTGAATTAATTCTTAATAATATATTGCTTTTAATAATACCAATTATAACAATTGTTTTAATATCATTATTAAGAAAATTTAGTAGAATTATAATTTATTATAGTATATCTGCTACAAACATAGCTTTATTTTTCATATTTTACCAATATTTTCAGAATCTAATACTTTATCTTCCGTATTTATTAATGTCATTTGTAGTAATAATTTTTGCAGAAGATTATGAGAGTATTAAGGCTCGAAAAATTAAAAATTCTAATTTAATTTCAGATGAAGGTGAAACAAGACTTGAAACACCAGAACAAACTCAAGATATATTAGAAAAAGAAAAAGAGAAATTAAAGTCGAGAGAAGTGATAGAATTATTTACAGACAAAGATATTTTTGTAAATAGAATGTATATAAATGAAGAAAGTTACAAGAATCTATCACTATATGATGAAATACAATCTTCAGATTATATATTTGAAGAAATTTATGATCTAATTAAGGGTGATGGATATATTAATAGACATAAGTTTAATAAGATTTTACTAAATAATAATATAATTATAGATATACACAATTATGAAACAGAAGAAGAAATTAGAATTTTAGAAATACTGGCTTTAAGAGAGTTAAAAAGAGTTCTTCGAGAGAAAGAAGAAAAGAAAGTTTATAAAGAAAGAGAAGAAGCATTACAAACTGATAAAAAAATAAGTAAAAATGTAGAAGAAACAGATTCTATGGGATATAATAAAAAGATAAGAAACACTATTAAAAAAGAATCAATTAGAGATATTTTTAAAAATAAAAATTAAAAATAACAAATAAAAGATTCTATTATAAGTGGGAGGGTGTTAATGAGTAGAGTCGCTAGATATCAAGAACAAAAGCCAAAATTAAATTTAAGAAAAGTGTTTGGAGTTATATTAGTTTTCCTAATATTAGCAGGCTTAGTTTTTGGTATTGTATATGCAATTAATGGGATACAAATATATCAAGTTAAAAGGAGCACATTAAAACACTATTTTGTATCTTTTGAAGAAAGCACACAAAAATATGGTGTAATAGATGCTGCAGGAGAAGTAGTTTTAGAAAATAAATATGATGAATTAATTTTAATACCAGACCAAGAAAAAGACTTATTCTTAGTTATAGAAAATGTTAATTATGATGAAGGAACTTATGAAGTAAATGCATTAAATAAGAATGGGAATATAGTAATTAAGGGATATGAAGAGCTAAGACCGATTGAATATATAGGGAATACTGCAAAATATGATAATAATTTATTGAAATTCGTGAAACAAGGGAAAATTGGTTTAGTTAGATTTGATGGAACAGAGGTATTTAAAAACGTTTTTGAAACCGTTGAAACAATGCAAAATATAGAAAATAGACTATTAGTTAAAGAAGATGGTAAATATGGAATAATAAATACTGAAACAGCAGATTATATTGTACCAACACTATATAGATCAGTAGAACCAATTGTTGAAGACAAAAATACAGCATATATTGTAAAATTTGATGAAAAAGCTGGAGTATTTAGCAGTGCAGGGAAAGAAATCCTACCTGGTGAATATGATAATATAGAAAAAATAAATTCGCTAGATTTTTTCAAGGCAACTAAAAACAAAGAAACAAATATTTTCAATAAAGAAGGAAAAATTGTATATAAAGGTGATGTTAAAAATATCGTAGAAATTAAAGATAATTTAATTATACATAAAACCAGCAATAAAGTTGGAGCTATAGATTTCAACAAAAAAGAAGTAATTCCTTTTAAATATCAATCTATTATCCCTGCATCTGTTGATAAATATATCGTTAAATTAAATAATAAATTTAATATTAGAAGTAAAGAATTAGAAAAACTTCTAGATCAAGAATATAATTCGATAGTATTTAATTCAGAAGCACAAATATATATTGCTAGCAATGATTCTGTAGCAGATGTTTATGATATTGATTTAGCATTAAAAGTCCAAGGCGTTATTTCAAAGATTGATGAAGATAAAGGTTTTATAGAAATATATAAAGATGAAGAGCTAAAGATATATAATTTTCAATTTGATGAAAAAACGGAAAAAGATGTATATCCAGACAATAATTTATATTTATTTAAAGATCCAGATACTAATAAATATGGATATGTAAACGAAGCGGGCAAAGTAGTAGTAGATGCAAAATATGATGATGCTAAATTCCAAAACAAGTATGGCTTTATTGCTGTAAGTAAAGACAATAAATGGGGTGTGTTAAATTATAATGGAGCAGTAATAATAGATACCATATTAGATTTATCAGATTATTTAGTGATAGATTTCATTAAAGATTGGCATTATGATAAAGATTTAACTCTAAATATTTATATAAGAGAAAATATTACAACTGGAGAAACTGAATAGTAGCAATACAAAACGAAAGATGAAAGGTAGAAAGTGCAAAAGATAAAGTATCAATATTCATATTTTATTCTTCCATACATTGTAAATGAAGATAGATATACTGAATATTTAAAAAAACTTTTAAAAGACAATAGAATAAATTTAAAAAAATATGATAAGATTAAAAACTTAGAGATATTTTCGTTTTTCAATGAAAACTTTTTAGAATTTTTCGAATATGCGGACAATATTACAGATTTAGACTTAAGAGAAGGTAAAAGGGAAGGGTTCCAAGCATTAGCAAAAAAGTTATCAAAAAAAGATTTAACAATATTTGATGTAGACTTGTCACAAAACATACAAGGCAAGGTTGGAGAAGAAGAAGGAATTTTCTTTAGAATAGATAAAGCAAATATTGTAACTACTAAAACGGGAGTATCTTTTTTAATTTTTAAAACTATTATTGATTCAGACAATCTACATGACTTATTAAATTTTAACTATAGGTTTAGAGAATTATCAACAGATCTTTTAGAGTTTAAAAAATATGAAAATATAAAAATACAATCAGATACTTTTACAGAAGTTTCGGACTTAAAAAACGTTATAACAGAATTAACAGGTTTAGACTTAAATGATTTAACTAAAACAACGGGTATTGATAAATTTTACACTTTTTCTTATCTTTGTGTAGATAATTTGATGTGGAATGAAAAAACAGACTTTAGAGAATTACAAACTGTTTTTAATAAGTATTCAGAAGTTTTGCCTGCAGAATTTAATTCGGAATTTAGCAATGTAAATACAGCAATAGAGGTAATAGAAGACTTAAAGTATTCTAAAATAGGTATTACTAATTTATCTTCTAATTTATTTTCGTCGGGCTTAGAAATACATAATTTTACAAAAATTCCTATAGAATATGAAACAACCTATTTATATATATATATTTATACAATATTCCAAAAGATTTTCTTGGAAAAAGTAGGAAGAGATATTTTCTTAAAAGAAAGATATAGAAAAGCTATAAGGGATTTGGAATATTTTACTAATAATTTTTGGGGAAATACCATAACTGCACAAGATAAAGGTGTACTATATATTAAAAAGTTAAAAGAAGTTTTTGATTTAAATAATAAATATAATGAAATACAAAATAAATTTGAAATAGTATATAAAGAAAGCCGAATAAGTAAATATTACAAATATTCAAAGGGAATATATTATTTACTAGGAAGTTTGGTTGCTTTAACAATATTAAATATAATTTTGCTCTTTGGAGGTAATATATGAAGCATGTTTATACAGGAATAGATATAATTGAAATCGATAGAATGGCAGAATCTATTAAGAAGCCAGGTTTTTTAGAAAAAATATTTACTAAAAATGAAATAGCTTTATGTACAAGAAAAAACGAAGCAGAATTTTACGCTGGCAGATTTGCTGCCAAAGAGGCAATTTATAAAGCATTATCTCAAAGAGCTGGATTTGAAAAAATTGATTGGCTAGACATGGAAATTTTAAGTGCTGAAAACGGAAGACCAGTATTAAATTTCCTTAATGGAAGCATAAAAAGATTTGAAAATAAAATGGATATTAGCATATCACATAATAAAACTACTTCAGTTGCTATAGCTGTTCTAGTTTTAAGTTAAAGGAAATAAATGTATTTTGATACACATATTCATTTAAATAGTGAAAAATATAAAGAAAACTTTGAAGAGGTTTTTAAAGAAATGTTAGATTCTGGAGTTAAATGCTTTGTTTGCCCAGGCTATGATTTAGAATCATCAAAAAAAGCTATAGAATTAGCTGAGGAATATGAAGAAATTTATGCATTAGTTGGAATTCATCCAGAAGCTGCAAACATATATTCAGATAGCGATCTAGAAGCAATAGAAGTTTTAGCTCAACATGAAAAAGTTGTAGGTATTGGTGAAATAGGATTAGACTATTATTGGACAAAAGATAATAAGGAATCACAAAAAGAATTACTTATTAAACAAATCGTTTTAGCTAATAAATTAAATTTACCTATTATACTACATATTAGAGAAGCAACAATTGATATTTTAGAAATACTAGAAAAATATGACAAAAAGAGAAAAGGTATATTTCATTGCGTGCCTTTAAATGAACACTTAATAAAAGAAGGCTTAAAATTAGGTTATTATATTTCGTTTTCTGGGAATATAACTTTTCAAAATGCTAAGCCTGATGAAAGCATAAAACTCGTTAATTTAGAAAAAATATTAGTTGAAACAGATGGGCCCTATCTTACTCCACATCCACATAGAGGTAAGATAAACTCTTCAAAATATTTAAAATATATTGTAGAAAAAATAGCCCAAGTTAAAGAAATAGATGAAGAAAAATTAAAAGAAATTTTAATTAATAATGCAAAAGAAGTTTACGGAGTGAACAAATGATGAAAAAAAGAATTTTAGTTTTAATTGGTGGTAGCTCTACAGAGCACGATGTTTCAATTGTGTCTGGAATTAATGTATATAATAATATTCCTAAAAAATATGATAAAGATATTATATATTTAAACAAAGAAAATGTTTCTTTTGAAATTGAAAAAGAATTTGAAGAAAAAGAAATTACATTTCCATATTCTGTTATAGTCAAAAAAGAAATTAAAGATTCAATTGAATACATGAAAACATTTGATTTAGTGTTTCCTGTTTTACATGGACAATTTGGAGAAGATGGTGAAATTCAGTATATATTTGAAGAACAGAAAATTAAATTTGTTGGATGTGATAGTTATACTTCAAATAATTGCTTTGACAAAGGATTAACTAAAAAGATATTAGAAGGCCACAATATTAAAATGGCTAAAACTATTAGCTTAGAATTAGACATAGATTTTTCTTTAAATAGTATTAATTTAGAAAATTTAAAAGCTTTAAATAAAAAAATAATAGAAAAATTAAAATATCCAATATTTGTAAAACCAGCAAGATCTGGTTCATCTGTAGGTGTAACAAAAGTTGAAAAATATGATGATCTTCCAAGAGCTATTAGAACAGCATTTAAAGAAGACAATAAAATATTATTAGAAGAAGCAATTATAGGTAGAGAAATTGAATGTGCTATTTTAGAAAACAAAGGGAAAACAATTGCTAGTAAGTTAGGAGAAATTAAACCAGCAGAAACTTTTTATACATATGATTCTAAATATGTAAACAAAACTGAACAAGCATTTTTGTTTAATCCAGACAAGAAAAGAAGTTTAAATAAAAAAGAAAAAGAGATACAAGAAATTGCTAGACAAATTTTTGAAAAATTAGGATGTAAAGATTTATCAAGGGTAGATTTTTTCTTAACAAAAGCAGGCTATGTGTTTAATGAAATAAATACAATGCCTGGCTTTACTCAAATTAGTATGTATCCAAGATTATTAATAGAATCTGGCTTTACTTATGGAGAAATAATAGAAATATTAATAGAAAATAATTTAGAATGATAAGTCAAACAATAAACAAGAAATAACAAATAAAAACACAAATAAAAGCAATAATAAATATAAAAAAGAAAAAATATGTAAAACAAAAGAGGAAAATATGATTACAGAACTAAGAAAAACAGCAATTGTATGTACAATTGGACCAGCTAGTGAAGATATTTTAGAAGACATGTTTAAGGCAGGCATGAATGTAGCTAGAATAAACTTTTCACATGGAGGAAGAGAAGAAAACCAATCAAAAGTAGCAAAATTTAAAGAAGTAAGAGCTAGACTTAATGTTCCAGCATCTCTTATGTTGGATACACAGGGACCCGAAATTAGAACTGGAATGTTAGAAGAAGAGTTTCCAGATGGAGTTACATTAGAAGATGGACATCATTTTACATTAAAAAATGATGGTTCTAAAACAAATCAATATCATGCTTCTATTTCTTATGCAGGTTTATGTAATGATATACAAATTGGGCATAAGATATTAATTGATGATGGCGATATTGAATTAGAAGTTCAAAATATTGAAAATGGTGAAATTCATTGTGTTATTATAGATGGCGGAATTTTAAAAAATAGAAAATCAGTTAATGTACCAGGAGTTTATCTAAACAATCCGACATTAAGTCCTAAAGATATAGATGATCTTAGGTATGCAGCGGAAGAAGAGTTTGAATTTGTGGCAGCTTCCTTTGTAAGAAATAAAGAAGATATTTTAGAAATAAGAAAAGTTTTAGAAGAATTTGGTGGCCATGAAGTAGAAATTATAGCCAAAATAGAGAATCAACAATCTTTAGAAAATATTACGGAAATATTAGAAACTGCAGATGGAGTAATGGTAGCAAGAGGAGATTTAGCAGTAGAAATACCATTTGCAGAAGTTCCAATTTGGCAAAAAGACATTATATCAAAAAGTAATAGAATGGGAAAACCTGTAATTGTAGCAACTCAAATGTTAGAATCAATGATTAACAATCCAACACCAACAAGAGCAGAAGCCTCAGATGTTGCTAATGCTGTTTATGATAAAGCGAGTGCTGTAATGTTATCAGGAGAAACAGCAATAGGTAAATATCCAGTAAAATGTGTTGAAACTATGTCTAATATATGTAAAAAAGTAGAAGCTAAACTACAATATTGGGGTAGAATTAGAGAACTACCTATTACTAGAAAAGATTCAGAAACAGATGCAGTTGCATTAGTTACGAATATAGCGAAAACACTTTGTGCAGATTTAATAATAACATATACTTATACTGGTAATTCGGTTAAAAAATTAGCGGGAATGGGTGCAGCTTGCCCAATTTTTGCTGTTACTGATAATTGGAAAACATATAATAAACTACCTTTAGTATGGAATGTTTTCCCGATGTTTATGGAAAAAGAAGAAGTAATTGATAATATGATGGAAAAAGTAATAGTAAAAATGAAAGAAAATAGTATTATAAAAGATGGAGATGTTATTGTATTATCAGGAGGGAAAAACTTCTTAGATGGTGTGTCAGAAAGTAAAAGAATCGGTGGAATAGCTATAGTTTAATTAAAATATATGAATTGTTATAACAAAAAAAATAAAAACCCTAAAATATTATGGAAAATAAAGGGTTTTTTTCTTTTACCTAGAATATGTATAGTATAATGAGCAATTTAGATGATAAAATAATTGAAGATATATTATTAGCAAATGATGTTGTAGACGTAGTGTCAAACTATGTGTCTTTAAAAAAGAAGGGACGAAACTATTTCGGTTTATGTCCTTTTCATAATGAAAAAACACCTTCATTTTCTGTTTCACCAGAAAAACAAATATTTCATTGTTTTGGATGTAAAAAAGGTGGTAATTCTATTCATTTTATTCAACTTATTGAGAATATTAGCTTTTTTGAGGCCTTAAAAATGTTAGCGGATAAATCTGGTATTAAATTACCGGATAGAAGAGGATATAAAGATCCCCATGCACAATTAAGAGAGAGAATGAAGGCTGTTAATGAAGATACAACTAAATATTTTCAAGCTGAACTTTTAAAGCCTACAGCTAAAATTGCTCAAGACTATATTAATAAGAGAAAAATAAATCTTGAAACATTAAAGAGTTTTAGAATAGGTTATTCTAAAATGGGATTATATAAATACTTAAAAGATAAAGGTTATGATGACAAAGAAATTTTAGAAACAGGTTTAGTGTATAAAAGAGATGACGGCAAGTATGTTGACAGATTTAGGGATAGATTAATGTTCCCAATTACAGATATAACTGGAACTGTTATAGCTTTTGGTGGAAGAATATTAGATGATAAAGCTAAAATGGCAAAATATATTAATTCTAATGAAAATTTGGTTTATTCAAAAGGAAATCATTTATATGCGCTAAACATTGCTAAAAGATATGCGCAAAACCAACTTATTATAACTGAAGGATATATGGATACAATATCATTACATCAAAGAGGAGTAAAAAATGTTGTAGCATCACTTGGAACAGCACTTACTGAAAGACAGGCTAAATTAATAGCTAGAACCACCAAACAAGCAATTATAGCATATGATTCTGATGCTTCAGGGCAAGATGCAGCCCTAAGAGGACTAGATATACTAAATAAAACAGGTATTGATTTAAGAGTTTTAGAATTAGATGGAGCAAAAGATCCTGATGAATATATTGTTAAATTTGGGAAAGATATGTTTGAAAAACAAGTTTCTAAATCAATATCTTTAGTTGAATTTAAAGTTAAAGTTTTAAGAGAAAAATTTGATATAAACATTCCTAATGAAAAAATTAAATTTTTTAAAGAAATTGCTAAAGTTATATCAACTGTAGAAGAAGAAGTAGCAAGAGAAATATATATAGACAGAATATCTAAAAAATATGATATATCCAAAGAAGCAATATATTCTGATGTTCGAAAAATTGATAATGCAAAATTAGACAAAAAAGACAGTACATTAACTGAACAAAGCATAAGAGAAGAAGAAAACAAAGAAGATTTAGTTAAAGAAATAGATGTTAAAAGAGAAGAATATTTAATATATGTATTGTTAGAAAATATGTATGATGAAAAGATAAAAAAAGAAATACAAAAGAATGTAGATTTAAAAAATGTTTCAACAGATATTCATAAACGAATTTTTAAACATATTTTTGAAGGCGGATATAATAACAAAGAAATGGCAATTAATGATATTACTGATGAGAATATTAGAAATAAGATTACAGAAATTTATTCACAAGATATACAAATTGGTAGAAATATTTTATACAAATCAATAAGAGATATTTTAAAACAATTTGAAATAAATGAACTCAAAAAAGAAAGAGACAAGATATTAAAAGATTTAAAAGATACCAAAATAGCTGCTAGTGACAGAAAAACAAAAGAAAATAGATTAAAAGAAATAATTAAGGAAATAAATAAATAAAGGGGATATAAATGGCAAAAAAAGAAGAGACTAAAAAAACAGTTGTAAAAAAGGAAACAACTAAAAAAGAAGTAAAACCAGTTAAAAAAGTTGAGACTAAAACTGTTAAAAAGGAAAGCACTGCTAAAAAGCCAGCAGCAAAAGCAACAACTAAAAAAGAAGTAAAACCAGTTAAAAAGGTTGAAGTAAAACCAGTTAAAAAAGAAAGTATTGCTAAAAAACCTGCAACGAAAAAAGAAACAACTAAAAAAGCTGTAAAACCAGCCAAAAAAGTTGAGACTAAAGCTGTTAAAAAGAAAAGCACTACTAAAAAACCTGCAACGAAAAAAGAAACAACTAAAAAAGATGTAAAGCCGGTTAAAAAAGTTGAAATAAAAGCAGTTAAAAAAGAAGATACTGCTAAAAAACCTGCAACAAAAAAAGAAACAGCTAAAAAAGCTGTAAAACCAGCCAAAAAAGTTGAAACTAAACCAGCTAAAAAAGAAAGTGTTGCTAAAAAGCCAGTAGTTAAAAAAGAAGTAAAAAAAGTAGATAATAAAACAACAGAAAAAGCAACAACTAAAAAAACTGAAACAAAAAAGAAAAAAGAAGAGCAAACTAAAAAGAAAACAGCTAGGGAACTTATAAAAGAATTAGAAGAAAAAGAAGCTCAAAAACATCAAGAAGAAACAATAATTGATAAGAAAGTAAAAGAAATTCTTAAAAAGACAAAAGAAAAAGGAAGCATTACATATAGAGAATTGGCACTTGAAATTGGCGATAATATGACAACAGAAGATATTGAAGATATTATGAGTTCTTTAGAAGAAGCAGGGCTTGCAATAAATGTTAAAACAGATGATGAGGGGGAAGAAGATCCTCTAGAACCACCAGAAGAAGAATTAGATAGCGAAGTAGAAGAAGAGGAAATTTCCTTAGAAGAGATAGAGTATAGCACATTAGATAGAATAAGTGTTGATGACCCTGTAAAGATGTATTTACGAGAAATAGGGAAGATTCCACTATTAACACCTGAAGAAGAAATAATGTATGCAACTAGAGTTTTAGAAGGTGATGAATATGCTAAGCAAAAAATTGTTGAATCTAATTTAAGATTAGTTGTTAGTATTGCTAAAAAATACACAAATAGAGGGATGCTATTTCTAGATCTTATACAAGAAGGTAATATAGGTTTAATTAAAGCTGTAGATAAATTTGACGTTAGAAAAGGATATAAATTCTCTACATATGCAACATGGTGGATTAGACAATCTATAACTAGATCGATTGCAGATCAAGCAAGAACAATAAGAATACCTGTACATATGGTTGAAACTATAAATAAATTAGTTAGAACTCAAAGACATTTATTACAACAACTAGGAAGAGAGCCTTCTGCAGAAGAAATAGCTGAAGATATGGGAATTACAGTAGAGAAGGTTGTAGAAATACAAAAAATTGCCCAAGACCCAGTATCTTTGGAAACACCAATTGGAGAAGAAGAAGATAGTCATTTAGGTGACTTTATTCCAGATGAAGATAGTCCTTCTCCTCATGATTCAGCATCATACATATTATTAAAAGAAAACCTGGAAGAAGTTATGAAGGTTTTAACTGAAAGAGAAGCAATGGTATTAAAACTGAGATTTGGACTAGATAATGGAAAAGGTAGAACTTTAGAAGAAGTTGGTAGAGTTTTTAATGTAACAAGAGAAAGAATTAGGCAAATAGAAGCCAAGGCTCTAAGAAAACTATTCTCTACACCAGAGATTTGTGAAAAACTTAGAGACTATATGAATTAGGAGTATATTATGAGTAAAAAAGAAGAAAATTTTCAAAGAGATAATGCAGAAGAAACAAAAAAGGGCATGAAAGAAATTAACAAAATAATATTTAGGGAAAATGAGGTTGTTCCTGATGACTGGACAGACTTTCAACTTACACCTGAAGAAGTGAAAATTTTAAAAGAAGGAGAAAACTATATTGATAAAGAATTAGCTCCAAGCTTATCAATATATAGAAAGGTTAGCAAAGAAGAATTAAATGATCATGAAAGACCAGCTAAAGAAACTAAAAAGAAAGAACAAGAAGTAGAAAAAGAAAAAGAAGAAACTCAAGTTGAAGATAAAAAGTTTACTGAAGCTGAAATAGCTGAGATAGATAGTTTATTAAAAGAAAAAACTAAAAATTTAAAATTAAAAATAGAAAAATCTGACAAAGAAAAACAAAAAAAATTAAAATACGAAGAAGAAAAAGAGAAAAAAGATTTAGAAAGATTAAAATAATAACAGTTTTAATATATATAAAAAAGATAATAAAAAGCGACTAAAAAGAAAACAAAGGTGAATATCACCTTTTCTTTTTGATATATTTAAAAATTTAATATTATGGTATAATGTAAATACTTGAAAATGAAGGAGAAAGAATGCAGATATTAAAAATTGAAAATTTAAGTGTAAATGTTGAAGATAAAAATATTTTAAAAAATATAAATTTAGAAGTTAAAAGTGGAGAAGTTCATGTTATTATGGGGCCTAATGGTTCAGGTAAGTCTTCCTTATTTAATGTAATAATGAGAAATCCTGAATATAAGATTTCTGATAAGAGTAAGATAGAATATATGGGAGAAAACATAAAAAAACTAGATACAAGTGATTGTGCAAAAAAAGGAATTTTTATGTCTTTTCAGAATCCAAAAGAAATTCCAGGAATTAGTGTGGCAGAATTTTTAAGACAAGCAAAGATAGCTATTACTGGTGAAGAGACAGGAATTATAGCCTTTAATATTGAATTACAAAAAGAAATGAGAAAATTAAAAATACCACCAGAATATGCAACAAGATATTTTAATCAAGGATTTTCAGGAGGTGAAAAGAAAAAAATAGAAATGTTGCAATTAAATATTTTGCAACCTAAACTAGCATTATTAGATGAGACAGATTCAGGTTTAGATATAGATGCATTAAAAATTGTATCTGAAAATATAAAAAAATATATTTCAAAAGATAATGCAGTTATTATTATTACACATCATAGAGAAATTTTAGATGAAATTGATATAGACTTTGTTCATGTTTTAAGAGATGGACAAATCGTATTATCAGGCAAAGAAGAAATTATAGAAAAATTAGAAGAAATGGGATTTGATAGTATAGATGAAGCAAGATAAAGACTCATTATTTAAAGAAGATAGAGGAATCTATGACATATATGATAAATTAGACTATTCAGATGTTTTAGAAAAAGGCTTAAATGAAAATATTATTAAAGCAATTTCTAAAAGCAAAGAAGAACCTGAATGGTTACTTCAATTTAGACTAGAAGCATTTGAAATTTTCAAAAATTCTAAGGATTCTAATTGGGGACCAGATTTATCAGAAATAAATTTAGATGATATTGTATTATATATTAAACCAGAAGCAAAATTAAAAAGAAATTGGGAAGATTTACCAGAATATCTTTTTGACACATTTGATAGACTAGGTATTCCTAAAGCTGAACAAGAATCTTTAGCTGGAATATCTGCACAATACGATTCAGAAGAAGTTTATCACAATGTTAAAAAAGAGCTTTTAGAACAAGGCATTATATATTTAGATTTTGATACAGCAGTTAAAAAACATGAAAAGCTTGTTCGAGAATATTTTAGTAAAAATATATCTCCAAAACTTCATAAATATGCAGCACTTCATTATGCTGTTTTTTCAGGAGGATCTTTTGTATATGTTCCTAAAAACACTGAAGCAATTATGCCAATTCAATCGTATTATAGACTAAATGCACCAGGAGCAGGTCAGTTTGAGCATACATTAATAATAGTAGAAGAAAATTCATCTCTTCATTTTATAGAGGGTTGTTCAGCTCCTAAATATAATGAATTAAATATTCATGCAGGAGCAGTTGAAATTTTTGTTAAAGAAAATTCTCATATGAAGTTTTCTACAATTGAGAACTGGTCTAAAAATATGTATAATTTAAACACTAAAAGAGCAATATTAGAAAAAAATGCTAAAATTGAATGGGTATCAGGTTCTTTTGGGTCTAAAGTTTCGATGCTTTATCCAACATCAATATTAAAAGGAGACAATTCTAGTTCAACATTCACGAGTGTGTCATTTGCAGGAGAAGGACAAAATATTGACAATGGATGTACTGCAATTCATATTGGTAAAAATTCTTCTTCAATTGTTAATACTAAATCTATTGTAAAAAATGGGGGAATATCTACAACTAGAAATGTTATTAGAGTGCAAGAAGGAGCAACAGGAGTAAAATCTAATTCTGATTGTGATTCTTTAATTTTAGACAATCTTTCTGTATCAGATACAATACCAGTAATAGATATAAGAGAGAATGATGCTGATGTAGGTCATGAAGCTAAAATAGGTAAAATAGAAAATGAAACTATCTTTTATTTAATGAGCAGAGGCTTGGATGAAAAAGAAGCAAAAGCTATGATTGTAAGAGGATTTGCATCCCCTATTTCACAAGAATTGCCTTTAGAATATGCTATAGAAATGAACAATTTAATTAATCTAGAACTGGAGGGACAGCATGGAATATAAAGGGAATAAAATAAGTAAAAATGTTTGTAGATGGTTAAATGTTAATGAATCAGTAATAAATATAGAAAATAAACATACAAAAAAATCTAAAACTCAAGAACTTAATATAGTGCAAAAAAATATTAATAGAAAAATGGATCAAAATTTTCAAAATATAGAATATGGAATATCTCAAGAAATATTAAATTTAAACAGAAATAATTTAGACAAATATATATATTTAAATGGAAATGATTTAGATGAAGAAAAGTTAGAATTAGAAAAAAATAATATAGAAATTTATCCAAAATCTAGAAGTGGTGCGATAAGATTAAGAATTAAGAATGCTCAAAACATTTTAATAGATGTAAGTTTAGCAAAAAATATAAATACAACATATATCTTAGAATTTGAAAATATAATAAATATGGTATTTAGAATAGTAGTAGAAAAGGATTCAAAATTAGATTTAATATTAATAGATAGAGATAAAAATAAAATTTTAAAATTAGAATCAATAGCTATTATTGCAAAAGAAAATGCAAAAGTGAATCTTATTAAGGTTGATTTTGGACAAAACAATAAACATTTAAATTATACTACAAATTTAATTGAAGATGGAGCAGAAACAAATATTGATCTTGCATATGTGTTATCTGAAGAAGAAAATTATGATATGTCTTTTCACCAAAAACATGATGCAAAGAATACAAAGGGTAATATTTTAGTTGAAGGAGTACAAAAAGACAAATCTTCTAAAATTTTTAAAGGTACTTTAGAATTTAAAAAGGGTTCTAAAAGCTCTATTGGAAATGAATATGAATCAGTTATAAATTATAGTAAAAATTCCAAATCTATTTCTCTTCCAATCTTACTTGTTCATGAAGATGACATAAAGGGGAGTCATTCAGCAAATCATGGAGAATTTGATGAAGAACAAATTTATTATATTCAGTCTCGTGGATTTACTAGAGAACAGGCAAAAAATATAATAGCTGAAGCAAAAATAATACCTATTTTAGACAAGGTGCAAAATAGAGCATTAAAATCAGAATTAAAAGAAGATTTAAAATTTAAATTGAAAAAGGGAATATAAAACAAAATATAATTAATATAATTAAAAAGTAATAAATAAAATAATAAATAAACAACAAATAAAATATGGCATATAGTATAATATAGTAGAGGTTAAAAAATGAATGATATAGATATTAATAAAATAAGAAAAGAATTTGCTTTTTTAAAAGAGGAAAATATTGATAAAGTTGGTAAAAAAATCATATATTTAGATTCTGCTGCAACTGCCCAAAAACCAGATATAGTAATAGAGAGTATTACAGACTATTATAAATATTCTAATTCTAATCCAGGCAGATCAGCCCATTTCTTAGGTCATAAGGCAAGTGAAGAATTAGAAGATTCAAGAAAAACTATTGCTAGATACTTAAATTCAGACACAGATGAAATTATATTTACTCGTTCTGCTACAGATGGAATTAATATTGTTGCAGGAACTTGGGGAATAGATAATTTAAACGAAGGAGATGAAATAATTACTACTATAATTGAACATCATGCTAATTTTGTTCCATGGCAAGAATTATCAAAAAAGAAAAATATAAAAATAAATATTGTAGATATTGACGAAGATAATAATTTAAAAACTGATGAAATATATTCACATTTAAATGAAAACACTAAATTAGTAGCAATTACTGCTGCTTCTAATGTTACTGCTGAGATTTTAAATTTAAAAGAAATTATAGCAAAAATTAAAGAATTTAATGAAAATATAAAAGTAATGGTTGATGCGACTCAATTGTTAACTTTTCGAAAAGTAGATGTTAAAGAAATTAATTGTGATTTTTTAGTTTTTTCTGGGCATAAAATTTATGGACCTATGGGAATTGGAATTTTATTTGCAAAAAAAGAAATTTTGAAAGATATGAAACCATATCAATATGGTGGAGGTATGATTGAATATGTATATATTGACAATACAAATTATAGAGATATACCTACAAAGTTTGAAGCAGGTACATTAAATGTTGGTGGAGCAATAGGTCTTAAAACAGCCATAGAATGGATTGAAAATATAGGGATAGATAATATTCAAAAACATGAAAAAGAATTATTAGAATACACTATAGAAAAAATTAAAGATATTAAAAATATAAAATTAATTCATTCAACTAAAGATACTAGTGCATTATTATCTTTTGTGTTTTTAGATATTCATGCACATGATATTGCCAGTATTTTAGACTCTTTTGGAATAGCAATTAGAGCTGGCCATCACTGCGCAATGCCAATTCACACTCGTCTTAATATATCAGCATCTGCAAGAGTGAGTTTTGGAATATTTAATACTAAAGAAGAAATTGATTATTTTGCAGAAAAGCTACTAGAAGCTAGAAGAATTATGGGGAAGTGAAATGGATATTAATGAAATTTATTCACAAATAGTTTTAGAACACTCTTCTTCTAAAAAAAATATGAAAAAATTAGAAAATTATACAATCTCAAAAAAAGGAATAAATCCTTCATGTGGAGATGAAATAGTTTTAGAACTATATATTAAAGATAATATAGTAATAGATGCAAGCTTTAAAGGTGAAGGTTGCGCTATTTCCAAGGCTTCTACTTCTATAATGATTGATCAAATTAAAGGCAAGTCATTAGATGAAGCTAAAGAAATATCAGATTTATTTATTAAATTAATTAGAAAAGAAAATTTAAGTGATATTGAAAAAGAATCATTAGGAGATGCAATAGCACTAGAAAACATATCAAATATGCCAGGCAGAGTTAAATGTGCAACACTACCATGGTATACTTTGAAAGAAATAGATTTAAAACAATTATAAATCTATTAAATATATTTTTTAAAATTAAATGTGAAAACTAGAAAAAAGATAAAAAACTGAAATAATTTTACTTATATTAATAAAACAAAAGGGGAATATATCCTTTTGCTTTTTTTATTAAAGCCTTGAGTATAAAAGGCTTGAACATATATTTTTAATAAAAGTGTGCTAAATATAACTTAACTATTAAATATTGGTTACAAAGCTTGAAATGTCTTTTATTAAGGTGATTATAATGCTAAAATCATTTTACATAATGTTTTTAGAGAAAAATATAAAAATTTACAAAAAAACAAGAATAAAATACAAGAATAAATAGAAAAATATAAAAAAATAAAAAGAAAAAATTAAAATTAGGTAGATCAAATGGATTTTAATAAGGAATTAGAAAAAGAAATTATAGAATTTCATAAAACTGGAGATATAGATCATTATGAAAATATATTAAATTTATTACCATATTGTATTTTAAGAACTCCTACCTATTTAGTTAATAATCCTAAAATTGATTCCAAAGGTGGAATTGTAATAGATAAAGACAATACGATATTATTTAATATTATTGTAGATTCGGATGATAAAAAATACATACCTGTTTTTACATCTCAAGAAGAATATGAAAAATTACCAGGTATTGATGAAGCAAGTATTTATCATTTAGAATTTCACCACATTATAGACCTTTTTAGTGTTGAAAACGACCTTTTTGGTATAGCAATAAATCCTGTAGATCAAAACATTATTGTTGAAAAAGAAGTGATTTTTGACATAAAAGAAATGCTTGAAGAGGTTGAAAAACAAGAGCTTTAGAAAAATGTTGCCAAAACTAGGTATATATAGTATACTAATCTCTGATAATAAAAGAAAGAGAAAATTAATAAAATTTATTAAGAAAGGGCTGAAATAGAAACATTTAAATTGTTTTAAAAGAAAAATGAAAAAAGTAAAATTTCACCTCAAGAGAGGATTTAATTTAATACTTACACTATTATTTACAGCAACATTATTTACATTATTAATGTTTTTAATTTATAGACCAACATATAAAATAAGCTTTAAAGGCAAATTTATAGGATACTCGAGAGATGTATTTAATATTAAATCTAAAATACATGAGAGTATTTTTAATGGTGATTCAGAAGTAGCATATTATGAAATTGATGAAAAACCAGAATACGAATTTACATTCATGAAAGCAAGCTTTGTTCCAGATGATGCTAAAATTGTTGAAGAAATAAAAACGGAAGCAATACCAGTGTATAAAACATATGCTGTAAAAGAGAATAATAAAATTAAGGCTAGAGTTGCAACATATAATGAAGCATCTAAAATATTAGCAGATTTAAAGAAAAAAGATAGTGATAACTTAAATGATATATCAATTGAACTTGCATATGTGAAAGAAAAACCAAAACTAGAAGATACTAAAAAAGTTGTTGCTGACCTATATGTAGAAAAACCAGTGCCTGTATATACGCCTGTTTATAGAGATTATGCATATTTATCTCGTGCTACAGGTATTAGTGATATAAGAAGAGACCTACCTGTATCTTTTGCAAGACCAATAAGTTCAGGAATAATTACAACTAAGTTTAAAGATCCATATTATCCTTTTGGAGTGCATAGAGGGGTAGACGTAGCAACACTTGGTAGTTCAACAAATGTTGTATTTAGAGCTGCAGCAGCTGGTAAAGTTGTTGCAAGTGGTTGGTCTGGTGATTATGGTAATACAGTAGAAATAGATCATGGAAATGGAGTTATAACACTTTATGCACATGCTGATAGTTTATCTGTATCAAAAGGTGAACAAGTTTCAGTAGGACAAGTGCTTGGAGTTGTTGGGTCTACTGGGTTTTCTACGGGTATTCATTTACATTTTGAAATAAAATATAATGGAGTAAATTTAAATCCAGAATATTATATCAATTTTGGATTACCATATAGACCATTCTTATAAACAAAAATATAATTTAAGAACAAACTAAATATAAAAGTTAATAGAAAGCTATTAACTTTTTTTATCTTTATTAACAGATAAATATCAACAAAAATATTATTTTTAAAAAATATTCTAATAAAATAAGGAAATAAATCTTAAAATAAGATATAATGATTAGTAGGAATAAAAGTTTAGAAACTATGAAAAGGGAAAATCATGATTAACGAAAAATTAAAAGAATATATAGAAGGAAATATACTTCCTCAATATGAAGAAAATGATGCTGGACATAGCAGAGAACACATTGACTATGTGACAAGGAGAAGCTTAAAGTTTGCAGAAAAAGTTGATGATGTAAACTTAGATATGGTATATACAACTGCGGCATTTCACGATATTGGACACCATATAGATTCAGACAATCACGAAAAGGAGTCAGCAAAAATTTTAGAACAAGATGAATTTGTAAGTCAGTATTTTAATGAAGAAGAAAAATTATTAATAAAAGAAGCAATCGAAGATCATAGAGCTAGTTTAGAAGGAGAACCAAGATCAATTTATGGGAAAATTGTTTCATCTGCGGATAGAATTACATCTTTAGATGAAGTTATTAAGAGAACATTATCATATAGGATTAAAATCAAATATAAGTCTAATATAGACCAAATTATGGACGAGTCATTAGAACACATAAAAAACAAGTTTGGGAATCAAGATGCATATGCTGTATCAAAAATGTATTTTGAGGACAAAGCATATATGAATATGTTAAATGAAGCGGCTATTTTAACGAGTGATACTAATAAATTTAGAGAAAAATATATTAATGTAAATAATATTGGTGACAGTGAAGAATATATTCAATATGTTTTTAAAGAATTAAGTAAAAACGAAAATTTATCTTTAGATGAACGTTTCTATTTTACGTATAATAAATTAATAACAGAAAAATCATTTGAAGAGATAAAAGCTTTCTTAATAGAAAAAAATAATATTAACGAAATGGAATATTACCTAATTGATGTAGATCCAGAATTGAGAAAATATGTTGAACAAAATGCTTTTCCAGAATATGAAAAAAATGATGAAGGGCACGGGATGGTTCATATTTCAGAAGTGGTAAAAAGATCTTTTGCTTTAAACGAAAGTCAAAAGTTAAATTTAAATCCTAATATAATATATGCAATTGCTGCATATCACGATATAGGTAAACATGTTAATAGTGCCATACATGAAAAAATATCTGCTATATTATTTAATCAAGATGAATTTATGAAAAAGTATTTTACTAAAGAAGAAAGAGTATTAATAAAAGCGGCAATAGAAGATCATAGGTCTTCAAGAGAAGGTGAGCCTAGAAGTGAATATGGTAAATTAATTTCATCTGCAGATAGAAACACAAGCATTGAAATAGTCTTTTTACGTAGTTTTTTAGTTGGTAAAGAAAAAATGCCGGAATATACTGTTGAAGATTATTTAGAATTTACATATGAAAGACTTAAAAAAAGATATAGTCAGGAAAAACCCGAAAATATGTTTTATGAAGATGAAATATATAAGGTTTTTTTAGAAGACATAAGAAAATTATTGCAAGATGAAACTAAATTTAAAGATTTATATTGTAAAACTAATGGTATAGATTCTAGACAACAAAGATTAAGACAAGTAGACTTTGTAAAAGAAAATACAGAAAAAGATGATAAAGAAAGAGATAAACATAATTAAAAAACAATAAAATATGAAAAATTAGATTTAAATATAAAAAATAAAAACAAAAAGCAAAGGAGAAAGAATGATAGAAATTAGATGGCATGGAAGAGGTGGACAAGGTGCAAAAACAGCATCATTACTTTTGGCAAATGTAGTGTTTGAAAAAGGCAAGTATGTTCAAGGCTTTCCAGAATATGGACCTGAAAGAACAGGTGCACCATTAACAGCATATAATAGGATAGCAGATGAAAGAATTTTAATACATTCAAATGTATATAATCCTAATTATGTTGTTGTAGTTGATGAATCATTAATGGGTTGTATTCCTGTAGAAGATGGATTAAAAGAAGAAGGCGCTATTGTTATTAATACAACTAAAAGTGTAGACAAAATAAAAGAGAAATTAATAAATAAAAATCTTAAAGTGTATACTATAGCGGCTGATGATATAGCATTAAAAAATATAGGAAGAGCAATTCCCAATACTGTAATGTTAGCAGCAGTAGTTAAGATAGCGGGCTTAATAGAAAAAGAAGAATTTTTTGAAATAATGGAAACATCAATGGAAAAACAATTTGCTAATAAAAGAGAAGTTATAGCAGGAAATATGGAAGCTATAAAAGAAGCTTGGGAATCGGTAGGTGAATAATATGGAGTGTGATTTAATAAAACATAAAGCTTGGGATCAGATTACAAAGGCGGGTGAGATTGATGAACCTGGAAATTCAATGAAATTTACTACAGGTGACTGGAGAGTTATAATGCCTAAGTGGGATCCAGAAGTCTGTAAACAATGTGGCCTATGTTGGCCAGTTTGCCCTGAAAATGCAATAACAGTTAATAAAGAAAGTGGACTTTTAACTCATTTTGATTATGATTATTGCAAGGGTTGTGGAATCTGTGCTAAAGTGTGTCCTTTTGGCGCAATAGAAATGATAAAGCCAGAAGAATAGGAGTAAAAATGATTAAAGAAAGATTAAGTGGAAATGAAGCAATTGCATATGCGATGAAACAAATAAATCCTGATGTAGTACCAGCATTTCCTATAACACCATCAACAGAAATACCTCAAAATTTTGCTAATTTTGTAGCAAATGGTGAAGTTGATACAAATTTTATAACAGTAGAAAGCGAGCATTCAGCAATGTCTGCTGCAATAGGTTCAGCATTGTCAGGTGCAAGAACAATGACAGCTACATCTGCAAATGGTCTTGCATATATGTGGGAGATGCTACATATTGCATCATCAATGAGAGCACCAATAGTAATGGGAGTAGTGAACAGAGCAATATCTGGCCCATTAAATATACATAATGATCATTCAGATTCTATGGGTGCAAAAGATTTAGGTTGGATGCAGATGTATTCTGAAACAAATCAAGAAGCATATGATAATTTTATAATGGCAACTAAAATAACTACAGAAGTAGGATTGCCTATTATGGTATGTCAAGATGGATTTATAACATCACATTCAGTTGAGAATATTGAACTTTTAGATGATGATGTTGTTAAAAAATTTGTTGGTGAATATAAATATGATACCAATCTACTGGAAAAACCAATAACAGTTGGAACTTTAGATTTACCAGATTTTTTAATGGAACATAAGAAACAACAAGATGAAGCAATGCAAAATTCAGTAGCAGTTTTTGAAAAGGTGTTTAAAGAATTTGAAGAAATTTCTGGAAGAAAGTATGACTTTATTGAAAAATATTATATGGATGATGCAGAGAAAGTTATTGTTATCTTAAATTCAACTGCTGGAACTGCAAAATCATTAATAAACAAATTAAGAGAAAAAGGTGAAAAAGTAGGACTATTAAAAATAAGAGTATTTAGACCTTTTATGGGAGAATTGATAGCAAAAGAATTAAAATCAATAAAAGCAGTAGCTATATTAGATAAATCAACATCAATTAATAATGCTGGAAGCTCAATATATACTGATGTAACTTCAGGAATGTTTACAGCAAATATTCATATACCAATGGTAAACTATATTTATGGTATTGGTGGTAGAGATGTTAAAGAAGATGACATAAAGAAAGTTTTCGATGATTTAGAACTTATTAAAGAAAAAGGACAAGTAGAAAATCCTTATAGATATTTAGGATTGAGAGGTGTATAATGGCATTTAATTTAAAAGATACAATAATTAAAACTGATTCAAGATTTACAGGTGGACATAGAATGTGTGCTGGATGTGGAGTACCCCCTGTTATTAGAATGATATTAAGAGCAGTAAAACCTGAAGATAAGGTTGTAGTTGGCAATGCAACAGGATGTTTAGAAGTTGCATCAACAATTTATCCTTATACATCTTGGAAAGACTCATATATTCATACAGCATTTGGTTCTGCTGCAGCAACTTTATCTGGAGTTGAATCTGCATATGAAGTTTTAAAAAGAAAAGGTAAAATAGCAGAATCAGAAATTACTAAATTTATAGTTTTTGGTGGTGATGGTGGCACATATGATATCGGCCTTCAAAGCTTATCTGGAGCAATGGAAAGAGGTCATGATATGCTTTATGTTTGTTATGACAATGGTGGATATATGAATACTGGTATTCAAAGATCATCAGCAACACCTCAGTTTGCTCATACAACTACATCTCCTGCCGGAAGTGTGATTCCAGGAAAATTAGAATTAAGAAAAGATTTAACTGGCGTTATGGTAGCGCATAATTTACCATATGTTGCTCAAACTGCAGCTATTTTAAATTTTGCAGATCTTCATACAAAGGCAGAAAAAGCAATATATACAAAAGGCGCAACTTTCTTAAATGTTTTTGCACCTTGCCCAAGAGGTTGGAGATACGACGAATCTGAATTAATGAATTTAAACAAATTAGCAGTTGATACTTGTTATTGGCCACTATATGAAGTTGTAAATGGAGTTTACAAAATAACATATAAACCTCCAAAAAAACTTCCTATAGAAGACTTTTTAAAACCTCAAGGAAGATTTAAACATTTATTTACTCCAGAATATGAACATTTAATTGCAGAAATACAAAAAGTTGTAGACTTTAATTGGCAAAAACTACAGGATTTAGAAGAGATGACCAATAAAAGAATTCCAGAAGTAAAATAAATTAATATTTTTTAAAATTCAGCTAAATAAAATATTAATTATAAAAATGTTATAAAGAAGAGATAACAAAGAAAATAAAGAATAGACAATAAAAAATCAACCTTAGCTGGTTGATTTTTTCATGTTCCCTCAGTATAATTAATATATGCACCTGTAGCTTAATTGAATAGAGCATTCGGCTACGAACCGAAAGGTTGGGGGTTTGACTCCCTCCAGGTGCACCATAAAAGCTTTTAGTTTAATTACTAGAAGTTTTTATTTGTTTTTCTATGCTTTGAATTTTAGAGGTGGAAAATACAAAAAAAGATAAAGTTGTAATAAAATAAAAGCAAACAAAATTAAAAATATCACCTATTATATGTTAATTGGTGATATTTTGGTGGATCATGAGGGATTCGAACCCGCGACCTTGGCATTAAGAGTGCCCTGCTCTACCAGCTGAGCTAATGATCCATATAAGAAATGGCTTCGTTGAAGCCATTCTTTTTTCTTTGATTTATAGTTCTATTAAACTTGTTCAGCAATATAGTCAACTACGTCTTTAACAGTTATTGCTTTTTCGACTTCTTCGTCTGGAATTTCAATATCAAAAGCTTCCTCTAAAGCCATGATTAATTCTACTATATCTAGAGAATCTGCTCCTAAGTCATCTAAAAATGTTGCTTCATTAGTTACGGCTTCTTCTGCAACTCCTAGTTGGTCTACTATTACGCCTTTAACTTTTTCAAAAATTTCTTCAGTTCCCACTTTATCCTCCCTTTTTTTACCTATATTTAATTATAATAGTTAAATATAAAGTGTCAAGTATTATGATATATTTTATTGTATATGTATATTAAGTATAATGTCAACAAATATATTTAAATATAAATTTTTTAAGATAAACGGGCTTTTGTTATAGATATTTATGTTATCTAGGTTACAAATTATTTTCAAATAATAAAAAGAATAGAAACAATACTATGAGTATAATATAATTAAACTTAGTAACTAATATATAGGAGATTTATAATGGAAGATAAGTTATTGGTATTTTTAACATCTAAAGGAATGACAGAAAATAGAAGTCAAGAAGTAATTGTTAAACTTAAAAGACATGAAGATATTTTTAATGAGTTTGTAAAATCTATACAGGGAGATAAATTTATATATAATGAGGATAGTCCAGTTTTTGTTGAAAATTACACGGCTGCTTCACTTAAAAAGATAGTAGGAGGTAAATTAAGTGATTTAGGTGTTTATAATTACCTTATATATTTAAGAGAAAAACCTGAAGAAGCAAAAGAAAACTTAGCAAAAGGATTGCCTAATAAAGATTCAAAATTTAAGAATTAAGTTAGTATAAAAAAACATTTTGCAAACAAAAAATAACAAAGCTCATTATTATATTGAATAATATATCTTTTTATTATAAAATCAAATATACTTTAAAATTGTAATTAAAAGTAATGTTTAATTACAATTAAATATAATTAAGTATAATTACTTATAGAAAAAACAATATAAAAAATAAATAAAAATTACCTAAGGAGGTATTTTTGTGAGAATAAAAGAATCAAAAAGAATAGCTCAAGTTAAAAAAGGACAAAGGAAAGTTATATTAATTGATGATGAACCTGGAATATTAGATTCTATAGCTGTATTTTTAGAAAGAGCAGGTTTTTATGTAGAGGGCTATAATGATCCAATCGCAGGAATAGAAGCAATTAGAAATGACTATTTTGATGTGTTAGTTTTAGACTTTTTAATGACTCCAATACATGGAGATACAGTTGTAGAAAGAATCAGAGAATTTAATGATGAACTATATATTATACTTTTAACAGGACATCAAGATTTAGCACCACCTTTAGATACAATAAAAAGATTAGATATCCAAGGATATTGTGAAAAAACAGATAAATTTGATCAATTATTATTATTAATTGAATCAGCAGTTAAATCTTTAGTACAAAAAGAAACAATACAAGATATTAATGATGAGTTAAGAGATCAACAAGAAAAATTAAAACAAGCATATTTAGATACTATAGAAGTTTTAAGACATACAGTTGAAGTTAAAGACATATATACTGTTGGTCATTCTGAAAGAGTTTCAAAATATTCAGTATTAATGGGTAAAGAAATGGGTCTTTCTGAAGAAGAATTAAAAATCTTAGAAGTTGGTGGATTATTCCATGATATTGGGAAAATAGGGATACCTGATGGTATTTTAACTAAAGCTGCTAAACTATCAGATGAAGAATATTCTGAAATAAAAAACCATCCAGCTATTGGTGTACACATTTTATCTGCTGCAGAGGTATTTAAAGAAATGATGCCAATTGTTCTGTATCATCATGAAAGATGGGATGGAAAAGGGTATCCTAAACAATTAAAAGGTGAGGCAATTCCTAAACTTGCTAGAATTGCGGCAGTTGCTGATGCTTTTGATGCTATGACTTCAAGTAGAGCATATAGAAAAGCATTAGATTTGAGTGTTGCAACAGAAGAAATTGAAAGAAATTTAGGTACACAATTTGATCCAGAAGCAGGAGGAGTAATGCTTGATCTTTTGAAGAATAATCCAAAAGAAGTTTTAAAAATACATTCAATTAAGTCGAAAGAAGTAGAAAATAAACCAGAAAAAACTATGGCAGAAATAGAAAATGAGAGCAGAATAAAAAATGGAGAAAACAAATAAAAGACAGAAGGGATAATTATCAATAAATGTTTGAAAAATTAGAAGAAATAGATAAAAGATATGAAGAAATAAGTAAACTTGTTTCAGATCCTGAAGTTATTCGTGATAATCAAAGATTTGCAGAATTAATGATTGAATATAAAGAATTAGAAGAAACTGTGAATAAATTTCGTGAATATAAAGAAATGACGAAGAAAAATGAAGAAGCAGAAAATCTTTTGTCTGATCCAGAATTAAAAGAATTAGCATCAATAGAATATGAAGAAACTAAAATAAAAAAAGAAGAAATAGAAGAAGAATTAAAAGAAATGTTACTTCCTAAAGATATTGATGATAATAAAAATGTTATTATTGAAATAAGGGCAGGAGCGGGTGGAGAAGAAGCTGCTCTTTTTGCTGGTGTATTGTTTAGAATGTATTCAATGTATGCAGAAACAAAACATTGGATAATAGAAATATTATATGAGAATGAAACAGGTTTAGGAGGATATAAAGAAATATCTTTTATGGTAACAGGGAAAGGTGCATATAGTAGATTAAAATATGAATCTGGTGTTCATAGAGTTCAAAGAGTGCCTGAAACTGAAAGTAGTGGTAGGGTCCATACTTCAACTGTAACTGTTGCAGTATTACCTGAAGCAGAAGAGGTTGATATTGATATTAACATCGAAGATATAAGAGTAGATACATATAGAGCATCTGGAGCAGGTGGTCAACATGTTAACAAAACATCTTCAGCTGTTAGATTAACACATATACCAACAGGAATAGTTGTTGAATGTCAGAGTGGCAGATCACAGCTAAAAAATAGAGAAACTGCAATGACAATGTTAAGAAGTAGACTTTATGAACAAGAACAAGCCAAACTTGATAAAGAATATGCATCTCAAAGAAAGTCTCAAGTTGGTTCTGGTGATAGAAGTGAAAAGATAAGAACATATAACTATCCTCAAGGCAGAATTACAGATCATAGAATTGGAGAATCAGTATATAAATTTGAAGATTTTTTAAATGGAGACATTGATGAACTAATAGATTTATTAGCAGCACATAGAAGAGCAGAAATGTTAGCTAGTTCTGAGAGTTAATAAAAAATATATTTTACGTAAAGAGCAATACATATAAACACAACATAATAAAGAAAAAGAAAAAGGAAACAATATATAAAAAGATAATGAGGTAAACTCATTATTTTTTGTTTTTGCATATTTTAAATACATTTTACATTTTTTTATATAGAGAATATCTTCTAAATATGATATACTTTTAGCGGTAGGAGAAAAAATTGGACTTTAAAAAAGATTTAAATGATAAACAATTAGAAGCTTTAGAACAAACAGAAGGACCAGTATTAATTATTGCTGGTGCTGGTTCAGGTAAGACTAAAGTATTAACACATAAAATTGGATATTTAATTGACGAAAAAGGAATAAAACCTTGGAATATTCTTGCTATTACTTTTACAAATAAAGCAGCAAAAGAAATGAAGGATCGAGTTAAACCTTTTTTAGAAGACGATGATTTTCTATGGATTGGAACCTTTCATTCTGTATGTGTTCGCATCTTAAGAAAAACTATTGACCTTATAGGTTTTAGTTCTTCTTTTAATATTTTTGATACTATTGATCAAAGATCTGTTATTAGAAGAATAGTAAAAGATAAAGAATTAGATAGTAAAGAATATTCTGATAATGCAATTCAATATCAAATATCTAGTTGGAAAAATGAAATGTTAACAGTTGAAGAAGTAATGGCTAAAATAGCTATAAGTGATAGAGATAAAATTATTGCTGAAGTATATTTGGAATACCAAAAGAGGTTGAAAGAAAGTAATGCTATTGATTTTGATGATATTATTAACTATACAACTAAAATATTTGAAGAAAATCCTGAAGTATTAGAGCAATATTCTAAAAAATTCCAATACATATTAGTTGACGAATATCAAGATACAAATAAAGCACAATTTAAATTAATAAAACAATTATCAAGTTTTCATGGCAATATAACTGTAGTAGGAGATAATGACCAAGGTATCTATGCTTTTCGAGGTGCAGATATATCTAATATATTAGATTTTGAAAAAGATTTTCCTAATGCAAAAGTAGTTAAATTAGAGCAAAACTATAGGTCAACAAAAAACATTTTAAATGTTGCTAATGCAGTTATTAAAAATAATAAAACTAAATATCCTAAAAAATTATGGACAGATAATGAGGATGGAAGAATTACACAAATATATTTAGCAAATGATGAATACAATGAAGCTAGATATATTGCAGATAAGATTACTAGTTTAAAATATGAATATAAATATGAGTATAATGACTTTGCAATCCTTTATAGGATGAATGTTCAATCAAGAGTAATTGAAGATACTTTAATGAGAGAAGGTATACCTTATCAAGTTATCGGTGGTTTAAAGTTCTATGAAAGAAAAGAAATAAAAGATTTAGTAGCATATTTAAGATTTTTAAATAATACAGCAGATAATATTAGTTTTTTAAGGATAATTAATGAACCTAAAAGAGGAATGGGAGATGTATCAGTTGAAAATATATTAAAACTTTCGAATGCAACAGGAATTTCAATGTATGAAATTTTAAAAAAAGGCAAAGATTATGGCATCGAAAAAATAACTCAAAAAGCAAATTCTTTTATAATTTTAATAGAAGAATTAAAAAAACTAAAAGACAATATAACTTTATCTGAACTATATTCACAAGTTTTAGAAAAAACAGGATATGTTGAAGCATTAAAATTAGAAAACGACTTGCAAGCAGAAAACAGAATAGACAATTTAGCTGAATTTTTGAATGTTATAATTGAATTTGAAAAAGAAGAAACTGACTCTTCTTTAGAACATTTTTTAGAAACAATTTCACTTACTACAGATATAGACTATTTAGAAGACAGAGATAATTTAGTAACATTAATGACTTTGCATTCCTCTAAAGGTTTAGAATATCCAATAGTATTTATAATTGGGCTTGAAGAAGGAATTTTCCCTGGTGAAAGGTCTATGCTAGAAGAAGAGGATATAGAAGAAGAAAGACGTTTGTGTTATGTTGGAATTACAAGAGCTAAAGAACAATCATATTTAACATTGGCTAAACAAAGAACGGTGTATGGGCGTTCTAAAATGAATCTACCTTCCAGATTTATAAATGAAATACCAGAAGAATTAGTTGAAGGGAAAGATGAACTTACAAAAGAGACATATTTTGAAGTTGATAGAATAGATACTGCAGCATATAGTTATGCAAATAAATATAAGACAAGATCAAAAGGTCTAGAAGAGTCTGAAGTAGCATTTGCTTTTCAAGAAAAACAACCAAAAACAGAATATAAATTTAAATCTGCAGAAGACTTCTTAAAAAACATTGCTAGGGGAAGTATAAAAGAAGAAAATACTAGCTTGCAAGATTTATCTAAATTTAAAGAAGGGGTTAAAGTTTCACATAGGAAATTTGGTGATGGAATCATAACTTCTTCAAAACCCGAAGGTGATGACTATATTTTAGAAATAAACTTTAAGAAAGTTGGTAAAAAAAGGTTAATGGCAGCTTTTGCTAGACTAGAAATAATAGGAGAATAAAATGCTTAATGTAAATAATGTAACAATAAGATATGGGAAAAGAGTATTATTTGAAGATGTAAACTTACAATTTACTAAAGGTAATTGTTATGGGTTAATTGGCGCTAATGGTGCTGGTAAATCTACTTTTTTAAAAATATTATCAAAAGAAATAGAACCATCAAAAGGTGATGTAAATGTTAGAAAAGGAGAGAGAATTTCAGTTTTAGCTCAAGATCAGTTTGCCTATGATGATTATACAGTAATTGATACTGTAATTATGGGAAATGAAGATCTATATAAAATAATGAAAGAAAAAGATGAAATTTATGCAAAACCTGATTTTGATGAAAAAGATGGTATGAGGGCTGGAGAATTAGAAGAAAGATTTGCAGAATTAGATGGTTGGAATGCTGAAAGTGATGCTCAAGCATTATTATCAGAATTAGGGATAAATCCATCTATGTATTATACAAAAATGGCAGAAGTTGAAAATAGATTAAAAGTAAAAGTATTATTAGCAAAGGCCTTATTTGGTAATCCAGACATATTATTACTGGATGAACCTACAAATAATTTAGATTTAGAAACAATTGAGTGGTTTCAAGAATTTTTAATTAATTTTCAAAATATTGCAATAGTTGTATCACATGATAGATACTTTTTAAACAAAGTTTGTACTCATATTGCAGATGTAGATTTTGGTAAAATAAAAATTTTCCCAGGAAATTATGATTTCTGGTATGAATCTTCACAGTTATTATTAAAACAAATGAGAGATGAAAACAAGAAAAAGGAAGAAAAAATTAAAGAATTAAAAGACTTTATAGCTAGATTTAGTGCAAATGCCTCAAAAGCTAAGCAAGCTACATCTAGAAAAAATTCTTTAGCTAAAATAGAATTAGATGAAATTAAACCATCAAATAGAAGATATCCATATATAGAATTTAAAGTTGATAGAGAACCAGGAAAAGAAATATTAGATGTAGTAAATGTTTCAAAAAAGGAAGGCAATGATTATCTTTTAAAAGATATATCATTTAAATTAACAAATACTGATAAAGTTTTATTTCTTGCAGATAATGAAAGAAAAATAACAGCATTATTTGATATAATAGGTGGTAAAGATAGAGAATATGAAGGAGAAGTAACATTTGGATTAACTATTACGCATGATTATTTTATGCAAGAAAATCAAGAATATTTTAATAGAAATTTAAATTTAGTAGAATGGTTAAGACAATATTCAAAAGATCCTGATGAAACATATGTTAGGGGATTTTTGGGAAGAATGCTTTTTTCGGGAGAAGAAGGTTTAAAATCTGTTAAGGTTTTATCAGGTGGAGAAAAAGTTAGATGTATGTTTTCAAAATTAATGTTGTCAGGTGCCAATCTTTTAATATTTGAAGATCCTACAAATCATTTAGACATGGAAAGCATTACTGCACTAAATGAATCTTTAAAAAGATTTAAAGGAGTACTACTATTTTCAACACATGACCATCAATTAGCTGAAACTGTGGCTAATAAAATAATAGATTTAAGAGATGAGAAAGCCATAGTAAAAGAGATGACTTATGATGAATATATAAAACAAAATAAATAAGAAATGAAAAATACAGGAAGAATATAATATAAAAACCAAGAAATATAATATTAGAAATATTAAAAAAACCAATTAGAAGAAAATATGAAAAAAATAGAAAAAGAAATTAAAAAGGTGTTTCCTAAAAGCACAAAATATTTAAGCTTTATTTTAGGTATTGCTATAATTATAATAACTTTGTTGTTTTATACAGAACAAATTAAAGTGGGGCAATATCTTAAAGAACAATATGGAGAAACTGTATTTAATATTTTTAATGATAACAAATTACTTGAAAAAACGAAATTAAAAGAAGACAATGAAGGTAAGTACTTGTGGTATGTTTCTGAAGATAGCGGAAAATTAGAAATAATAAAAGAAAAAGAAAATTATAGTATATATCTTTTAAGCAATGTAACTGAAGACAAAATACAGATATATCCTTTTGTTGAAATAGAGAAACAACATCCAGATAGACTATATAAAGTAGTAAGAGTTGTTGATGGAGATACAATCAAAATAGAATATAATGAAAAACAATTTTCTGTAAGATTAATTGGAGTAGACACTCCAGAATCAGTACATTCAGACTCTAAAAAGAATATTGAAGAAGGTAAAATAGCTTCAGATTATACAAAAAAACGATTAGAAAACAAAGAAGTTAAATTAGAATTTGATGTTCAACCAAGAGATAAATATAGTAGACTTTTAGCATATGTATATATTGATGGAAAGATGTATAATGAAGAGTTGTTAGAAAAAGGCTATGCAAGACTTGCAACATTTCCACCTAATGTAAAATATGTTGATGAATTTACAAAAATACAGAAAAAGGCTATGGATAATAATAAAGGATTTTGGGAAAAAAATATTTGGAATAAGGAGAAATAAATGGGAGTATATGTTTTTTTAAAAAACGGATTTGAGGAGGTAGAAGCTTTAACAATTACAGATTATTTAAGGAGAGCTGGAATAACAGTAGAATTAGTAAGCTTTGAAAAAAATTTAGCGGTTACAGGAGGGCATAGAATTAATGTATTAGCAGATAAATTAGCTGATGAAATTGAAATTACTAAAGGTAGTGCTATATTTTTACCAGGCGGCATGTTACAAATGGTGTCACTTCAAAAAGATGAAAGAGCAATTGCATATATTAAAGAGGCTAATAGATTGGGAAACTTTTTAATTGCAATATGTGCTTCAACAATGGTTTTAGAAGAAGCAGGTGTTATAAAAAACAAGGTTGTAACTTCGTTCCCAGGTTTTGAAAAGGACTTAAAATCAATTAGAAAATATTGTGAAAAAGCAGTAGTAAGAGATGCTAATATTATTACATCTAGAGGCCCACAAACAGCAGACGATTTAGCTTATTATTTGATAGAATTATTTAAAAATGAAACTATAAAAGAAAAGATAATGGAAGATACATTATATGGAATAGAAGGTCTAGAAGAATAAAATTATAGGGTTATAATTGACAAATAAAGAAAAAACTACTAAAATTGGATTATATTAGGCCCCTTGGTCAAGTGGTTAAGACGCTGCCCTCTCAAGGCGGAATCATGGGTTCAAATCCCGTAGGGGTCACCAATAGATTTATATTTAAAAACATTGAGAATATTGACAAAACAAGAGAATCTCTTTATAATAAATATATTGCCAGTTGCAGATGTGGCGGAACTGGTAGACGCACAGGACTTAAAATCCTGCGAGGCTTAATACCTCGTGCCGGTTCGATTCCGGCCATCTGCACCAGAATAAAGGTTTTTAATTAATAGTTAAGGACCTTATTTTATTGTTTAATCTGATTAATAATACATGTTAATGTTTTAATGCAAGTTGGTTTAAAGAAAATATTAAGTATATTGCACAGTAAAAATAAATAATATATACTCAAGTTAGTTTAGTGTTAAGGAAGAGAAAATTACTCTAATAATATGAGAAGATTGCAAAAAAGAAGGAGTGAGAATAATATGTATTATACAAATTTTAATTCACCTTTGGGAGAAATAATATTAATTGCAAAAGAAAACAAGCTAATAGGCGTATATTTAAATGGTGAGTATAATAGTATTGAAAATTTAGAAAAACAATATAAAGAAGTATTTATTGCAAAGAATGATCTTGGCCTTTTCATTAAAACAAAAGCTTGGCTAAATAGATATTTTAACGGTGAAGTCGTTGACGCAGAAGAAATTGAATTAGAGTTAAAAAATAATATTTTAGGAACTAAATTTGAAAAAGATGTATGGCAATATATTTATGAAATTCCATATGGACAAATTACTACATATAAAGAAATTGCAGATAAAATAAAGAAGAAAATGAATAAAGAACACATGTCAGCACAAGCGATTGGAAGAGCTGTAGGCAAAAACCCTATAAGTATAATTAATCCTTGCCATAGGGTGGTTGGAAGCAAGGGGGATCTTGTAGGCTTTGCGAGTGGCTTAGAGAATAAAATATTTCTATTAAATATAGAAAAGATTAATTTAAAAGAAATTTTTAAAAAGAAATTAGAAAAGAATAAGAATAAAGGGTAGAAACAATAAAGAAATGGAAAAGCAAAGATGTTCTTGGTGTAATTTAAATAATAAATTGTATATTGATTATCATGACAATGAATGGGGGAAATTAAATTTAGATGATCAATATTTATTTGAAATGCTAGTATTGGAGTCTTTTCAAGCAGGCCTATCTTGGGAAATTATATTAAATAAAAGAGTAAACTTTAAAAAAGCATTTGATAATTTTAATATTGATAAAATCATAAAATATAGTGATTCGAAAATTAATGAATTGATGCAGAATAAAGATATTATAAGAAATAAATTGAAAATTCAATCTACTATTAATAATGCAAAAGTATTTAAAAAAATACAAAAGGAATATGAAAGTTTTGGAAGTTTTTTGTTTCAATTTTCGGACAAAAAGATAATTTGTGAAAATAATAAAACTTTTTCATCTCTTTCTGATAAGATTTCTAAAAAATTAAAAAATAAAGGTATGAAATTTGTTGGGACAACAATCATTTATTCATACTTACAAGCTATAGGAATAATAAATTCACATGAAACAAATTGTTTTTTATATATTAACCAATCTAGCAAAAACAATTAATTAGTTATAAAATAGAAGGAGATACAGATTAGAACAAATCAAATAAAATTATGAAGAAGGAAAAATTATGAAAAATAGAAATAAAATTATGATAATAATAAGTATTGGTTTTGTATTATTGTTATTAACACAATATGTATTTGCTGCAGGGAATTATTTTCTTATTGAAATACCTAAAGGGTATTATGTATATGATGAAGGTCTTACAGGGGACACAAAACTTGTTGTTGTAAGAGAAGATAGTAAAATAAACTTTAATATTCAAGTTTCAGAATCACAGATATATTATGAATATACAGAAGCGGGGCTAAATGATTTAATAGATGTTGCAAGTAAAGATATGAGTAATTATGATGCTGGAACTATAGAAGGGAAAATTAGTACTATAGCTGATTATCCTTGCTATGAATTAAATTATAAGGTAAAATTTAAAGAAACCGAAAAAGAAATGCATATTAGACAATTATATTTATATGAAGACACATACAATTATACAATAACAATTGGTGCTGAAAGCGAAGAAATTTTTAAAGAAGATGAAGTACAAACAGCTTTAAAATCGTTTACAATTGAGCATTACAAAAGAGACAATGTTTTAAATGAAGAAGAAAAAATCAAGCAAGAAGATATCGAAAATGAAGAAAAAAAAGGAGAAAAGAAAATTAATCCAATACTAATAACGGCAGTGTCAGTATTAGTTATTACTTTTGTTACACTTTTAATAAAACTAATAGTAGCAAGGTTAAAAAGCAAAAAAAATATTGGAGAATTAAAATCTAAAACTAAAAAAACTAAAAAATTTCAGTAAAAACATTATTTGTTAAATATTTATATTAAACATCTATAAATAAAACCTATAGATGTTTATTTTTTTGTTTAAAAAATAATCTGGATATGATAAGATAAATATATGAAAAAATTTAAAATGGTATCATGGAATGTAAATGGAATTAGAGCTACATATAACAAAGGATTTGAAGAAGTATTTAAGGAATTTGATGCAGATATGTTTTGTATACAAGAAACAAAGATGCAAGAAGGTCAATTAGATTTATCACAAGAAGGATATTTTATTTATCTAAATTCTGCTGTTAAAAAAGGATATTCAGGAACAGCTATTTGGACTAAAACAAAGCCAATTAATGTTACTTATGGTTTTGGAATTGAAGAGCATGACAATGAAGGAAGAGTGATTACTCTTGAATATGAAGATTTCTTTTTAATAAATATGTATACTCCTAACTCACAAAGAGAACTTGCTAGACTGGATTATAGAGGAGAGTGGGAGAAAGATAAAAGAGAATATTTGAAAAAACTAGATAAAATTAAGCCTGTAATTTTATGTGGTGATTTAAATGTCGCACATAAAGAAATTGATCTTAGAAATCCTAAAACAAACAGAAAGAATGCAGGATTTACAGATGAAGAAAGAGCTGATTTTACAAAATTATTAGAATCTGGATTTACAGATAGCTTTAGATATCTATATCCAGACAAGGAAGATGCTTATACTTGGTGGTCATATTTTGGTAAAGCTAGAGAAAACAATACTGGGTGGAGAATTGATTATTTTGTTGTAAGTGATAGATTGGCTAAAAATATTGTAGACTCTAAAATATATCCGGATATAATGGGCAGTGATCATTGCCCAGTTGAATTAGAAATAAAGATTTAACGACAAATAATAATTAAATAATTAAGTAACTACATTACCAGACAACTAGACAATTGGATAATTAAATAATTGAATAAATTTATATTTATTAATGGAGATTGAATGGAAGCAGATTTTTTTAAGAAAAATAAAAATCAAATAATTAAAATAGCAATATTTTCTATTATTATTTTAATATTGTATAGATTAATTACGAATTTACCAGCAACAATGACAGTTGTAGGTAGATTCCTATATATTATGAGGCCATTTATTTGGGGAGGAATTTTAGCATATTTATTATACTTTCCTTGTAATTATTTAGAAAAAAAAGCATTTAGAAAAATAAAGTCATCTAAATTTTCCAGATTACTAAGCATTATTATTGTGTATCTGTTATTCTTCGCCTTTTTAGTTGTATTATTAGCATATTTAATACCAGTAATAATTACGAGTGCTACAGAAATTATAAAAAACATACCAGAATATATAGAGTCACTTAAAAACTTAGTACACAATATTCCAGATGAATCATTTTTAGCATATTTTAAAGTTGACATTATACTGAATAAACTAGAAATGTTAACAAGTGAAAATTTGCAAATTGAGATTGTGAAATATTTCAACTTAGAAAGAATATTAGGATATACATTACATGCGGTAGATTTTGTTAAATCGATTGTTCAGTTAATAGTAACTTTTGTTGTATCTATATACATATTATTTGATAGAGAAAATTTAACTAAGTATTTAAAAAAGTTTTTAAAGGCAAGAACTAAAAAGAAAACATATGTAAAAACTTTAAAATTAGTAAGAGAAACTAATAATATATTTAGAAAATATATAGTTTCACAATTTACGGATGCATTTGTTGTTGGAATTATTATGACTATAGCTCTATTACTTTTAAAGGTGAAATATGCTATATTCTTTGGTTTCTTAATAGGTTTATTTAATTTAATACCTTTTTTTGGAGCACTAGTAGCAGGCATAGTTGCTACTATGTTAACACTAATTACGGGAGGACCAGAATTAGCTATAAAAACGGGATTAGTTATTTTAGTTTTACAACAAATAGATGCCAATATAATTCAACCTAAAATTGTAGGAACTAATTTGAAAATTAGTAGAATAATTGTAATTTCAGCAACTACACTTGGAGGAGCCTATTTTGGAGTTTTTGGAATGTTTTTTGGTGTTCCTGTTTTAGCAACAATAAAATTTATGATAGATAGTGCTACGAATAGTAGAATTAAAAGAACTAAAATGACAAGGCTGTTAAATAAACGCTCATTAATTAGAATAAAAAAACCAGACAAAAATACTATAAAACGCATTAAGATTAAAAATCAAATATACATATAAAGGATAAAAAATGAAAATTATTAACTTAATCGATCCTAGAGGAAGAAAGTCTTTTATGTATACCATAGAAGATAAAAGTGATTCTTTAAAATCAGAATTACAAAGATTAATGGTAAAATCTCAAGACTTAGGAGATAAAACAAGAAGGAGTTTTACTATAGATAGTAGTAAAGACAAAGAAATTTTGGTTTTATCGCTTATGGAAGAACAAGTATTTGTTAATATAGCAACAGTTGTGAAAGGAGTATTAAAACTTGCTTCAGTTTCAACTAAAATAGACTTTATTAAAACCGAATCAGTTGGTACGATTGAGCTATACTATACTCCAACGTCAAAAAGAAAAATTTTTGTAATTGATATTGAAACGGGAGATGAAATTGAACCAGAATTTAATATTACTGAAACTGGAGAAACGAAAGGAATTATTAATTTAGAAATTGGCAAAAAATATATAACATTAGAACTAAGAGATGATGCTTCTAAATCAATATTGATAGGAGCTTGTCAACTTTTGTTAGAAGAAGAGATGTTGAAATTAAATATCAGTAAAGAAGAGGCAAAAAGGATTAAGGTAGATAAGTATTTAGAACTTATTAATTCTGGAAAAAGTATAGAACAAAAATTATCTGATGCATCTATAGAAAAGGAAAGATAATATGAAGAAAAATTTAAAAATTTATTTAAGAATAATAATAATTATTTTAGTCTTATTTACATTATTTGTTTTAATAATAATACCACCATTAATTCATGCTTATAAGTATAATCAGTTATATAATGTGGGTTTTAGCAATGTATATAAGCAAGTATGGAAAACACCATTTAAATCTTTATCATTTTGTCTAGAGGAAGGAAATAAAGACTTATATACAACAGCTGTATCTATTATTGGTTTTGCTTTTTTAGTTTTAATGGCAGTAATAATAGTAAAAAGAAGATTACCTAAAGATTATGAAGGAATTGAGCATGGTTCGGGTGATTGGGCTACAATGAGTGAAAAATATAAAGTTTTAAGTAGAAACCAAGGGATTTTATTAGCGAAAAACTTATATTTACCATTAGATAAACATGGAAATGTTAATGTTCTCGTTGTTGGAGGCTCTGGTTCTGGTAAATCTGCATCTTATGTTACACCAAATGCAACGCTACTTCATGGCTCATATGTTTACACAGATCCTAAGGGAGAATTATATAACAATACTGCTAGCTTTTTTAGAAAAAATGGATATGATGTTAAAGTTTTAAATTTGGTAAGGCCAGATAATAGTGATGGATTTAATCCTTTATTTAATGTTAGTTCAGAAGCTGATGTAGATATAATTGCTCATACTATAGTAAAGGGTCAAGGTGGAGAATCTAAAGATCCATATTGGGATGATATGGCTGAGATTTTACTTAAATCATTAATTTATTATTTGATAGCTGCCAGACCTGAAGAAGAACAGAACTTAGCTTCTGCCGCAGAATTAGTTAGGAATGCTCATGTTGCAGGTGATATAAATGTTTTGTCTGACTTAATTTATGAGTTACCATCAGAACATCCAGCTAGAAAGAATTATTCTTCTGTTGAAATTGCTCCTGAAAAAGCTTTTGGTTCTATTTTATCTACATTACAATCTAGATTAGGTAAGTTTGACCCTCAGGATATTGCAGCATTGACTTCAACTAATACAATAAACTTCGATGATATTGGTCAAAAGAAAACAGTTCTTTATGTTATTTCTTCAGACACTCATGGAACATATGATTTTATTTTAACAATATTTTTCTCTCAAATGATACAAAGATTATATGATTTTGCCGATGAAAATGGAGGTTCATTGCCTCTTAGAACATATTTCTTTTTAGATGAGTTTGCTAATATTGGTAGAATACCAGATTTTGACAAAAAAATATCTACATCAAGAAGTAGAGGAATATCGTTTTCAGTAATTTTACAATCACTAGATCAATTAGAAGCAGTTTATGAAAAATCACATGAAACAATTATAGGTAATTGTGATACTCATTTATTCTTAGGTTCAAATTCACAAAAAACTTTAGAATATTTTTCTAAAGCTTTGGGAGAAAAAACGATTGTAAGAGATAGTTATTCAAGAACAGAAAAAGTTGAAGGTCCTAAAGAAGCATCTAAAACATTCTCTGACAATATTTATGCTAGAGCTCTTATGACTCCAGATGAGTTAAGGAGACTAGACAAAGCAGAATGTATTGTTTATGAAAGTGGTGTAAAACCAATTAAAGCACAAAAATTTATGTGGTTTGCTGATAAAAAAATGAGATTCCTTTTAGGAGAATCTCAAGATAACCATAATAATTATGTTGTTAATAGAGGAGAATGGAGAATTTTTGATCCAAACAAAAAAGAAAGTTCAACAGCAGTAAATGAAAGACTAGCGGAGTTGTTTAAAGAAGAGGAAACCCCTGAAAGTATAAAAGAATCTGATGAAAAAGAAGGAATTACGGAAACTATTAAAGAAGAAACAACTGACTCAAACAAGATATCTTCTTTTAAAAATAAGGATGATTTCGATTTAGAAAAAGAATTAGAAGCCAAGTTTGATGAATTATTTGGAAAAATAGAAGAAGAAGAAAAAATAGCAAAAGAAGGATAATTAAACAATGAAATTTATTCATATAGCCGACACTCATTTGGATATGAGATTTGATAATGTAGGTTCATTTGGTGATGCTAGAAGAGCAGAACAAATACAAGCTATGAAAGAAATAGTGGATTATGCTAAATCAAATAATGTTCAATATATCTTTATATCTGGAGATTTTTATGAACATCAATATATTAGAGAATCTACTATAAATACAATAATAAAATATTTTGAAGAAATACCAGAAACTAAAATATTTATTACTCCAGGAAACCATGACCCATATACTAAAAATTCGGTGTATGATAGATTTACATTCCCGGAAAATGTTCATATTTTTACAGATTTTGAAGTGATAGAAGAAAAAGATGTTAATATTTATGGTTATGGTTTTACTGATTTTACTTCAGATCCTTTTAATATTTCAGGAATAAGATTAAAAAATAATGATAAGAAAAATATATTAGTAATACATGGTGATATATATGGTTCTAAGGACGAATTAAGATATAATTCAATGAGTTTAAGAGAAATCGAAGATAAAAGATTTGATTATGTTGCTCTCGGTCATATTCATACTTCTAATTTTAATAAAACTTCAAAAATAATTTATCCTGGACCAATTTTATCATATAAATTTGGTGGTAATAAACAAAATGGTATGGTAGTTGGAGAGTTTTTGGGTGATTCTCTAAACTTAGAATTTGTTGCATTAGATAAAAGAACACATGAAGAAATTAAGTTAAACATAACTGAAATTATGTCACAAGAAGAATTGATTAATTATATTAATGCGATGAATATAAATCCATTAAATTTTATAAAAATCATTTTAAAAGGTGATAAAAATTTTGAAGTAAATATTATTAAAATTATGGAATTAGTAGAAAAAGATAATATCATTAAAATTTATGATAATAGTCGCATTGCAGAAGATTTAGATTTAATAGCAGAAGAATTTAATCTTAAAGGTATTTTTGTAAAAAAACATATGGGAAGAATAGCAGAACTAGACAATAATATATCTGATATTAGACTTAGATTGCAAAAGGAAACAGATCCCGATGTTATTCATGAAAAAGAAAAGTTAATTGCTGATATATCAAAACAACAGATGCTTATCTATAAGGCAGTTGAAATAGTTCTTGAAGAAATGAAAGGGATGTAAAGGAGCTTGAATTGAAGATAAAAGGCATTAAGATAAATGGTTTTGGTAAGTTAATAGATAAAGAATATCAGTTTACAGATTCTATTAACCTAATTAAAGGAAAAAATGAATCTGGTAAATCTACAATTATGGGTTTTTTAAATAGTATTTTTTATGGAATACAAAAAACCAGAAGAAAAGATGTTATTTCTGATGATGTAAGATTTCTTCCTTGGAACATTTCTGAATTTTCAGGGCATATTCAGTATGAATTAGATAATGGGGAAAACTATAATGTTTTTAGAGATTTTAACAATAAAAAAGTTGTTATATTAGATTCGAAAAATCAAGATATTACAAAAAAATATAGTATAGATAAAGAAGTAGGCTCTAATTTTATGGAAGAACAAACCGGCATTGATAGAGCTTCATTTGCCTTTTCTTCTTATACAATGCAAAATTCAGTTGTTTTAAATTCATCAGACAAACACCAAATGGTGCAAAAACTTAGCAATTTAATATCAACAGGAGAAGATAATATTTCATTTAAAAAGCTAGAAAAGAAAATACAAGACAAAAGAAGAGAAGAAGTTGGAACTAGTAAAACTCAAAATATGCCAATTAATCAAATTGAAAAAAAGATTTCTAGCATTAAACAAGAGATTAATGATATTAGAGAAAAGCATAGTGATAAAAATAGTATTAGTGAAGAAGAAAAAAGAACAAGTAAGAAATTTCAAGAATTAAAATTAAAAAGGGATTTGATTTCAAAATTAAAAGAAAATAAAATTATGAATGAATCTAATGTAAAGGTTATAGATTCTTTAAAAGAAAGTATACAATCAAAAAAAGACCTTATTAGAGACAAATTAGAAAGTAAACATGATGTTATAGAAAAGGACTCGTTTATTCGTAAAAATTCTAAAGTATATCTAACTATTGGGGCTGTTGCTATAATATTAGAAATAATGGTATTTTTACTTTTAGAATTCTTTTTTAAAACAGAAGAAGTCCACAAAATAATATATTCTTTATTACCTGTACCTCTAATTGCAATAATTGCTGTTATCTTTGCTTCATTTAAACAAAAGAAAAATATAGATAGTGAATATGAAGAAAAAGCAGAAGAAAACAGAGAAACTGAAAGAGAGATAAATGCAATTAGAAAAGAAGTAATGATGCAAGAAAAAGAAATTACTAAACTAGAAAAGATGAAAGAAAATGAAGAAAATAAGTTTAAAAGAGATATTATAGCAGAATTTTGTGGTGATATAGAAGATAATTGCTTACAAGATGTTTTAGAATACAATTTGGATAAATTAAATGTAGAAGAAAAAACAGTTGAGTCAGAATACACTCAAACTATGTATAAATTATCAACGGTTGATGCTAAAAAAGTAATTGCTAATAAAGATATGGAAAAACTAGTTGTTTTAGAAGAAAAACTGAAACTTCTGGAAGAAGAAAAGTATGATTTAGAAGACTTAAACCAAGTATATGAAATAATATTGTCTGGTTTAAACGATGCATATGAAGAAATGAAAGAAAGTATTAGTCCAAATTTTGTTAACACATTATCAAAAATTACTAAAAATATTACAGAAGGTCAATATAAAAGTATTATATTATCAGAAGATCAACAAATAGTTGTTCAGTTAGATACAGGTGAATATATAGAATTAGAAAAATTAAGTACTGGAACCATTGAACAAATTAATTTTGCTTTAAGGCTAAGCATATTAAAAGAAATTACTGACGAAAAAATACCAATATTATTAGATGAAACATTTGTGTTTTATGATGAAGATAGATTAAGAAATGTTTTAGATTATCTTGTAAATATTGAACAAAGACAAGTATTACTATTTACTTGTTCAAATAGAGAAAAGGAAATACTAGATCAATATAATATTAATTATAATTATATTGAAATGAGATAAAATAAAAGATTAAATAATCCCTTAAAATAGAAATCACAACCTTTAGAGGTTGTTTTTATATTTATAGAGATATTGAAAAAAAATGATATAAGTAATACAATATAAATGTGCATACCTATAAGGTAAATTTATGCACAAGAAGGAGAACTGAAGATGTATAAAACGGAAATTCCTCGGAAAGAAACTCTTTTAACAGAGTTGTTAAATATTCAGGCTCAAAAAGAGCGTGAAGTGATTGAAGAAGAAATGGCCTATGTTGCAAGGCGGATTAAAATTGTTTTCGAAAGAAAAAAAGAGTCGGTTCGTCGCAATGTCCCCATCAAACTGTCTGTTGACCTTATGCTGGCTCCAAAGCCTGAAGTAAAAAAGGCATTAGAAGAAGCCGGATGGGTTCAAGACAAGGGAGATGCAGGAGTGTTTTATATTCAGGAATCCTGAAAGTCGCCCAGAGAATTTAATGATTAGAATCTCTGGGCGCATTTTTTGTTCCTTGATGTTTTATTGTTAAAAGAATAAAAAACTCAGACTATATTGATCTGAGTTTTGTGAATAGCTTCTAAGGTTAATTTTATTTTGGAATTTTATAATATTAAATTAATCCATAAATTGTTTTAATTTTTTTATTTTATCTTTTGGCAATAATGCCATCTCAAAGCCACTTACATCTGTAAACACTTGAAATAATTCATAATCTTGCTGTTCTAAAATTTCTGCACAGATATTTAAATCATGGTTGGTTAAATAGTCAAAAATTTTTCTAATTTCTTTTATATTATTATTATCTTTGTCTAGAACGTTTTTTTCGGTTAGCTCAATATTATAATTCAGATTTCTTGCAAGCTTATTAATTTCATTTATCATTTGTTCCAAACTATATTCTTGTTTGAAATCAGGCGTTATATAGCCTAATTCAATTAAGCTATCAACAAACTTATAATTGTTTTCAAAATTTACTTTTGTTATATCTACTAGGTTGTTAGAGATTAATTTACAAATATTTATTAAATTCTCTTTGCTATCATCAATAATTTCATAACCATCAAAAGATGAAGGTGGGAAGAAAATATGTTCGTTATCTTGATAAAGTTTTTCGGTCTCACTTATTTCTTTTTTCTTTTTAAAGTTAAACATTTAGTATTCTCCTTGTAATTATGTAGAAACTTTATTTGTAATATTGGTGTATATAATTGAATATTATAAATTTTATATTTGGAGGCGACAGCCGGATTTGAACCGGCGAATCAGAGTTTTGCAGACTCGTGCCTTACCCCTTGGCTATGTCGCCTTGTAAAAAAATGGAGCGGGAAACGAGGCTCAAACTCGCGACCTCCGCCTTGGCAAGGCGGCGCTCTATCAACTGAGCTATTCCCGCAATCTACTATTATTATAGCACAAGAGCATATCTTGTCAATATTGAAGAAAAAATATTTAAGTGATATACTTTAAATATATATAAAAATATAATAAATATTGTAAAATGAATTTTATAAAACATTTTAAGGAAGGAGTGAATATGGGCTGGATAATAGGAGGAGTAATACTAGGTGCAATAGCTTTATTAGTTGTTTGGGGAATAGGAGTATATAATAAACTTATTAAATCTAGAGAATTTGCTAGAAAAGCATGGCAAGATATTGATGTTCAACTACAAAGAAGATTTGACTTACTACCAAATTTGGTTAATACAGTTAAGGGATATATGAAACATGAAGAAAAAACTTTAACAGATATAGCTAAATATAGAGGTTTGTATAATGAAGCAAGTTCAGTTGCTGAAAAAGGAGAGGTAGTTTCAGAAATGAATTCTGTTTTAAGCAGATTAATGGTATCAGTAGAAGCATATCCTGAATTAAAAGCAAATGAAAACTTTACACAACTTCAAACTGAACTTTCAGAAACAGAAAATAAAATATCTTATACAAGACAATTCTATAATGATGCAGTTACAAAGTATAATCTATTAAGACAACAAATACCTACAAATATAATTGCAGGAATTGGTAATTTTGAAGCAATGGAATTATTTAAAATTGACTCAGAAGAAGCTAAAAAAGCACCAACAGTAGACTTTAATGCGTAAAATGAAGTAATATATTAAAAAAGAAAGAGCATACTTTTGTTTGCTCTTTTTTGTTTTGCAAAACTTAGATTTTAGTGTTATGATTTGTTTAATAAAGCGAGAACAACAACAAATAATAATTTGTTTAAAAATGACTTATTATAATTGCACAAAAGGAAGAAAAAATGATATTTTCAAGCAATATTTTTTTATTTTTATTTTTGCCTATAACTTTATTGGGTTACTTTTTAATAAAAGATAAGTATAAAAATATTTTTCTTTTATTAATGAGCCTTATTTTTTATGCTTGGGGCGAACCTAAGTTTGTTTTCGTTATGATTGCTTCAATTATTTTCAATTATCTATCTGCAGTATTCATTGATAAGTTTAAAACTAAAAAGAAAATTAAAAGAAGCGTCTTCATATTATC
>CAZTTS010000008.1:0-12261 GCA_964616165.1 uncultured Lachnospiraceae bacterium
CAGGCGAAGCACCTGCATTATGGCTTACACATAGTAATGCAAATGGTAGACATTGCTTCTACTATTGTACTAATTTATATAATTATTCAAAAATAGATAGTGCATGGAAATAATTTAAACGGTATTAAAGATTTTTATTTATATAAAAATATAAACAAAAATAAGAATAAAAAAAATATATATTTAAAATATAATTTAAAACAAAAAAGGAGATACAAATATGAACAAAAAAGGGATTACTTTAATAGCATTAGTTGTAACAATAATTGTTATGATGGTACTAGCAGGAATTGTTCTAGCTGTTCTTAGCACAGATGATAATTTTATTTCAAAAGCTTTAGGAACTAAAAAAGAAAGTGTAGAAGGAAGTATTAAAGAATATGTGTTGTCATCATATACACAAGTTATAACTAATCCAGATTTAGATAAAGACCCAATTGATGAACTTGAAGAAAGAATAATGCTTGAAAATGAGGGTAAAAAAGAAGAAGAAAAGTTTGTTATTAAATTTATTGACAAAGAGAATAAGATTATTATTATCGAACATCAAGGAGTAGAAGTAGAAATAAATTTAACTGTAGTAGAAGATGGAAAAATAGATGCTTCTTCAGAAGAAACTCAACATAAGAAATATTCAGTTAGATTTGAATTTAGAGATACAGAAGGAGTTGAACAAAAACTTGTAATGTATATAAATAAAAATCAGACATTACAAGATTATTTAAATTCTTCTCAAGAAAGTTTTCCAACAGAAAAAGAGTGGGAACCAACTTTAAATTTAAATTCACCTGTTATAGAAAACAGAGTGTATAGAGAAAAAGTTGATAAAGATATAATACATACGGTTAAATTTAACTTAGATGGTGGAAATATTGGAGGACAAACTGCAATACCAGATGTATTAGTAGAAGACCAACAAAGAGTAACAAATCCTGGAACACCAGTAAAAGAACATAATGTTTTTGAAGGTTGGATACCACCAATAACAACATTTATAACTACTGATACAACATTTACAGCACAATGGACACCTGTAACATATACATATACATTTAATTTAAATGGCGGAAGTATTGGTGGTTCAACAGAAAATAGACTTATAAGTGGATTATATAATACGCCTTCAAGCACACCAGAGAATCCTATAAAAGAACACTATACATTCAGTGGTTGGAGTCCAAGTGTCCCATCAACATTTAATGGCAACAAAGAATTTACAGCACAATGGACAGCTGTAACATATACATTTACATTTAATCTAAATGAAGGTAGTATAGGAGGCTCAACAGCAAATCGAACAACAAGTGGCTTATATGATACTAATTCAAGTACACCGGGAACACCAACTAGAGCTCACCATACATTTGGTGGATGGAGTCCAACAGTGCCTGCAAAATTTAATGGGAATAAAACATTTACAGCACAATGGGTAGAAATACATTATACATTTACATTTAACTTAAATGGGGGTAGTATAGGCGGTTCTTCAGCAAATAGAACAACAACTGGAATGTCAGGTTCTCCTTCAAGTACACCGGGAACACCAACTAGAACAAATTTTACATTTGAAGGCTGGTCACCAACAGTGCCTATAACATTTAATGGAAATACAACATTTACAGCAGTGTGGAGAGTAACATATACATTTAATTTAAACGGTGGAAATATAGGTGGCTCTACAACAAATAAAACAACGACTGGTTTAGTAGGTGCTAATACAACAACACCAGCTAATCCAGTTAGAACAAATTATATATTTGATGGTTGGAGTCCAACAGTACCATCTAAATATGATCAAGATACAACATTTACAGCACAATGGGTAAGAGAATATACATTTACATTTAATCTAAATGGTGGGAATATAGGAGGATCAACAGCAAACCAAATATTTAAAGGAAAATCTGGGACTGCTTCATCTAAGCCAACTAATCCAACAAGAACAGATTTTACATTTGATAGTTGGTCACCAGCAGTACCTTCAACATTTAATGCAGATACAACATTTACAGCACAATGGAGAGCAACATATACATTTAATTTAGATGGTGGAAATATAGGAGGTTCAACTACGAACCCAACAACGAGTGGTTTAGTGGGAGCTACAACAACTAAACCAGCTAATCCAACTAGAACTGGCTATGTATTTTTAGAGTGGACACCAGCGGTACCATCTAAATATGACAAAAACACAACATTTAAAGCATTATGGTCTAAACCTATGGAGATAATTGTAAGAAAATCTAGTGCATCTCAAAGCATTTATATTCCAATTACTTTATCTGAAGGTAAATTTATGTTAATTTCTCTTGATGGAGCTGCATATGTAAAATATACAGCAGGTACTCCTTTATTAACTAGTAGTAAAGCTGCAAATACTAATATTAATATAAAGATAGCAGGGAGAATAGATAGATTTAATTATGATTATAACACTAGTTATTCAGGACAAATGTATCAATTAGTTAAATGGGGAGAAATATCATCACTAAGATATAAATTCCCTTGTGCAAATATGGTTGGACCTATTCCTGCTCCTGAAACAAATACATTTACATATGTAACTTCTTGTGACACAATCTTCTCAGGATGTACTAGTTTAACAGGAAGTATTCCAAGTGGTTTATTTGCTTCTGCAGTAAACACCTCTTTATATTATGCAGGATTCAATGGATGTGCTGGTTTAACAGGAAGTATTCCGGCAAATTTATTTTTAAATAACTCAAAAGTTACAACTTACCAAAGTATATTTAATGGATGTAAAGGTTTAACTGGTTCTATACCAGGAGCTTTGTTCTCATATAGTCCAAATGTAACTAATTTTTCATATGCATTTACAAATTGTGAGAAATTATCGGGTCTCATTCCTTCTAACTTATTTGCAAATAATACTCTAGCAACACATTTTACAAGTACTTTATTTGGTTGTAAAGGATTAACTGGTTCTATACCAGCAGCTTTATTTACAAATTGCCCATTAGGATATGATTATTATCAAACTTTTTATGGATGTACTGGACTTACAGGAACAATACCAGCTACATTATTTACAAATCAAACTCAAGTGAATGGGTTTACGGGTACTTTTTATGGATGTAAAGGACTTTCAGGAGCTATACCTGAGAATTTATTCTCAAAATGTACAACAGCAAAATATTTTAATTATACATTTATTAATTGTACTGGCTTAACTTCAGTTTCAACAAAAATATTTAATAATTGTCAGAATGTAACAGGCTTTAGGCAAACATTTGATGGTTGTACGAATTTGGGAGGAACAGCGCCAGTGATATGGCAGGGCAGAACTAATGTAGAAGAATATTCTTATTGCTTTAGGGGTTGTACTAAATTGTCAAATTATTCATCAATACCTTCAGCGTGGAAATAAACAGAAAAATAAAAGGTAAGTGAAGAATAAAGTGAAAGAATAATAAATATAAATAAAAATATTGAAGCCTATAAAAATAAACTTATAGGCTTTTAATAATTTAATTCTGTATTTCTATTTTATTATTATTTAAGAAAAAAATACTTGTAAATATTTTTTTATTGTTATATACTTTAGATAATTATAAGAAACATGAATTCTTATAGGAAAAGATGTATATTCAATATACAATCAATTGGAGGAGACAGTATGAAAATTACAGATGTACGTGTAAGAAAAGTGAACACTGAAAACAGAATGAAAGCTGTTGCATCAGTAACATTTGATAACGAATTTGTTGTTCACGACATTAAAGTTATCGAGAGTGAAGATGGGTTTTTTATAGCTATGCCTAGCAGAAAAACTCAAACAGGAGAGTTTAGAGATATAGCTCATCCTATTAACTCTGAAGCTAGAGATAGAATTCAAAAAGCTGTATTAGAAGTTTATGAATCACCTGAAGTTCAAGAGGTTGATGAAACACCTAAAACTAAAAAAGATGATGATAAAAAAGAATCAGCTGAATAATCTAGTAAACTAAATTAAAAGGCATGTGATTCACATGTCTTTTATATTGTATAATGCTGTATGATTAATATATAATTAGTATATATAGTTAATAATTTCATATTGTTTGTTTTCGTTTATAAGCTATATAAATACAAAATATTTTTAATGAGGTAGTTATGATAATTGGAATAACATCAGATCATGGTGGTTTTGAACTAAAAAAATATATTTTAGAGAATAAAGAAAAATTAGAAGAATTAATTGGAAGAGAAATAATTTTACGAGATTATGGTGCAGACGATAATGAATCTTCAGATTATCCAGATTTTGCATCTAGAATTGCTGAAGAATACTTAAATGGCCATATAAAAAAAGGTATCCTTATTTGTAAATCAGGCCATGGAATGTGTATCGCTGTAAATAAATACAGAGGTATTAGAGGAAGTTTAGCAAATTCTGCTGATTCAATTATTAATGGAACAAGAGATGATGATATTAACATGTTATGTTTATCTGCAAATGATGTTGAACCAAGAGAATCTTTAGATATAATTGCTGCTTTTTTAATAACAAAATTTTTAGATGAAGGTAATTATCAAAGACGAAAAAACAAAGTTTTAGAAATCGAAGATAGAAATTTTAAATAATAAAAACCAAAGAAAAAGTGAGGAAAAAATGACAAAAAGAGATTTAGATTTAAATAAAAACAAAAAAGAAGTAACAGATAAAGAGAGACAACAAGAAGTAAAAACATTTTTAATTTCTATCATAATAGCGATTGTTTCAGTTACAATAACATATCTTTTTGTAAGAATTAGATATGATAATAAATTAGGATATACTGATACGGGTCAAAAAATACTTCAAAGTGAAATGTCTGAAAATGCTACATCTGAAGAAGGATATGATAATTTATTAATTAATTTAAAACAATTAAGACAAAGAATAGATTCACATTTTGTTGGTGAAATTGACGAAAAAAGTCTTGTAGAACAAGCTATTAAGGGATATATTAATGGACTAAATGATGATTATAGCGAATATTTTACTGCCGAAGAGTGGGCAAATTTCAAAGAAAACTTAGAAGGTGAATTTTTTGGAATTGGTATGTATATGACATTAAATTCAGACAAAAATACAGTTGTTGTATCAGTAATTGAAAATACTCCTGCAGAAAAAGCAGGGATACAAGCAGATGATATAATATATAAAGTAGATGGAGAAGAAGTATTAGGTGTGGATATTGACTTGGTTTCTAAAAAAATTAAAGGTCCAGAAGGTACTCAAGTAAAATTAACATTAATAAGAGATGGTAAAGAAGTTGAAAAAGAAATAACAAGAAAAAAGATTACTGTAATTAATGTTAGTTCTAAAATGTTAGAAAACAATATTGGATATATCAAAATTGATTCTTTTGATGGGCATGTTTCTAGTGATTTTGTAAAACAATTTACAGATCTAGAAAAGAAAGGTATGAAAAAATTTATACTTGATTTAAGAAATAATACAGGTGGAGATGTTAGAGAAACAGTTAAAATTTTAGATGTATTTCTTCCAGAAGAAACAGTACTATATTATGCTAAAGATTCAAAAGATGAAGAATATATTGAAATAGCTACAGATGAAGCTGAAGTAAATATCCCAATAATTATATTGGGAAACAATTATTCAGCCTCTGCTTCAGAGATTGTTATTGCAGCACTAGTAGATAATAATAAAGCTAAATTTATTGGAGAAAAAACTTACGGTAAAGGAGTTATACAAACAGTTTTCGAAACTTCAACAGGGTCAGCCCTTAAATTAACTACTTTAGAGTATTTTAGACCAAACAAAGAAAAACTACATGAAATAGGAATAGAGCCAAATATTGAAGTAAAAATAGATGTAAATAAAAAAGATAGCAAAGGCGAGATAATAGATACTCAACTTAATAGAGCCATTAAAGAACTAAAAAAATAAATAATAGAGGTAAAAGAGAAAAAGAAAACCAAATAAATAAAGCAAACAAATTAGATAAAACAAATAAATAAAATAAATAAATTAAATAAAACAAATAAATAAAGAAAAATAATATATAAGGAGTATGATGTGTCAGAAGATAATGTTATTCAAGAAGATATTAACAAACTAATGAAAGTAAGAATTGAAAAGCTTGAAGAATTAAAGAAAGAAAACAAAAACCCTTTTGAAATAACTAAATATGATAGAGATGCTTTTTCTAAAGATATAGTTGATAATTTTGAAGCATATGAAGGAAAAGATGTTTCGATAGCGGGACGATTAATGCTTAAAAGAGTTATGGGGAAGGCTTCTTTCGCACATGTTCAAGATAGTACTGGAAGAATACAAATCTATGTAAGTGTAAATGATTTAGGTGAAGAATCATATGCAGATTTTAAGAAGCTAGACTTAGGAGATATTTTAGGCTTAAAAGGTTTTGTTTTTAAATCTAAAACAGGAGAAATAACAATTCATGCCAAAGAATTAATTCTTTTATCAAAAGGTATTAGACCACTTCCAGATAAACATAGTGGAATAAAGGACGTAGATGAGAGATATAGACATAGAGAAGTAGATTTAATTGTTAATCCAGAAGTAAAAGAAGTATTTAAAACAAGAATAAAAATATTAGATGAAATTAAACTATATTTAGATAATCATGGCTATATAGAAGTTGAAACTCCAATACTACAAACAATTGCAGGTGGAGCAGCAGCAAAACCATTTGAAACACATCACAATACTTTAAATTTAGATATGTATTTAAGAATTGCTAATGAGTTATTCTTAAAAAGACTTGTAATTGGCGGATTTGATAGAGTTTATGAAATGGGTAAAATGTTTAGAAATGAAGGAATAAGTATTAAGCATAATCCAGAATTTACTAATATAGAACTTTATGCAGCATATTTAAACTATTTTGATATGATGGATTTAACAGAAGATATGACAAGAGAAGTAGCTGAAAAAGTATTGGGTAAAACTGTAATTCCATATGAAGATTTAGAAATTGATTTAGGTAGTCCATGGAAAAGAATTACTATGATGGATGCTATTAAGGAAACAACAGGAATAGATTTTAATGATATTAAAACAGATCAAGAAGCAATTGATTTAGCCAAAGAAAGAAATGTTGAAGTAGATCCTTCTAAGAAAACCAGAGGCGGAATAATGAATATCTTCTTTGAAAAATTTGTAGAAGACACATTAATACAGCCAACATTTGTATATAATTACCCTATAGAAATATCTCCACTTGCTAAGAAGTTACCTGAAGATGAAAGATTAACTCAAAGATTTGAACTATTTATTGGTGGAAGAGAATATGCAAATGCTTATTCTGAATTAAATGATCCAATTGATCAATTAGAAAGATTTGAAGATCAATTAAGACAAAGAGAATTAGGAGATGAAGAAGCAAATTTGTTAGATAAAGATTTCTTACAAGCTATGGAATATGGAATGCCTCCAATGGGTGGTTTAGGTATTGGACTTGATAGATTAATAATGCTTCTTACTAATTCATCTTCAATTAGAGATATATTATTTTTTCCAACAATGAAACCATTAGAGCATGAAGATGAAAAGGAAGAAGAGTAAAAATATTTAACTTGTTATTAATATAATATTTAGATAATTAGCTATAAAAGGATGTATGAAAAAAATAGATGTTAAAGAGAGTGAACTTAATAATATAGAAAATTGTTATCATTTAACTAATAGAGCAAATAAAAAAAACATAAATCAATATGGATTAAGAGCAGATATTGGAATAAGAAGTGATATGTTAAGTGAAAAGACGGAAAAAGTGTTTTTTACAAAATCAGTAGAAGGCACTTTTATGTTTATAAATAGAATGCTTAATCTTTGTTATGATATAGTTAGGGACAATAATTTTGAAAAATATAAAGCGATATTAGCTGATGATAATGTCGATATATATCAACAGTTTTTTGATGAAATGGTTCATGATGATATGTCAGAAGAAGAAATAGAAGAAGTTGCACTTAATTTAGGAACACTATACTTAAGCAGGAACATATATTATCAATTAAATTTGGAACATTGTACTAGTGAAGAATTTAAAAACATGACATTGGAAGAACAAGAAGAAATAGATTATTTACAAGAAAACATAAATACGGAAAATTTAGAGCAAGCAGACAATATACATAATATGCATACAAGAGGAGGAAGAAGTATTAGAAAAAATCAAATGGAATTAATGACTATAGATGGCTCTGATTCTGCACTTGATATTGTATTGGCTATGGTAGAAAGATATTATGTTTTAAATCAAGATAAATCGTTACCAGTGTTAAAGAGACAAGATGGCAGTAATGATAAAGAGTTATTAAGTAAGCTAGCCAATAGAGCAAAATTTAAAGAAATTTCAATGGAAGAATTAGTAGAAAATGCTCTAGAAGATGTAAGTATAGGAAGAAGAGAAATAGCAAAAATAGAGAATGTTTTGAAAACACTTGAATTAAACAATGAAACTCAAGAAAAAGAGGTAAGTCTAGATGACTGATACATATAATAAAGCCTTTACTGAGGTGTTAGAAATATTAGAATATTTACTTAAAGAAGAGTATGATAAGATATCTAAAGAAAAACTTGAAATTTTAAAAGAAAATCAAGATATACATTATCATAAATTTGATATTAAAAAATCATTAAATATAAAAGAGATTTCAAGAGAAGCTAATATAATCCTTATATTATTATTTAAAGATTGTTTTGCTACTAGTATTCAAAAAGAAAAATTAGAGAATATTTTGATAAATAATGAAAAAAAACATCAAGAAAATCTAAAAGAAAAGTATCAAATAAAAGAATTATTTAAACAGAAAAGTTTAAAAGATGAAAACAAAATTGATGATATAAAAGAATTAGAAACAAAAAGCTTAAAAACTAATAAAGAAAATATTATTTCTAAAATTATAAAAATAATTAAAAGTATGTTCCGTAAGTAAAAATAATTTAGAGATTGTTAAGATTGTTTATAATGTTAAAACAATGTATATAGAAGACTACAACAGGTTGACAAAACACATTAAAACCTTTAAAATATAGGATATATGGTGGAAGTAGCGTAGCTGGTTAACGCGTCAGTCTGTGGAACTGAAGATCACGGGTTCAAATCCCGTCTTCCACACCATAGGGCTGTAGCCAAGCGGTAAGGCAGTGGACTTTGAATCCACCATGCGTAAGTTCGAATCTTACCAGCCCTGCCAAGAAAAACCACATAATGTGGTTTTTTGTTATATTTATTAATAATTTTATTGTATAAAAGTATAAATTTTAGTATAATATATAGGTAGAATGAAATTGGGGTGTAGCCAAGTGGTAAGGCATCAGACTCTGACTCTGACATTCGTAAGTTCGAATCTTACCACCCCAGCCAAGGAGAAATAATGGCAATTAGAAAAATAAGATTGGATGGAGATCCAATTTTAAGAAAAATATCTAGAGAAGTAGAAGTTGTTGATGATAGAATTAAACAGCTTATATTAGATATGTTCGAAACCATGGAAGTAAATAATGGTGTAGGACTTGCCGCCCCTCAAGTTGGTGTTTTAAGAAGAGTAATAGTTATAGATATAACAGGAATGGAAGAAGGAAAAGACGAAAAGGATAATAAAGAACAAAAATATGCATTAGTTAATCCTGTAATAACAGTAATGTCTGGTGAACAATGCACAGATGAAGGTTGTTTATCTTTTCCAAATATGTTTGGTAAGGTTAAAAGACCAATGAATATAACTGTTGAAGCATTAAATGAAAATGGTGAAAAAATAACTATTGAAGCAGAAGGATTATTAGCACAAGCAATAGCACATGAAATTGATCACTTAAATGGAGTGCTATTTGTAGACATAGTAGAAAAAGATTCTATATGGATGGAGGAATAATGGAAGCACAAGAATTAAGAGATAAATATATAAAATATTTTGTTGAAAAAAAGCATGCAAAGCTAGATTCAGCATCAGTAATACCTGAAAATGATGCATCAGTATTATTTACTACAGCTGGCATGCATCCTTTGGTTCCATATTTAATGGGAGAAGAGCATCCTAAAGGTAAAAGATTAGTGTCTATTCAAAAATGCATAAGAACAAATGATATTGATGAAGTAGGAGATGCTACTCATTTAACATTTTTTGAAATGATGGGTAATTGGTCTTTAGGAGACTATTTTAAAGAAGAATCAATTAAGATGAGTTATGAATTTTTAATTGATGTATTAAAGATAGATAAAGAAAGATTGGCAGTAACTGTATTTGAAGGCTATGATACTGTTCCAAGAGATGATGAATCTGTAGAAGTATGGAAATCTTTAGGAATACCAGAAGAAAGAATTGGTTACTTAGGAGTTGAAGATAATTGGTGGCCTAAGTTTGGAACAAAGGGACTTGGTGGACCAGATACAGAAATCTTTTGCTGGAATGGTGAAGGAGAAGTTCCAAAAGTTTATAATTCAAAAGATGAAAATTGGGTAGAAATTTGGAATAATGTTTTTACACAGTATTTTACTGATGATAGCGGAAAAATAGAAGAATTAGCAAAGAAGAATGTTGATACAGGTATGGGCTTTGAGAGAATGCTAACAATGTTAACAGGAGCTAAAACTGTTTATGAAACAGAACTTTTCATCCCTATAATACAAGAAATAGAGAAAATGACTCAAAAAAAATATAATCATAATGATGAAAATACTAGAAATTTCCGAATCATTGCTGATCATATTAGAGCTTCAGTAATTATACTAGGAGACAAAAATGGAGTTATTCCTTCTAATGTTGACCAAGGCTATGTTTTAAGAAGATTAATTAGAAGAGCAATTAGAATTTTTAAGAAATTAGGAGTTGATAGACCAGATCTTAAGGTTCTTGCTAAAATTATTGTAGATAATTATTCTAAACAATATCCAGAATTAAAAGAAAATGAAGAAAAAATACTATTTGAATTAGAACAAGAGGAAAAAACTTTTTCTAAAACATTAGATAAAGGATTAAGAGAAGTTAATAAAGCATTAGATGAAGTAGAACAAAGGAATGAAAAGACTTTATCAGGTGTTATTGCTTTTAAACTTTATGATACTTATGGTTTTCCTCTTGAAATTACAGAAGAACTAGCTTTAGAAAGAAATATAACTGTAGACAAAGAAGGCTTCTTAAAAAGAGAGGAAGAACACAGAGAAGAATCGAAAAAAGGTGCAGAAGCAAAATTTTCAGGAGGATTATTAGAAGACAGTAAAGAAACTAGAAATTTACATACTGCAACTCATCTTTTACATGAGGCATTAAAAAAAGTATTAGGAGAAGATGTTAATCAAAGAGGAAGTAATATTACTAAAGAGAGATTAAGATTTGATTTTTCATATCATGATAAATTAACAGAAGAACAAAAAACAGAAATAGAAAATATTGTAAATGATGTAATAGCAAGAGATTTAGAAATTAGCTTTACTGAAATGACAGTAGAAGAAGCTATAAAAGAAGGAGCAATAGGAATATTTACAGATAAATATGACGAAAGAGTTAAAGTATACAGAGTAGGTGATTATTCTATGGAAATATGCGGTGGCCCACATGCTGAAAGAACAGGAGATTTAGGTCATTTTAAAATAACGAAAGAAGAATCATCATCTAAAGGAGTTAGAAGAATTAGAGCTGTTTTAGAAAGCAAATAGTTTTAAAGTAGTTCTAAATTGACAAAGAAATTCTTTAGTGCTATTATTTAATAGGTATTAAGACCAGTTTAAAAATATAAAAATATGTCCTTACTCGTTTAAAAATGAGTTTGAACCGAAAGGAGGAAGAAATGAACAAATATGAAAATGTTGTGTTAGTAGATCCAAAACTAGATGAAGAGGTATTAAGCAAAGTAATAGATAAATTTACTAAATTAATCAACAAACATGGGAAAGTATTTTCAGTTGAAAATGTTGGACTTAAAGAATTAGCTTATGAAATACAAAAAAATAAAGAAGCATACTATGTTATATTTACTTTTGAATCTGATCCAAACTTTATCGAAGAATTACAAAGAAATTATAGAATTTCAGATGAAATATTAAAGTTTTTAGTAGTTAGAATTGATGAAATTATTGTTAAAGAAACTGTAGAAAAGAAGACTGAAGTAAAAGCAGAAACTGAAGTAAAAGAAGAAGTTAAGACTGAAGAACCAGTTGAAACTAAAGTTGAAGAACCAGTTGAAGTAGAAAAAGAAACTAAAGTAGAAGCTAAAGAAGAAAAAACTGAAATAAAAGCAGAAGCAGAAGTTGAAGAAAAAGAAGAAAAAAGTAAAAAATAAGAGAG
>CAZTTS010000008.1:12361-52551 GCA_964616165.1 uncultured Lachnospiraceae bacterium
TAAAAGCAGAAGCAGAAGTTGAAGAAAAAGAAGAAAAAAGTAAAAAATAAGAGAGGTAATTATGAATAAAGTAATTTTATTAGGTAGATTAACAAGAGATCCAGAAGTTAGATATACACAAAACAATACAATTTTTACAACATTTAGTATAGCAGTAAGAAAAAGATTTAAAACAGAAGATGGTGAAGATGCAGACTTTATTAATGTTATTGCTTGGAACAAAACAGCAGAATTTGTTTCAATGTATTTCAAAAAAGGTATGCAAATAGCACTTTCAGGAAGATTACAAACAAGAAGTTATGAAGCAAATGATGGTACTAAAAGAAATGTTACAGAAGTTGTAGCAGAAGAAGTAGAATTTGCAGAAAGTAAAAGAACATTTGAAGAAAGCGAAGGTCCAGCTCCAAAATCAACTCCAAAAAAACAAGAGCAAGAAGAAGATATTGATTTTGCAGAATTAAGCTCAGATGAATTTAAAATTGATGTTGATGAAACTGAAGATGACCTTACTTTTATTGAATAAAAATAATGGGGGATATTATGGCAGAAGAAACCAAAAAAGAAGAAGTTGAAGAAGTTGAAGTTGAAACAAAATCTGAAACAGAAAATAAAGAAGAAAAAGTAGAACAAACAACAACATATTCAAGAACTCAAGTTGATGACCAAGATTCAAGGAAACCATATAGAGAAAATAAAAAAGATTATAGAAGAGATTCAAGAGACTATAAAGGTTCAGGAGATAGAGATGACTATAAGTTTAGAAGAATGAGAAGAAAAGTTTGTTTACTATGTAAAGAAAAGAATTATGTTTTAGACTATAAAGATGCTGAAACAATTAAAAGATTTATAAATGAAAAAGGTAAAATATTACCTAGAAGAGCAACAGGAACATGTGCAAAACATCAAAGAGAAATTGCTCAAGTGATAAAAAGAGCTAGACATATAGCAGTAATACCTTATACAATCGATTAATTTAATTAAAAACAACAAATTAAACACATATGGAAACATATGTGTTTTTTTATTTGCAAATTAATAGTTTTAAAGTGTCAAAATTCAAGATTTTATAAAGATAAAAAGCATATTACTTTTATATTACATTGACAATATAATATTGAATATAGGCGGTATTTTGTATAAAATTAAAATGATTTATAATATAAAAAATACATGTAAAATGTATTGTTGGAGGGAGAAATGACAGTTAATCCTATGCAAAGAAGAACTAGAAATTCTTTTCTATTGGGCTTTGGAGTTGCAGTATTGGTTGCACTTGTTATAATTGCAGCACTTTTTGTATTAATGAGAAATGCAAATGCTCAATTAAAGGCTGAAAAAGCAAAACAAAGAGAGCTTTTGGTAGCAAAAGTTGATATTAATGATTATTCAGAAGTTAGCACTTTAAATACAATTACAGAAAATACTATTGTATCAATAGCTATGGAAGAAATAGCAACATTTGATGATTTATCACCTGAAGGTAGAAGAATACTTTCTAAAACTAAAATACCTAAAGGAACAGTAATTACTAAATCAATGTTAATTTCTGAAGAGGAAAAAGATGCACATGACTTAAGATTATATGAACTTAATATGCTTATGATACCATCTGAATTAGAAACTGGCGCTGTAGTAGATATTAGATTTTTACTACCATCAGGACAAGACTTTATTGTATTATCTAAAAAGATTGTTGAAAAAGCAGATTCAGATTCTATTTGGATAAAAATGTCAGAAGATGAGATCTTAGTTTTTAATAATGCAATGGTTGAAGCATATTTAATAGAGGGAACAAAACTTTACGTGGCACCGTATGTGAATCCTGGCATCCAAAAAGAAGCAGCGCAAACTTATCCTTTAAGTAATGAAGCTTGGCAGTTAATTGAATCAGATTCTAATGTTACACAAAAAGCTAGAGAGGCATTAATTGCAAAACACAATAAAACGGTTGCAATTAGAAAATCAATTACTGATGCGAAAACAAAGGCAATTCAAGAAAATGGTCTTGATAGAGTTCATCATGCAATTAACCAAGAAATTTCTGAAATGCATAAAAAAAGAGTGCAATATATAGAACAATTAACTCAATTAGACTATTAATTAACAAAATAAAAAATGAAACAAAAGATGTGGAGGCAAATTGAAGAAGATAGCTTTTATAGGTGGCTTTGATAAGTTGGATTTAATACAATATGTAGCTATAATTTTACACGAACTAGGGAAAAAGGTTCTTATAGTAGATACTACAAGAATGCAAAAATCTAGATATATTACTCCTGCAATTGATAATACAAGAGCAAAATATATTACAACAACCCAGGGTGTTGATATAGCAGTAGGATGCAAAACCTATGAAGAATTAAAAGATGAAATTTCTCTTGCAGATAAGACATATGATTATATGTTTATTGATATAGATAATTATAAATCGTTTGAAACTTTTCAGTTTACAGCAAATGATATGATTTTTTTAACAACAACTTTTGATATTTATAGTTTAAAGGTTGGACTTAGTGTATTAGCACAATTTAAAACAGATGCAGTAGTTAATAAAATATTATTAGCAAGAACAATAACTCCTTATCATGTGCAATATATAACTCATGTTTGCAAGGACTGTAAAACAACTTGGGGAAATATAAGTATATTTTTCCCATATGATAATGGAGATTTAACTATTATATTTGAAAACCAAAGAGAATATAGAATGAACTTAAGTAAATTTTCTAAAGATTTTTTAGGCTCATTGTTAGACCTATGTGTAACAATTGAACCAAATTTAGCAAAAGATATTAGAAAATATATAAAAGCTAATTCTAAGAATTAAGAGGAGAAAGATGGCAATAGTAGCATTTTGGAGTCATGAAAAGAAAAAAACTAATCAAACTACGTCAATGATTGTATCAGCTGTACAAATGGCTATTGAAAAAAATTATAAAATATTGATGATTGATGCTAATTTTAATTCAACAACAATGAGAGAAGCATTATTTGCAGGCAGGAAAAGCTCTGTTCTTGATAAACAATTAAATTTAGGCAAAGTAGACATATCTTCTGGTGTAGAAGGATTAATTCAAGCAGTTTCTACAAATAGAATTTCTCCGGAAATTATAAAAAATTTTACTAAGCCTATATTTGCTCAAAGATTAGATTTTTTGGATTCTATGAAAACAAAAGAAAGAGAAGATTATGAAAGAGTACTTAAATACTATGTAGAAATCTTATCTGTAGCTAATAGATTTTATGATTTAGTATATATTGACATAGAAAAAGGATTTGACTCTGAAGTAAGCAAATTAATTTTAGAAAAAGCAGATATTATTGTTGCTTGCTTTGAGCAAAACATGAAAGATATAGAAGAATTTAGAAAATTATGGGGTGTTCACGAATTATTGCCGAAGAGCAAAACTATTCCACTTCTGACAAGAGAAGATAAATTTTCTAAATATAATTCAAATAATGTTGCAAGATATATAGGACAAAAAATGGGAAAAGGCATTTGCTCGATTGTATATAACACAATTTTAATGGAAAAAATGCAAGAGGGTGATGTAGCTAACTTTTTAATTAGAACAAAACTATCTGGGAATACAGGTAGAAATCAATATTTAATTGATACAATAAATGATCTTAATTTCTTAATTGTAGATATATTACAAGGTGGAGTTAAGTTTTAAAACGTAAATAAAAAAACAAAATATGTAAGAGAGCATAAAACAAGAGGGAAGAAATGGGAAATGTATTTATTAATTTAGCACTAATATTCGTTGTTTTAGTAGGTTTTGCCCTGGTAGTTTATAGAGCTTTAAAGAAAAATAAAGAAAATGCTGAAGAAGAGGATATTGCTGTTGAAGATAAGCTTTTTACTATTGAAGTGCTGGTGCAATATATAAAACAAAGACTTGATGAAATTACTAAAGTTAATTTATATGATATTGGACTTTCAGAAGAAGAATTAGAAAGAAGAAAAAATAAGAAATATGAGTTGAAGAAAGCTTTAAAAGGTTGTACTTATGGTGATGTTAATGATAAGAAATATGTTAAAGAATTAATATCAGACTTATTATACACAGAATATGGACTAACAGATGTAAATATTTCTAAGGTACTACCATTTGATATGCCTTCACGTTTAACACCTCATGATAAATTTGATATACTTTTACATGAATATAAAAAGAGTTTTGGTTATGAAGCTTTAACAGAATTTATAAAAAAATATAATTTAGCTGACTTAAAATACATTGAAGGTGAAACAAGACCAACACATGTTATTACTGATGATGAAATAGAAGCAATATATGAAAAAGAAAATTTAACTTTATCTTTTGAAGATAAATTAGAAATAGTTACACAAAGAATTTATCAAAAATATAAAGGTTATTCTTCAATTGATGAAATAAGAGATATGAATATTGATGGTGTATCTGGTGGAGTTTCAGGTCTTCCAGAAAGTTTCTTGTCTCAAGTTGCCCAAACAGACAGTGATTATTTAAAACAAGCAATGGAGCAAAAAGTTCCTAGAGCATGTGATTCTATTTGGATATTCTTCCAAGGTAATTCTATTAGACTTGCATTCTTATCATTTGGTACAGAAGCAGAATTAAAAAGAGTATGTCAAAACATATATAAATATAATAATCCTGGACAATTATCAGATACAAATGGATATAAGATAAATGAAATGAAGGATGGTTCCAGAGTTGTTGTTGTAAGACCAACATTCTCAGAAACATGGGCATTCTTTGTTAGAAAATTTGATGTTAAAAGAGCTACATTAGAGCAAATAGTTTTATTTGAAGGTAGAGAAGATGTTATAGAAATTTTAAGATATTTAGTTAAAGGTGCAAGAATATTAGCACTTACAGGAGAACAAGGTTGTGGTAAGACAACAATGCTTATGGCTATGATTGATGCAATTTATGAAACAATGAACTTAAGAATTCAAGAAACTGCTTTTGAGCTGCATTTAAGAAAAATTTATCCAACACGAAATATCTTATCATTTAGAGAAACAGAAACTATATCAGGTCAAGAAGGTTTGGATGTTCAAAAGAAAACTGACGGATCTGTAAACATAGTTGGAGAGGTTGCAACAGATCCTGTTGCTGCATGGATGATTCAGTCAGCACAAGTTGCATCTAAATTTACATTATTTACTCACCATGCTAAAACTTTCCCAAATTTAGTTATGGCACTTAGAAACTCTTTACTTAAAATTGGAATGTTTAATGATGAGAAAACAGCAGAAGAGCAGGTTGTTGGAGTATTAAACTTTGATATTCATTTAGTTAAAGACTTTAGAGGAAGAAGATATATTGAAAGAATTACAGAATGTATTCCTGTAGAAGAAAAGAATGAATATACTTATGACCATAGAAAAGAAAAGACCTTAGAAGGTAAATGGAATAAGTTTATGGACAATGCAACTGTATTCTTTACAAAAACAACTAATAGGGAATTATATCAACATAGAAATATTGTTGAAATGATAGATGATAAATTTGTATTTACTAATCCAATTTCTGATGAAAATATACAAGAGATGAGAAATAATATGAATGTATCAGATATAGATGGTTTTGATGCATTATTAGGAAAGCTATGGGGAATTAAAAAGCCAGCCCCATTAGACTTTGATAAAGAAGTAGAAGAAGTAATCCTGTAAGGAGGAAGGCTTGAACAACCAGATACTTTTAATATTACTTGGAGTTGTTACTGCTCTATTTGGAGTAGTGGTTTTAGCATACTTATTAATTAGAAAAAGAAGATCAACTACTAAAATTAAGCATATTGAAAGTTTGCAAAAAGGAACAAAAGAAGGATTTTCTTTTGATAGATTTTTTCAACAAGTCTATATAGTTTGCACAACAATTCCTGTTGTTAAAAGATATACACTTAAACTAAGAAGAAGAATAGAAATAATTAATCTTGGAGATGAATATATGACCAGACGTCAAACTGGTGAAATTATGTCTAAGATTATCCCTATTGTTTTTCTTATTTTTATATTTATAATTATATTAACAAAATCTAATCTGTTATTAATGTCATCTTTACTACTTTTATTAATATTCTTTGTAGAAACTATTATTACAGGACAAGTAGATAAAATAGATAATAAGCTTCTTCATCAACAAATAGATTTTTTCTCAGAAATAAGACATGCATATCATGAATATAATATGGTTGAAGAAGCTATTTATGAAGCTGCTCAAAATGAAGATTATCCAGAAGTAGCAAGACAGGCAGAAAGAATATATGAAATTTTAACTTCTGACGATCCTGAAATGGAATTAGAAAAATATTATGATATTGCTCCAAATGACTATTTAAGAGAATTTGCTGGAATATCATATTTGACTAAAGAATTTGGAGATAGAGTTGATGAAGATGGTGCATCACTATATTTAAAAAATTTGAATAATATAACTCAAGAAATGCAAATAGAGATACTAAAAAGAGATAAGTTGGATTATGTTTTCCAATCATTATCTTTTATAGCAGTATTTCCAATACTAGCAATTGAACCTATGAAAAAATGGGCTGTATCACAATTTGGCTTTACTAAACAATTTTATGATGGCAAGGGTGGACTTTATGTTCAACTTGCTTTAATTGCTATAACAACAGTATGTTATATTTTGGTAAGAAAGCTAAAAGATAGTGGAGCAGTTGGAGGATTACAATATACTGATAATCCATGGCAAAATAAATTATATAAAAAGCCACCTATTAAAAAGATGGTTGATAGATTTATTCCTGCCAAGTCAACAAAAGAATACAGGAAGATATCTCAATTACTTAAAGACTCAGGTTCAAAACTTAAAATTGAATGGATGTATATTAATAAACTTTTGCTTTTTGTTTTAGTATTAATTGTTTCAGTAGTGGTATTCTTTTTATCACATATAATTTCTATTAATTATGTTTATACTGAACCTACAGCTGATTATAATATTATGGGCTCAATGGGTAATGTTAATGAGAAAAAAGGTATGGAAAAAACAGAAAAACATAATAAAGTTATTAATTATATGAAAAAGCAAAATATGGAAGGTACTGAAACTCAAATAGAAAATGTTATGTATCAAATGGGAGAATTTGATGATATAAAACAAGATGATCTGAAAAAAGAAGTTAAAACTATTCAAAATAAATATTCAATAGTTAGAAACGAAAGATTACAATGGTATGAAGTATTAATATCAATAGGATTTGCTTTAATAGGTTTTATTGCACCGAATTTATTAATGAAGTTTCAATTAAAAATGAGACAATTAGAGATGGAAAATGAAGTTATGCAATATCATACTATTATATTAATGTTAATGAAAATTGAAAGAGTAAGTGTTGAGATGATATTAGAATGGATAGAGAGATATTCTAATATCTTTAGACCACAAATAGCAAAATGTGTAAATAATTTTGAGAGTGGAGCTTGGGAAGCATTAGAAGAATTAAAGAAAGATGTTTCTTTTAAAGAATTAACTAGAATTGTTGAAGCGTTGCAAGCAGCGGTAGAAAGTATACCTATTAGGCAAGCATTTGACGAATTAGATACAGAAAGATCATATTATCAAGATAAAAGAAGAGATAGTAATGAGAGATTAATAGCAAGAAAATCAATACTTGGAAAAGCATTTGGTTTTGCACCGATGATAGTGCTTTTTGTAGGATATTTAATTGTTCCTTTAATGGCAATTGGTATGTCAAGTATGGGTTCTGCCTTCTCATCAATGCAAGGAATGTAAGTCGTTATGGAAAATATTTCTAGAGCTCTAATAATTGCTGGAGGAATGCTTTTAGCAATATTAATTTTAACACTACTTGTTTTTTTATTTAATAAAATTAGTATTATTCCAGAAGAACAAACCCAACAATTAAATGAGTTGAATATAATTGAATTTAATAGATCTTATGAGGTTTATCAAAAACCTTTAATGTATGGTACTGATATTATATCTATTATTAATAAAGCAGTAGATCATAATATGAGAAATGGTCTTTTACATGAAGATTCTAATTTCTTTTCAAAGTCTTTTATAAGTCCTACACATGGAGAATTAATGAGTGTTGAAGCAAAATTTAAATCATTAGAACAAGATTTAGAGTTTTTTACACGTGTAAGAATATATTATCTTGAGGTTGATGAAGTAGGGCAATTAAGAGAAAAAGAATATAGAATTGGTCAAAGCATTAAAGGACATGAATACCATAAATTTAGCGATGTTTTAACAGGAGAAAATTATAATATTTTGTTAAATGCATCTGGGATAGATTTAACTGATAAAAATTTTGAATCTAAAGAATATCTTTATGATTTTGCATATGGTAGAAGTTTTTTAAATACAGTTAACAATCAAATCAATCTTATTGCAGGAGATCCTAATCAAGATGTAGTAGCAAATAAAGCATTAATGAAGTTCTTAGAAGCTGAACCTATAACAATATTAAATCCAGACTATGAAGATCCTTCTTGGTCTAGGATAGTTATAACACCAGCTAGCTCTAAGTTAAAAAGATTGATATTTAAATCAAATGTAGAACAAACTGAATATTACCAAAATGGTAGGATTAAAAAAATGTATTTTGAGGAAATATAGATATGGATAATGCATCTACAGCTTTAATTATAGTTGTTTCAATGTTCATAGTAATGCTTATAGTTGGACTAGTAGTCTATGTTTTTCAAGTTGTTTCTAACTTTGCTCAAAAGCAAGTGACTGAAGAAGAAGTAGCAAAAATTCTTCAATTTAATCAGCCTTTTTTAGAACTGGAGTCAAAAGCAACTCATGATTTTTCTGGGCGAGAAAGGTCCATTCCTATTGGTGCAAATGCTGAAGATGTATTAAGTATCATTAATTATACTAGGCATATAAATGCTACAACACCTTATGAAATAGACTTTACATTAATTTTGAATGGTAGGGCTATTAAAGGAGACGAATTAGATGCGAGCAAACAACAAGAGTTTATACAACAAGATTTAGAAGAAAGAGAAAGAAATATAACTAATCCAAGACTAAGATATCATTGTGTCCTTGGTTATGATAGAACAGATGTTACAGCTAGAGTAAATGCTGTTACTATAAAAATATATGGTAGAGATTAATAATATTAATAGAGTTGATGGAGTTGATAGATTTGATACAATTAATTCAATTAATGTAATTAATATAATTAATTAGGTAAGAAAGAGTTATGGAACAAAATAAAAGTAATGTGTATGTATTTATATTTTTAACAATTTTTGTTATATTCTTAATTCTAATAGTATATTTGTTAATAAATAAAATAAACTATAATATTGAACATAGAGAAATTTATGATCATAATATTACTTTTAATTCATATGATAGAAATTTAAAAGGTTCAGAAATTATAAGTTTAATTAATTATACTATAGATTTTAATAATAGTTTAATAGAACGAGAATCAGAAGATTTGGTTCAAATAGAAATTAAATTAACAGAAGAAAAAACAATTGGTATGGAAACGATTGTAAAGGCAGGAATAGAAGACTTTTTGCTATATTTAAATGATCAAAATTTTAAACTAATTGATAAAAAATACCATGATAATGGAAAAATATCATTATTGAGATACGAATTATTAGATATAAATAGCATAAATAATGAAGAAGAAAAAATAAGTATTTAAAAACTAAGAAAGAAGATAAGGTATGGAAAATGCATCAAAAGCTTTAATTATTGCGGGTTCACTATTATTAGCAATAATAATTATAGGTATGAGTGTTTTTGTGTTTAATTTAGCTAAAGACCCAGTTTCTAAATCTGTTGACAATATGTCATCAGAAGAAAGAAAATTTTTTAATTCTAAATTTCAAAAATATGAAGCTGGAAGAGTTTCTGGATTAGAAACAAAAGCATTAGTGAATATAGCAATGCAAAATGCTAATCATCAATTATCTTTAAATGAAAAACCTAGAATTCCAGAAATTAGTATTCAATATAAAGGTACATTGGTATTATCTTTAAATAGATCAGATATTAGTTCTATATCAAATGCAGAAGATTTTAAGTCTGTTTTTCAAAATATGCTAAATAAAATTAATAATAATTCCTTTTTTTCTATTGAAACAGAATTAAATGCAAAAGATGGTATTGTTAAGAAAATTACTGTTAAAGAATTAAATATATAATAAATAGAGATAATTTAAATACAATTAATTTTAGATTGTATTTTTTTGCTTTTACCTTTAAATTTTTAATTAGATTTTAACTTGATATTTTTGGAAATAATACACATTTTTTTAATATTACAATAATATAAAAAACTTGTTGATTTCTTTACAAAGTTCTATTTAATTGCTATTATTAAATATATACTAATATATATACAAAAGAGTATTTGTTTAAGATTTTAAACAAAACTTATAGGAGGAGAATATGGAAAATGCATCAAAGGCATTAATTATTGCGGGAGCAATACTACTTTCGATTTTAATTATCGGTTTGGCTATGTTTATTTTTAATACTGCTAGCGATACATTAGAAAAAACTGCATCGAGAATGGGTGAGCAAGAAAAATCAACTCATAATCAAAGATTTCAAAAATTTGAAGGAGATAGAAGGTCGGGCTCAGATGTTAAATCTTTAATTAATGAATTGGTTCAAAACTATTCTACACAAGTGCAAAATGGTGAAATGATGAGATCTCCAGGGGTTGTTTATACTGCAAGAGGTAGATCGCCAGTAACTGTATCAGAATTAGGGGAAGAAGTAGATGATGATGCTTTTAATAATTTAACGTCAGACGTTAAAACAACAAGATCATATAGAGTGGTTGTTAATGTAAATGCAAAAGCTGGTATTGTTGATCTTATAACAATTACTGAAAACAATTAATTATATAAAGATAAAATTCGCTACATATTTTCTGGTTAAAGAAAATTAGTGTAAACTTTTGTACTAGGGAGAAATAATGGAGAATGTAACAGAAGGCCTGTATATATCAGTAAGTGTTTTAATATTTATTTTGGCAGTATCTTTAACTATGTTTTTATTTTCTCAATTAACAAAAACGGCAGAAATAGTTTTTGAAGACGCATTACAACCAGGATATTATTCTGAATTGGAGATTGAAAGAAGCGAAATAAATCTTCAAGGGAGTAAAAGAGTAGTGGGCAAAAATGATATTATTGCTGCATTGTATAGATATCCTAGTCAAACTGTTGCAATAACTATTTTAGACGCTGATGGTAATGAATACCATATTTTTGATAAATATATTGAGTCTCAAGTGAGATCATTAAGTGCAAAAAAATATTCGGACTTAAAAGACATTGATAGAAACTTTTTAACAAAATATAATACTGAAAATAGAGATTTATATCTATTTGGTGTTCCATGGATAGGTTCAACACAATCTCATAGAGAAAGAGTAGATTTATTTGTAAACTCTGAAAATGGGTATATAAATGGAAAGGCTGTAAATTATGCAGGTAAAGGCTTAAATAGATTAAATAACGAAAAATTTATTGAAACTGTGCTAAATTATAAAATTTCTGGTGAAGGATTTTATGATGATGTAACAGGTACAGAAGTGGTTACAAGTGAAACTGGAACATATAAAATAGAAATAATTTATCAAGCAATATAAATATTTAACTAATTCTAAAGATAAAAATAAGAAAAAGAAAAGATAAAAAAATAATATTAAACTTAAAATGGGTTCTAACTAAGTGTAAAACTAAATTTTTAAATTTAATATTATCTAAGGAGGAAAAATGCAAGACATAGCAATCACTATAATTGTAATTATTGTAGCAGCTATCTTGTTGTTTGTATTTCCATTGTTGGCTACAGCAGAGAATAAAAATGAAGTTGACTTTGCTTATGTGCAATCAGCTGCAACCGAATTTGTTAATACTAGCGCTACAAGAGGAATTATTACACTCGAAGCTTTAGACACTTTAAAGCAAAAACTTACAACAACTGGCAATACCTATGATGTAAATTTGGAAGTTAGTAGAAAAACAGATGATGTTGGTAAAAAAACAGGATGGTCTACAGGAACAAATATAGGAGAGGGTGCATTCTTTACCTTACAAGGAACACAAATTTATGAACAACTAGACTCAACAGGACAATTTAAATTAAATATTGGAGATACATTGACTGTAAAAGTTGAAAATAGTAGTAAAACAATGGCTTCTACTTTAAAGTCAGCTATTTTAGGCATTAGTGAATCATCTAAGTCAGAGATTGCAGCAACAGCTTCTGCACTGGTTACTGGTACTAGATAGTATGATAAAGGAGAAAAATGAAATTACAAGGAATGACAATTTTATATGTTATAATTATAATACCAATGTTAATAGTAATTTCATTAACTTTAAGTGGATATAAAGAAGAATTAAATAACAGTTTAAAATATAAATCAGAGTTGACAGGTGCTGTCAATGATGCAATAACTGCATTTGAAATAAATAGTGCTTCACAAGACTATTCAAATGTATCAGACACTTTTGCATCATTAGTAGAAGCATCTGTTAATGTTTTTTCTAGGTCAATTGCTACTAGATTAAATATGACAAATGCAGATGAAGCTTTAATGAATAGATATTTTCCTTTAGCATTATTTACAGGATATAGTGGTTACTATATTTATTCACCGACTTACTCACCTGTAGTAGTTAAAAATCCGTATACAGGACAAGCTGCATTTTCATCTGATACAACAACACAAACACCTATTGATAAAGACAGTGCAACATATATACCAGAAGAAAAAGCTTCAAGTTTACAATATACACCAGTTTTATTAAAACACAAAGACCATGATAATTATTCAACAAATAGTGTTTTAGTAACAACTAAAAAAGATTTTAATAAAAGTGTATTAGCTAAACAAGAAATAGATTATAGTTTAAAACAAATGATCCCATATGCAGTGGAATTAGAGTATGATTCAAGCAATAAAATTTTACTTAATTTTACTTTAGATAACTATATTTCTATAATTGGGAAAGTTAAGGATGTTGCATATAATAAATCTGGATTTTTATTAAATAATGATACTTCAGTAAGATTAGCTCAAGGTTCTACAATATTATATGAAATGATTAAATTAGATGATAATTTACCTATTAATCATTTAACATATTTTGATGAATATATAGATAATTATTTAGAAAATGAATTAATAAAAAACAATACTTTAGTTACTTTAACTGTAAAAGAAGGTGATGAAGATGAAATTTCTATTGTTTTTAATCCTTCAGAGTATAAAATAGGATATCAAAAGTATATTAGTGGCAAAAGAGAACAAAAAACTGGACAATATGCATACCAACAGCAGCAATTAGATGCAATTAAGTATTATATAAAAGCTGCAAACTTTTCTAATTTTGTGTATAAAAATTTAAATATTTATACTGAAGATCATATTAAAGAAACAACTCTATCAGATGAAGATCAAAAATATGAAAAATATTTTCAAAAATATGATAGAAGTAATACCGATAGAATTTTTCCTACCGATAAGCAAGTTTTAGCATATAATTCTACATTTAATGAAGTTAAAAGAAAAGTAATAAGAAATGCAGTTCAATATGATTTAATTATTGCTACATTAAATTATAATTATTTAGTATCATCTGAAGATTTTATATTGAATTTACCTGTAATTACAGATACTGATTGGGAAAGAATAATTGAAAACATATCATTTACAGCGTTCTTGCAAGGACTGTCAATAAGTGGGAGTAAGACTTTTAATAATTATGCAATTTCTACAAGTACAATGAATGAATTTGTTATAAATCCTGATACTATATTCTTCTCAGATGTAACTGGTTTCAATCAGGGAGATATTGCAGACTTAGAAGGTAATGAATTATATTTTCACAAAATGGATTGCCCAGATTTTTTAGAATATTTAGCAGGTAAAGAGATTTCTGGAAATGATGTATCAACAGGAGCAATTGGATTTAAAATGAGTGAATGGATTTATGATGCTAGATGGTCAAGAGAAGAATCAAGATATATTTTTGATCATAAGAATTATTCGCATTTTAAATGTATTTCAAATGTTAATATTAGTAAAGATATGACTGCGCAAGAAGAAAGAATTATGAAGAAAAATCTTTTGTCTGCAGTTGCAGCTGAAAAAGAAAGAGCATTTAAATCTAATAAAATTATGGATGGTGGAGGATATAGGACTTTTACTGGTTCTGTTGGTGGACAAGGCTTAAATATTAGAACAATAAAAGGTTTTGAAATAGCAAGTAGTGAAACGAATACAGATAGTAAGGAATTCATTGTAAGGATAAGTGCAGGTAGTAATAGTCTAGCTTTTATAATGAGAAAACAAAGTAATAATATTATGTTATATCCTGTATTAACATCTGGAAAAGGTAATGTTCAATATTCTGTACATTATGCGTTTATAGAGAGATTGAAAGCTCAATTTGGGAATGATGCAAAATGGAGTCAAATAAATAATATAGAGTTTGAGATTTATAATACAGTTACAGGTGTGAGTGAAAGTCCAGCATATATTAAAATGCTATATATTTAATATTAATTTAGGTTAATTTTATAATATCTAATTTAATTTAATATATTGTTTATATAGTATGTTAAGATAAAAAGATAAAGGGAGATGTAATGAGAAATAGAGGTTTTGAAAAAGTTAAAAAGTTTGAAAATATAGACTTTAATTTACCTAAGAGATCAACAAAACATTCAGCTGGTTATGATTTTGAATCTCCAGAGGATGCTGAATTATTGCCTAGAGAAGTTAAGATAGTTACAACTGGTGTTAAGGCATATATGAAGGAAGATGAAGTTTTAGAATTATACAATAGAAGCAGTAATGGAAGAAAAGGATTAATTATTCCTAATTCGGTTGGTATAATAGATGGAGATTACTATAATAATCCTGAAAATGAAGGAGAAATAGCTTTTCTTTTTCAGAATACAACAGATGAAGTTTTTAAGATAAAAAAAGGTGAGAGAATAGGACAGGGAATATTTAAAAAGTTTTTAACAATAGATAATGAAGAAGAAATTACCGAAGAAAGAACGGGTGGTTTTGGTTCTACAGATAAAAAGGGCATTACATTAGTAGCCCTTGCCATTACTCTTATAGTTTTAATTATATTGATAAGTACAACTGTTTATTTAACAATATATAATTTAGAACAATCTAGGAAAAACACATATTTAGCAGAAATACAGATGGTACAAAATGTGGTATTAGAAGTAATGAATGTAGCCAAAGTAGAAGAAAAAGGTATTAATCCAATACTTAAAGCAAAGCCATTAACTACAACAGAAGTTAATGAATTTCAAGACTATCTTTTATCTAGCAGTGGTGCTTTCTATTTTCTTACTAAGGAAGAATTGGATTTTATGAATTTAAAAAATATAAGTGATAAACAACAATTCATTGTTAATTGGGACACAGGAGAAGTTTTAAATTTAAATAGAAGTGAATATAAAGGCACTATTATTAGAGGAGCACCTGTGTTAGAAGAATAGAATAATATAGATAAATTAATTAATAAAATATATAGAGGAGACATATAACAATAATGAAAGACAAAAACAAAATAAAAAAACAAACCAAAGATGTAAAAGAAAAATTAACTAAAGAAGAAAAGAAAAAAATCAAACAAGATAAAAAAGATTTAAAGAATAAAATTAAGATAGAAAAGAAACAATCAAAGAATAAAACTAAAGAAGAAAAAAGAAGACAAAAAGAGATATTAAAAAAATCTAAACCTAAAGTAAATGCAGAAACTAGAAGAAAAAGATTAGTAACATCTATTGTTGTTGTAATTCTTTTACTTGCTATGATAATACCATCTGTAATTGGTATTTTTGAAGTTATAAGGGGATAAAATGCGAAATTTCTTTTTTACTAACACTGATATAGACTTAATGGAATTTTATAAAAGCATTAGTGGATCACCAGTACAAATAATTTTTGCAGTACTGGATATTTTGATTGTCCTTTTTTTGCTTTATCAAATTTTAAGATTTTCAAAAGGTAAAAGAGTTGTTAGAGTTTTAAAAGGAGTTATAGTATTATTTTTCCTTACTATTCTAAGTGCCATATTTAATCTACATATTATGAATTCAATTCTTTCATCTATTATGACTTATGGAGTAATAGGACTTTTAATAGTATTTCAACCAGAGATTAGAAGAGGCTTAGAAAAATTAGGAACACAAAGCAAAATCTCTAAATTTTTTGGATTATCAACAAAAGATATTAGTGGTATAAAAGATAATATATATAAAGTAGCAATAGCATCAGAATTATTAGCTGAAAATAGAGTTGGAGCTTTAATAGTTTTTGAAAGAGATATTAAATTAACTGATATAATTGAAAATGGAATAATGTTAGATGCAGAAGTTACAGTACCATTAATACAAAGTATTTTTGAACCTAATACTGCACTTCATGATGGAGCCATAGTAATATCAGATAATAAAATTAAATCTGCATCATCAATATTACCATTATCAGATAATCCAAATATTTCTAAAACTTTTGGAACTAGACATAGAGCAGCATTAGGACTATCAGAAGTTACAGATGCTATCATTGTTATTGTGTCAGAAGAAACAGGTAAAATATCAGTAGCAAAAGAAGGCGATTTAATTATAGATTTTACAACTGAAGACTTAAAGAAAATATTAATTGAATCATTAATTAAAGAAGAAAAGAAAAGTTCTAAGAATAAAAAATATAATAAAAACACAAAAGACAGTGAAGAACATACAATAGACGAAGAATAATAAAATTAAAAAAAGAAACAAAAAATAATAATTAGGAAGTAAAAAATAAAAAATAGCATAAAAAAACAAAATAATAATATATTATTAAGGATTAAACCTTAAATTTTTTATTTAATTGCAAAAAAATAAAATTTAAAGTATAATAACAATGTATTTAGTCTATTACTTGGCTATATAAGATCCCGATATAAAGCTAGGTTTTAGATATTTAAAAGAAGGAGGGAACATGACTAAAGAAAGAAAAGCAGAAATTGTTAAAGAATTTGGCAAATCAGAAGGTGATACAGGATCTACCGAAGTACAAATAGCTTTGCTTACAGAAAGAATAACAGAATTAACAGAGCATTTAAAAGTTCATAAAAAAGATAATCATTCTAAAGTTGGACTATTAAGACTTGTAGGACAAAGAAGAAATCTATTAAAATATTTGTTGAAAAAAGATCCAAAAACATATGTAGAAATTACAGACAAATTAAAAATAAGAAGATAAATAAAAGGGAAGAATTATCTTCCCTTTTGAATGCTACATTATTTATAGTTATGTTTAAAATTTTAACTATATATTTAACTTAGATATTTAATCTAGATATTTTAGCTAGATTTTTTAATCTAAAACTTAGTTGATTTTTTAAATGTAATTATAAAAATAAAATAATGTAGACATGAACTTCTTTAGAAAGGAAGAAAAATGTATAAAAAATACGAAACAGAATTTGTGGGACAAAAGATAAGTTTTGAATTTGGTAAACTAGCACATCAAGCTAATCAATCAGTATTAGTAAGACAAGGTGGAACAGCTATATTAGTTACAGCAACAGCTTCTAGTAGTCCAAAAGAAGGAATAGACTTTTTCCCATTATCAGTAGACTACGAAGAAAAACTTTATTCAGTAGGAAAAATCCCAGGAGGATTTAAGAAAAGAGAAGGAAGACCTGCAGATGCAGCAGTTTTAATTGGAAGAGCAATTGATAGACCTCTAAGGCCATTATTTCCAGAAGATTTAAGAAATGAGGTAGTTATATCTTGTTTAGTACTATCTGTTGAACAAGATTATCCACCAGATATATTGTCAATGATTGGAGCATCTCTTGCAGTTACTACATCAGATATACCTTTTAATGGTCCTTTAGGAGCAATTGAAGTTGGTATAATTAATAATGAGATAATACTTAATCCAAATGAAGAACAAAGAGAAGAATCAGACTTAAAATTAACTTTAGCAGCATCAAAAGATAAAATCATCATGATTGAAGCAGGTGCTTATGAAGTAAGTAATGAAAAAATGATGGAAGCTATAAAAGCTGGACATAAAGAAATTCAAAAATTAATTGAATTTATTGAAATTATTCAAAAAGAGCAAGGAAAAGCTAAATTTGAATATGAAAAGCAAGAAGTGAGTAAAGAACTATTAGAAATAGTGCGCAAAGGGCACTACAACGAGATTAAAGGCTTTTTAAACAAAACAGACAAACAGACCTTAGAAACTAAGTTAAATGAATTAAAAGCTAAAATAGAGAGCAATATTGAAGAAGCAAGAGAAGGCTTTGAATCATTAAAAGAACTTACAGATTTAGAAAGACAAGAAAAAGAAAATGAGTTTAAAAAAGATCTTGGAGAAATAATAGATTATCTTGAAAAAGAAATTTTAAGAAAAATGATATTAGAAGATGATATTAGAGTTGATGGAAGAGGCAGAGATGATGTAAGAGAATTATCATCTGAAGTAGGACTATTTGATAGAACTCATGGTTCAGGATTATTTGCTAGAGGGGAAACTCAAGTTTTATCTATAGCAACACTTGGAAGACTATCTGAAGAACAAAGATTAGATGGATTAGATAATGAAGAAACAAAAAGATATATGCATCAATATAATTTCCCTGGATATTCAGTTGGTGAAGCTAGATCTAATAGAGGAACAAATAGAAGAGAAATAGGACATGGAGCACTGGCAGAAAAAGCATTAGAACCAGTTATTCCATCAGAAGAAGAATTCCCATACACAATTAGAGTTGTATCAGAAATTATGGGTTCAAATGGTTCAACATCGCAAGCAGCTGTTTGTGGAAGTACATTAGCATTAATGGATGCTGGAGTACCAATTAAAAAACCAGTTGCTGGAATTTCAGCAGGATTATTTACTGCAGAAGATGGGAGCTATAAAGAAGTGACAGATATTCAAGGATTAGAAGATTTCTTTGGAGATATGGACTTTAAAGTTGCGGGGACTAAAGATGGTATTACTGCAGTACAAGTTGATATTAAAAATGATGGTCTTACATATGCTCAAATTGAAGAAGCATTTGAAAGAACTCTAAAAGCTAGAATAGATATAATAGATAATACAATGCTAAAGGCTATAGAAAAACCAAGAAAAGATGTATCTGAATATGCATTAAAGATAGCTCAAACTAAAGTAGAACAAACTAGAATTGGAGAACTTATTGGACCTGGTGGAAAGAATATTAATAGAATAATAGAAGAAACTGGTGTTGAAATAGATATCCAAGAAGATGGTAGAGTTTTAATTTATGGCTATGATAAGGAAAAACTAGATGAAGCAGTACACTTAGTAGAAGAATCTGTTAGAACTTTTGAAGTAGGTGATATTGTAACTGGTAAAGTAGTAAATATTGTTAAATTTGGAGCATTTATAGACATAGGTGGTGGAACAGAAGGTCTACTTCATATATCTAAAATCTCTAAAGAAAGAGTAAACAATGTTGAAGATGTTTTAAAACTTGGTGAAGAAATCACTGTTAAAGTAGCAGAAGTAGACAGTAATGGTAAAATAAGTTTAGATAGAAGATCATTATTTGAAAACTAAAAAAAGAAATAATAAATAAATAAAATATATGGGGCGAAATATGATTAAGTTTAAACCTGAAAAAAGAATATCTAAAGATGAATATTATTTAGGGATTGCAGAAGCAGTACTTAGAAGAGCAACTTGTTTAAGAAGAAGATTTGGAGCTGTAATTGTATCTAGAGATGATGAAATAATAGCTACTGGATATAATGGAGCACCAAGAGGCAGAAAAGATTGTTTAGAAAAAGGCTTTTGTAATAAGGATAGACATGGAGAAGGAGCTCATTCTTCATATAATACATGTATGTCTGTACATGCTGAAATGAATGCTATAATATCAGCATCAAGAAAAGATATGATTGGTGGAACAATGTTTTTAACAGGAAGAAAATTTGCTGAAGGTAAAACTGTAGATGAATTTCCATATTCTGAAAATTGTGTTCCATGCGTTATTTGCAAAAAACTTATTATGAATTCAGGACTTGTAAGACTCGTAACTAAAGGTTTAAATGATAAAGGTGAAGTGGAAATAAGATCTTTTGTGGTAGATGAACTACCTTTAGAAGATGAAATTTTAGAATAACTAAACTTAAAAAACTAATAAAAGAAATAAATAAGCGGTTTGTAATCTATATTAAATGGAAAACAGGCTGCTTAATTTTTTATTCTGTTTAATTGTTTGTTGCTATTATAGCATTTGTATATTTAGCCACTTTTATTTAAAAACCCTTTGTTATTTTTCATTGCATTCACTTAAGAAATAACAAAAGCAATATAATCCTAGACAAAAAGTTTTGTGCTAGATATAATGAAATTAAGTAAATAAAGGGGAATTCGAAAGATGAATAAAAATGGAATAACACTAATAGCATTAGTAGTAACAATAATAGTATTACTAATATTAGCTGCAGTAAGTATTACATTAATATTAGGTCCAGATGGAGTAGTAGAAAAAGCTAGAGAAGCCAAAGTAACAGGTAGATATAATACGATAATGGATATGCTTACAACTAGAGAAGCAGAATTAGCAGTAGTATTAAAGACTGGATTAACAACAGGTGGAGCAAAGAGTGCAAAAAGTTTTGTAGAAGATCTAATGTCAGAGGGCTTAATAACAGCAGATGAATATTATGAAGAAGAAGATGACTATATTACAGTATATTTAGGCAAACAAAGTGATGGTACATACAAGTATGAAATTGAAGTTAGAGAGGGTCTAGCTTTAGAATATTCACCAAATATGATTTTGAGCATAAAAACAACAACCGTAAATGAAGAAGTTGAGCTTCCAATAAATGATACAGCAGGCTTAACAATAAATTGGAATGCGAAAGATGATCCTAATAATTTTGTTGCACCAAATGACGACAGAGACCCAACACATGTGTATTCTCAACCAGACACATATGAAGTTCAAATAAAGGGACAAGTATTAGAAAATACTTATTTTGGACATGATTGTTATGAATATACTAACGAAAATATAGTAGAATTAAAAAATTGGGGAGAAAATGGTTTTTATTACTTTTGGAGTTTTGGGAAAAATTTAACAGGGAATATACCGACTCCTAATAATAACAGTTTCATAAATACAAAAAGTTTTAATTTCACTTTTGTTGAATGCACTGAGTTAACGACTATACCAGCAAATTTATTTGTGAATTGCCCCAATGTAACAAGTTTTGAATGGGTTTTTGCATATTGTGCTAATTTAACTAATTTGCCAGAAGGTTTATTTGCGAATTGTCCAAATGTAACAAGTTTTAAATGGACTTTTGCGCATTGTACTAGTTTAACTAATTTACCAGAAAGTATATTTGATAATAGTCCAAATGCAAAAAACTTTGAGGGAGCTTTTTTTGACTGCTCTAATTTAATAGGAACTGCTCCAGAGTTATGGGAAAGATTAATCCTTGGATTACACGGACTCGGTTGTTTTTATAATTGTACACAATTATCCAACTATAACGATATACCTGGATCTTGGAAAGCCGGTAGTTGGGATTCTTAAAAAAAGAATTTAAAAATGATATAATAAAATTAGGTAGGAGATAAAGACAATAATAATTTAAAATATATAAAAGGAAGGGAAAGTTATGGAAGAAAAAATACCAGAAACAACTCCTCAAAAAGAAAAGACAAAAAGCAATAAAGGATTGCTAATTGTAATATTAGTTGTATTACTGCTAATATTATTTGTTGGTGGAGCTTTTACTGTAATCTATATGATTAGAACAAATAAAACAAATGAAATTATTGATACAGAAGAAATAAGCAAAGAAAAAGAGAAGCATGAAGAAAAAGAAGAAATAATAGAAAAACCAGAAGAAAAAGTAAAAGTACTTTCAGAAGCATTGCTTAAACCAGGAGTTTATGAACTAAAAGAGGAAAAATATGTTTCAGATAATGAAACAGGCAATGTTGTACCGATACAAGAAGGCATATTCGAATTAGAACTTACTAAAGGCTCATATGGAAGAGTAACCATTGATGATGTTATGGGACAAGTAAAGTTAAGTGGAGGACTATTTGAAAAAAATAGTGTAGCAGGTCAGAATAAAATTACAGAAGTGTATATATATCCAGGAATGTATTTAAAAATTGATGAAGAAGATATTCCAGATAATTTAAAAGCAAGTGGGAATATTGAGGTTGCCCTAAGAAGATTAGACAAAAAACTAGATATAGATACAAAGAAAACTGGAGCTATAACAGAGTTAGTGCAAGAGGAAGACGATAAATTCTATTTAGTAGGAAAAGATATTACACCAGGCAATTATGATCTTGATTTAGTTCAAAGTGATGCTATTAGAGTATATGTTGAAAATAAATCGGGTAAAACTAAAATGTTAATATCAATGTATTCAGATGAAAGATTATTTCAAGATTTATCATTAGCAGATGGTGACAAAGTATACTTATTAACAGCGACTGGTTCTCCTTTAGTGTCTCCTATTAAAGTTAAAATAGATTTAATATCTGAATAATTTGAATTTATTTTGAATTGATTAAATAATTTAAATTAGCTAAATAAAATGAGTAATTTAATATAAGAATAAATATAATAAAGATTTTTAAAGAAAATCTTAAATATGTATTGACAGAAAAAAAGTTTTAGGTTATACTTTAGTAGTCATAGCGATGAAATATGATGTGGCTGCACATGAAGATGCAGGGAACTCATATGAGAAGTAAAGGCAAAGACCTAAGCGAGAAGAGATATAGAACTTAGATATCCATTCGTATGGATATTTTTAAAGGCCTAATGTAAACACACGGAACAGTTCTTACTCTGTTCTTGGATTAAAGAGAACAAGGAGGAAATATGGCAACAAAAAAAGGAAAAGAGAAGATTAGAATAAGACTAAAAGCTTTTGATCATGTTGTTTTAGACCAGTCTGCAGAAAAGATAGTAGAAACAGCTAAGAGAACTGGAGCAGAAGTATCAGGACCTATTCCACTTCCAACAAGAAAAGAGATAGTAACAGTAATTCGTTCACCACATTTACATAAAGATTCAAGAGAACAATTTGAAGCTAGAACACATAAAAGAGTTATTGATATATTATTCCCAACACCAAAAACAGTTGAAGCATTAAATACATTAGAAATGCCAGCAGGTGTTGAAATAGAAATTAAGATATAAGAAACAAAAAAAGTAAAAATTAAAACATTAAAAATATAAGATGTTTCTTATCAAAACCAAGCTTAAATATTTTTAAGCCAATAGTTAGGAGAAAAAATGAAAAAAGGAATTATAGGAAAGAAACTTGGAATGACTCAAGTTTTCGATGAAGCTGGTAGAGCAATACCTGTAACAGTAATACTTACTGGACCAGCACATGTTGTACAAATAAAAACAATAGATAAAGATGGATATAATGCAGTACAACTAGCAATGGAGGAATTAAAACCTCAACATGTTAAAAAAGCAATTAAAGGACATTTTGATAAAGCAAAAATTAAACCAATGAAACATCTAGCTGAATTCAGATTAGATGATATTTCTAATGTTAAAATAGGAGATGTTTTTGATGCAAGCCTTTTTGAAGAAGGTGAAAAAGTTGATGTTCAAGGAATATCAAAAGGGAAGGGCTTCCAAGGCGTTATTAAAAGATATGGCCAAAAAAGAGGAAGAATGTCTCATGGATCTAAGTTTCATAGAAAGCCAGGATCAATTGGTGCATCATCAACACCATCAAGAGTATTTAAAAACAAACAAATGCCTGGACGCATGGGTGGAGTTTTAGTTACAACTCAAAACCTATTAGTTGTTAAGGTAGATAAAGATAAAAATGTTATTTTAGTAAAGGGGAGTATTCCTGGACCTAAAAAATCAATTGTTAGAATTAAGAATGCAGTTAAAGCATCTAAGTAATAGAAGGAGGAAGAAATGCCTAAAGTAGATGTATATGATATAAAAGGAAATAAAACTAAAACTTTAGATTTAAATGAAAAGGTATTTGGTATTGAACCAAATGAAAATATTGTTCATTCAGTTATAGTAAACTATTTAGCTAATCAAAGACAAGGAACACAAAGCACTAAAACAAGATCTGAAGTTAAAGGTGGTGGAAGAAAACCTCATAGACAAAAAGGTACAGGTAGAGCAAGAGCAGGAAGTATTAGATCACCTTTATGGGTTGGTGGAGGAGTTATATTCGCACCTAAACCAAGATCATATAAATATAGAGTGAATAAAAAAGAAAAACAATTAGCTATGAGATCTGTTTTAAGTTCAAAAGTTAAAACAAATGATTTAATAGTTGTTGATAAATTAGAACTAAAAGAAATTAAAACAAAGAATATGGTAGAAATAGTAAAAACATTAAAGCTAACAGATAAAACATATATTCTTTTACCTGAAGCAAATGACAATGTATATAAATCAGGAAGAAATATTGAGAATTTAACAATAGGTAATATGGATATATTAAATATTTATGAAATGGTAAATAATAAGAAATTATTAGTTACAGTTGATACTATTAAAAAATTAGAGGAGGTATATGCATAATGATAGCGGAAAACATTATACTATCACCAATAATTACAGAGAAAACAAGTGAACAAATAGCTTTTGGTAAATATACTTTTAAAGTTGATAAAAAAGCAAATAAACACCAAATCGCAAAAGCTGTTGAAAAATTGTTTACAGTAAAAGTATTAAGTGTGAATACAATGAACATGGAAGGAAAGCTTAAAAAACAAGGTAGGACTCAAGGCAGAAGACCTAATTGGAAAAAAGCAATTGTTCAAATAGATTTAGATCCAAAAGATCTAGTATATTTAACTAAAGATGGAAAAGAGAAAAAAGTTACTAAGAAATATAATACAGAGATTGAAGGTTTCTTAGGAGTATAATTATCTAGATTAAACTAGGAAAATAAAAGGAGAAGAACATGGGTATAAAACATCATAAACCAGTAACACCTTCATTAAGACATAGAACAGATTTAACTAATGAAGAAATAACTAAAAAAACACCAGAAAAATCTTTACTAGCTCCAATTAAACAAAAAGCTGGTAGAAATTCTTATGGTAGAATCACTGTTCGTCATAGAGGTGGAGGAAATAAAAGAAAATATAGAATAATAGACTTTAAAAGAAGAAAAGACGATATGTATGCAACAGTTATAGGAACAGAATATGATCCTAATAGAACTGCAAATATTGCTCTTATTGAATATGAAGATGGAGAAAGAGCGTACATTTTAGCACCAAAAGGATTAAAAGATGGAGCTAAAGTAATTTCAGGAGAAAAAGTTGATATTAAAGTTGGAAATGCAATGCCAATTGAAAATATTCCAGTTGGAACGTTAATACATAATGTAGAATTAAATCCAGGACAAGGTGGAAAATTTGGTAAGTCTGCAGGTAATGCAGTTAGACTTATGGCTAAAGAAGGTAAATATGCAAATATTAAATTACCATCTGGCGAAACAAGATTAATCTTATCAAAGTGTAGGGCAACAATTGGATCAATAGGGAATGCAGATCATGAAAATATAGTGTTAGGGAAAGCAGGAAGAACAAGACATATGGGAAGAAGACCAATGGTTAGAGGTTCAGCAATGAATCCAGTAGATCACCCTCATGGTGGTGGAGAAGGAAAATCTCCAATTGGTAAACCAGGTCCAGTTACACCTTGGGGTGTTCCAACACTTGGATATAAGACAAGAAAGAAAAGAAAACAAAGTGATCGCCTTATTGTTAAGAGGAGGAAATAATGAGTAAAAAAATGCCTTTTGTGGCACCAGAACTTATAAAAAGAATTAATAAGTTAAATGATGAAGGTAAGAAAGAAGTATTAAAAACTTGGTCTAGATCTTCAACAGTATATCCTGAAATGGTTGGTCATACTATTGCAGTTCATGATGGGAGAAAACATGTTCCAATATATATTTCTGAAGAAATGATTGGACATAAACTAGGTGAATTTGCTCCTACTAGAACTTTTAAAGGTCATTCAGGAGATAGAAAGAGCCAAGTAAAATAGGAGGATATTGTGGCAGATAAAAAAGAAACTAAAAACGAAGTTAAAAAAGAAACTACTAAAAAAGCTCCAAAAGAAACAGTTAAAAAAGAGACAACTAAAAAACCAGTTGCTAAAAAAACTGATACAGTAAAAGAAGTTAAAAAAGAAACAAAGACTGTTGATACTAAAAAGAAAGAAACTAAAGTAGTTAAAGAAGTTAAAAAAGAAGATAAAAAAGCAGATGCAAAAAAAGCTGATACTAAAAAAGCTTCAAAAGAAGTTAAAGAAACAAAAAAAGATAAAGCAGCTGCAGAGAAAAAAGTAATTGAAGCAAAAGCTATTTTAAGACATGAGAGAATTTCTCCTAGTAAGGTAAATATTGTAGCTAAATTAATTAGAGGTAAAGATGTTAGTGAAGCATTAGATATTTTAAGATTTACAAACAAGGCTGCGTCTAGTATATTAACAAAACTAATTAAATCAGCTGTTGCTAATGCTGAGAATAATCATAGTATGGATAAAAACAAACTATATATTTCACATATACAAGTTAATGTTGGACCAATATTAAAAAGAATGAGACCAAGAGCTAGAGGTTCTGGTTTTAGAATAAATAAAAGATCTTCACATATTGAAGTTGTATTAAAGGAAAGAGAATAGGAAGGAGAAATAATGGGTCAAAAAGTTAATCCACACGGATTTAGAGTAGGAATAAATAAAGATTGGAATTCTAGATGGTATGCAAATAAGAAAGATTTTAGTGATCTTCTTGTAGAAGACCATAAAATTAGACAATTAATAAAATCAAAACTTTATTTAGCTAAAATTTCTCATATTGAAATTGAAAGAACTCCAAATGAAACTAGAGTTATTATACATTCTGGTAGACCTGGTGTTATCATAGGAAAGGGTGGAGCAGGATTAGAAGAAATCTCTACTGAATTAAGAAAAAAATTCGGTAAAGAAGGATCTGAAATCAATGTTTCTATTGTTGAAATTAAGAAACAAGATTTAAATGCTCAACTTGTTGCAGAAAATATTGCTTTTCAATTAGAAAAGAGAATATCTTTTAGAAGAGCAATGAAGCAATCAATGCAAAGATCACTTAAAGCTGGTGCAAAAGGAATTAAAGTTTCTGTGTCAGGAAGATTAGGTGGAGCAGAAATGGCAAGAACTGAATTCTATAAAGAAGGAATGATTCCTCTTCAAACTATAAGAGCAGATATAGATTATGGTTTTGCTGAAGCACAAACAACATATGGTAAACTTGGTGTTAAAGTTTGGATATACAAAGGTGAAATTTTAACTAAAAGTAAAGAATTAAAAGGAGGTAATGAAGATGGCCTTAATGCCGAAGAGAACTAAGTATAGAAAGCAAATGAAAGGCAGACTTAGAGGAAAAGCAATGCGTGGTAATAGAGTTACATATGGACAATATGGAATGGAAGCGCTTGAATTAGGCTTTATTACCGGAAATCAAATAGAAGCTGCCAGAGTTGCAATGAACAGATATATGAAAAGAGGTGGAAAAGTTTGGATTAAGATTTTTCCAGATAAACCAATAACAAAGAAACCTGCAGAAACTCGTATGGGTAAAGGTAAAGGTAATGTTGAATATTGGGTAGCTAGAGTTAAACCTGGTAGAATTATGTTCGAAATTGCTGGTGTATCTAGAGAAATAGCAATGGGAGCATTTGAAAGAGCATCATATAAACTGCCAATTAAAGTTAAATTTGTAGAAAGAAAATTAACTAAGAAAGAATTAGAAGCATTAGAAGAAGAAGTAGAAAGAGAAAGAATAAGATTAGAAGCAGAGGCAGAAGCTGAAGCTCTAGCAGAAGCAGAAGCTGAAGCAACTGGAGAAACTACTGAATCTACAGATAAAGCAGATGAAGAACAAAAATCTGAAGAAAAGGATGGTGATGGTGATGAAAGTTAATAAATTAAGAGAAATGTCTACACCAGAGCTTGAAAAAGAAGAAAAAGAATTAAGGAATGAACTTTTTAAATTAAGATTTTCTTTAGCAACAAGTGGATTAGATAATCCTCAAAAAATTAAAGAAACAAAAAGAAATATTGCTAGAATAAAAACAGTTCAAAGAGAAAGAGAAAGGAGCCAAAATGGAAAGAAATCTTCGTAAAACATTAACAGGAGTTGTTGTTTCAGATAAAATGGATAAAACTATTGTAGTTGCTGTTCAACAACAATATCAACATAAACTATATAAAAAGATAGTTAGAAAAACATATAAATTAAAAGCTCATGATGAAAAGAACGAAGCACATATTGGCGATACAGTTAAAGTAATGGAAACAAGACCATTATCTAAAGAAAAAAGATGGAGACTTGTTGAAATTGTTAAAAGAGCTGAGATTAAAGAATAGGAGGAGCATATGATACAAAAAGAAAGTAGAGTAAAAGTTGCTGACAATACTGGCGCTAGAGAATTATTATGTATTAGCTGTGTTGGTGGATCTTTTAGAAGAACATCAGGAGTAGGCGATGTTATCGTAGCTTCTGTTAAATCAGCAATCCCAGGTGGAGTAGTGAAAAAAGGTGAAATTGTTAGAGCAGTTATTGTTAGAACAAAACAACCAATAGGTAGAGCTGACGGATCATATTTAAGATTTGATGAAAATGCAGCTGTAATTATTAAAGATGATGGTAATCCAAGAGGTACTCGTATCTTTGGACCTGTAGCAAGAGAATTAAGAGATAAAAACTATATGAAGATTATATCACTTGCTCCAGAAGTACTATAATAAATTAATATTGAAATTCAGATTTAAGGAGAGAATCATGAAAATAAAAAAAGGAGATACTATTAAAGTTTTATCTGGTAATGATAAGGGAAAAACTGGTGAAGTTTTACAAGTTATTCCTAAAGACAAAACAATAATAGTAAGAGGAGTAAATATAAGGAAAAAAGCCATTAAACCTAAGAAACAAGGTGAACAAGGTGGAATAATTTCTTTAGAAATACCAATTAATGTCTCAAAAGTAGCATTAGTTTGTCCAAAATGTAGTAAAACTACAAGAGTTGGATATGAAATAATAAAAGATGAAAAAGTTCGTGTATGTAAAAAATGCGAAGCTAAGATAAAATAAAGTAAGGAGAAAGATTAAGATGGATGTACTATTAAAAGAATATAGAGAAGAAATAGTTCCAGAGCTTATGAAAACATTTAAGTATAAAACAGTTATGCAAGTTCCAAAATTGCATAAAGTAGTTATTAATATGGGTTTAGGTGATATAAAAGAAAATCCTAAAGCTTTAGAAAAAGCAATGGAAAATCTTACTGAAATAACTGGACAAAGACCTATAGTAACACGTGCTAAAAAATCTGTTGCAAACTTCAAAGTTAGAGAAGGTGTTGACATGGGATGTAAAGTTACATTAAGAGGAGAAAAAATGTATGCATTTGTATACAAGTTATTTAATGTAGCACTACCAAGAACAAGAGATTTTAGAGGTGTTTCAAATAAAGCATTTGATGGAAGAGGAAACTATAATTTAGGAGTTAAAGAGCAATTGATCTTCCCTGAAATTGATTATGATAAGATTGATAGAGTTAGAGGTATGGATATAAATTTCATAACGACTGCCAAAACAGATGAAGAAGCAAGAGAATTACTAGCACTATTAGGCATGCCGTTTAGAGTATAGAAAAGGAGAGATTATGGCTAAGAAATCTTTAAAAGTAAAACAAACTAAACCAAAAAAGTATAAAACTCAAGAATATAACAGATGCAAAGTATGTGGTAGACCACGTTCATACATAAGAAAATATGGACTTTGCCGTATATGTTTTAGAGAAATGGCACATAAGGGTGAAATACCTGGTGTTAAGAAATCAAGTTGGTAAGCAATAAAATAAGCGAAAATAAAGGAGGGCGAAATGACTGACCCAATAGCAGATATGCTAACAAGAATAAGAAATGCAAATAAAGAAAAATTTTCAACAGTTGATATTCCATCATCAAAAGTTAAAGTTGCAATAGCACAAGTTCTTTTAGATGAAGGTTTTATTAAGTCTTTTGAAATAATAGAAGATAAAGTACAACCAACATTAAGAATTGTTTTAAAATATGATGAAAATGGAAATAGAGTAATTGAAGGTTTAAAAAGAATTAGTAAACCAGGATTAAGAATTTATGCAAACAAAGATGAATTACCAAAAGTTCTAAATGGCCTAGGCATTGCTTTGATTTCAACTTCAAAAGGTATTATGACAGATAAAAAAGCAAGAGAACTTAATATTGGTGGAGAAGTTTTAGCGTATATTTGGTAATAGGAGGAAAAAATGTCAAGAATTGGTAAGAAACCGATACTTATACCTGAAGGTGTAGAAGTTACAATTGAAAATAAAAAGATTACTGTAAAAGGACCAAAGGGTAGTTTAACAAGAGATATTCATAAAGCAGTTAAGATTGAATATAAAGATAATGAAATACTAGTTTTAGAAGGTAAAAATACAGGATCTTTAGAAGGTTTAACTAGAACTTTAATTGATAATATGGTTGTAGGAGTTACTGAAGGCTTTGAAAAAAGATTAGAAATTCATGGTGTTGGATATAGAGCAAGTAAAGCAGGAAATAATGTTAATTTAACTTTAGGATTTTCACATCCTGTATCATATACAATACCAGAAGGTATTGAAGTAGATATTCCTAGTGCAACATCAATTATTGTTAAAGGAATTGATAAGCAATTAGTAGGTGAAGTTGCAGCTAATATTAGAAAGCAAAGACCACCTGAGGTATATCATGGTAAAGGTATTAGATATGAAGACGAATATGTTATAAGAAAAGAAGGAAAAGCTGGTAAGTAATAACTTATCTTGAAAAGAGAGGAGAACAAAATGATTTCTAGAATTAATAGAAAAGCGAATAGAGATCGTAGACATAAAAGAATTAGAACAAAAATGCATGGTACAGCAGAAATACCAAGATTAGCTGTTTCTAAATCAAATCGTAATTTAACTGTACAGATTATAAATGATGATAGTGGTGAAACAGTAGTTTCAGCATCTACATTAGATAAAGAAGTTAAAGTAAAGAATAAGAATAAAGAAGCTGCTAAAGAAATTGGAACTCTTATTGCTGAAAAAGCAAAAAAAGCAAAAATTAAAAAGGTTGTTTTTGATAGAGGTGGTTATGCTTATCATGGAGTTATAAAAGAAATAGCAGATGCTGCAAGAAATGCAGGATTAGAATTTTAAGGAAGGTATAAAGGATGGAAGAAGAAAGACAAGAACCAGAATTTAAAGAAAAAGTTGTAGACATTAATAGAGTTACATCAGTTGCAAAAGGTGGAAAGACTTTTAGATTTTCAGCAGTTGTAGTTGTAGGTAATGAAAAAGGAATAGTAGGAGTTGGATCAGGTAAAGCAGCAGAAGTTCCAGATGCTATTAAAAAAGCAATACAAGATGCTAAAAATAATTTAGTTGAAGTTCCAATTGTTGGAACAACAGTGCCACATGAATTTTTAGGTGTATTTGGAGCAGCTAAAGTTTTAGTTAAACCATCAAAAGAAGGTGCTGGTATTATAGCAGGTGGTGCAGCTAGAGCTGTACTTGAACTTGCAGGATACAAAGATGCTAAAGCTAAAGTTTTAGGAACAAATAATCCTAGAAATATTGTTAAAGCAACAATGGTAGCTTTACAAAGCATGAGAACTGTAAAAGATGTTTCTCGTAAAAGAGGAATTAAGATAGAAAACGTATAGGAGGATGTAATGGAATTAGGAAAACTTAAACCAAATGTTAAACCTACATCAAAAAGAAGAGTTGGTCGTGGTGAAAGCTCAGGTATGGGAAAGACTTCAGGTAGAGGTCATAAAGGACAAAAGGCTAGATCAGGACATAGAGGTGGAGCTAGACGTGGTTTTGAAGGTGGACAAACACCAATGTACATGAGATTACCTAAAAGAGGATTTAATAATAAAGAATTTGCTACAGATTTTACTGAAGTAACATTAACAATGTTAAATAAGTCTAGTGTTACTGATGTTACTGCTGAGAGTTTAATAAAAGACAAAATTATATCAAAAGAAAAAGACGGAATTGTAATATTAGCTACAGGAAAATTAGATAAGAAAGTAAATGTTAAAGCCCAAAAAGTAACACCAAAGGCAAAAGAAGCAATTGAAGCGGCTGGAGGGAAAGTAGAGGTAATTTAAATTGTTTAAAACACTTATTAATGCCTGGAAGGCACCAGAAGTACGAAAAAAAGTATTATGGACTTTTCTTTTAATAATAATCTTTAGATTTGGATCACATATTAGTGTTCCATTTATAGATTTTGCAGAATTAGAAAATGTTATGCAAGACAGTCAAACAGGAGTTATTGGATTAATAAATATGATAACTGGTGGAGCTTTCCAAAGATTATCAATTTTTGCAATGTCAATATCTCCATATATTTCTTCATCAATCATACTACAATTAATGGGAATGATTATTCCAGCATTAGATAGAATGATGAAAGAAGGCGGACCTGAAGGTAAGAAAAAAATAGCTAGAATTACTAAAATAATCACAATAGTTTTAGCAGCAGTTCAAGGTATTGGACTATATCTAACATATGCTAAACAAGGAGTGTTTACAGATCCTGGATTTGTAACTGGACTTACAGTTGTTACATCATTTGTAGTTGGAACAAGCTTCTTAGTATATATAGGTGAAAAATTAACAGCTAATGGAATTGGAAATGGTATTTCAATGCTAATCTTTGCTGGTATAGTTTCATCCCTACCTAATGAAGTAATATCACTTGGTAAAGGATTAATATCAGGAGGAAGACTAGATGTTGGAGCACTACTTACTACACTTGCGATAACCGTTATGTCAGTCTTAATGCTAGCAGGAACAGTATTTGTTCAAGAAGCTGAAAGAAGAGTACCTGTTCAATATGCTAAAAAAGTAGTTGGAAGAAAGATGTATGGTGGTCAAAACACATATATACCACTAAAACTTGTTATGGCAGGTGTTTTACCAGTTATATTTGCATCATCATTTGTTACCTTCCCAGCTATGTTAATACAAATGTTTTGGTCAGGCAAATTAGGTTCAGGAGGCTTTGTTGATATATTATACAAATTCTCAGTAGCACCTAGTATGCCTCAAGTTGGTTGGAGCTATATAGTTCCACATGCAATAGTATATCTATTATTAATTGTTGGATTTACATTCTTCTATACATTAGCAGTATTTAATCCACAAGAAATATCAAACAATATTAGACAAAATGGTGGGTTTATCCCAGGAATTAGATCAGGAAAACAAACAACTGATTTCTTAAAAAACATAACAAATAAACTTACATTATTTGGATCTATATTCCTATCATTTATAGCAATACTACCAATGTTTTTAAGTATAGCTGGAATAAATCTAGCTTTTGCAGGAACTGCAATACTAATAGTAGCAGGTGTTGCTTTAGAAACAGTAAGTAGTTTAGAGTCACAATTATCAGTTAGACATTATAAGGGATTCTTAGATTAAATAAAACAAAAACAAAACAAAAAGAAAATAAAATAAATAAAAAATAATAAGACAACAATGAATAAACATAACAAATTAATTAGTAATTTAATATATTAATACATATAAATATATATAATAAAAAAATAAAATATAAGGAGTAATTTATGGTAATAGTAATGTTAGGTGCACCAGGTGCAGGTAAGGGGACAATAAGTAAGAGATTGTCAGCTCAATTAGGAATACCACATATTTCTACAGGAGATTTAATTAGAGCAAAAGTTCAAGAAAATGATCCAAACTCAGCAATCTATCAAAAGATTATGGATGAAGGAGGATTAATAACAGATGAAGATGTATCAAAAATTGTTGAAGAAAGATTAGCAGAAGATGATACTAAAGATGGATTAATCTTTGATGGTTTCCCAAGAAATTTAAGTCAAACATCACTTTCTGATGAAGTATTAGCAAAATTTGATAAACAAGTTGACTTAGCTATTAACTTAGATGTTTCAGAAGAATTAATACTAGAAAGAATTTCAACTAGAAGAGTATGCCCAAATTGTAATGCAGTATACAATATTAAAAATTTACCACCAAAAGTTGAAGGCATATGTGATGAATGTGGTACAGAACTTATTCAAAGAACAGATGATAGTGAAGATCAAGTAAGATTAAGACTAGGAGTATACTATGATCAAACAGAACCTTTAATAAATTACTATGATGAAAAAGGTCTATTATTCAACTTAAGTATAAAAGAAGAAAGAGAACCAGATTTAACAGTTGCAGAAATAATGGAATATATTGAAGAGAATAAATAGAGGATAATTAGTTGATTATTATTAAATCAGAAGAAGAAATAAGAAATATAAAAGTTGCAGGAGAGATATTAAGAGACACACATATAAAACTAGAAGAAGCAATAAGACCAGGAATGTCTACTTATGAATTAGATCAAATTGCTGAAAAATATATTTTAAGTAAAAATGCAATTCCTGCACAAAAAGGATATCCAAATTTTAATGAAGGAATGCCAAGCTTTCCTTCAACAACATGTATATCAGTAAATAATGAAGTTATACATGGAATACCAAGCAAAAAAAGAATACTAAAAGATGGTGATATTGTATCAATAGATCTAGTGGTAGAAAAAAATGGATATTTTGCAGATGCAGCAAGAACATATATTGTTGGTAAAGCAAATTCTAAAGAAGATGAAAACTTAGTTAAAACAACTAAAGAAGCATTTTTTGAAGGAATCAAATATGCGAAAGTTGGATATAGGATTGGTGATATATCAAATGCAATTTATGAACATGTAAAAAAGAATAATCTAGATGTAATTCGTGCTTTTCAAGGACATGGTGTTGGAGTAGAAATGCATGAAGAACCAGGAATACCAAATTATGGTGAAAAAGGAAGAGGACCAAGATTAGAAGAAGGAATGATACTTGCAATTGAACCAATGGTAGTACAAGGAGATCCTGATATTATAGAACTAGATGATGGTTGGACAATTCTAACATCAGATGGGAAAAATTCAGCTCATTATGAAAACACTGTTTTAATAACTAAAAATGAGCCAGAAATATTGACTATTTAAGAAATATAAGATATAATTACATTGTTATTTTATATTAGCAAATGTAATCTAGTTTTAAACATAAGCATTTCAAGCCTTATACGACTTGGTAGATATTTAAGACTATAATTTTTGTTTTAAAAAATAACATATAGCAAACAAAGCCTGAAATAACAATAAAAAACAAAGATTCAAAGACAAAATTCAAATACAAATGTATAAAAACAAATATATAAAGATAAATATATAAAGATAAATGTATAAAGATAAATATATAAAGATAAATGTATAAAGATATAAATATAATTAATATGATTTTAAAAAAGAAATAAGAGGAGGTAGAATGGCAAAAGAGGATATACTTGAAGTTGAAGGAACTGTTTTAGAAACATTACCTAATACAACTTTTAAAGTAGAGCTTGATAATGGCCATGTAGTTTTAGCTCATATTTCTGGAAAGCTTAGAATGCACTATATAAAAATATTACCAGGAGACAAAGTTAAACTAGAAATATCACCATATGATTTGGACAGAGGTAGAATTACTTGGAGAGGTAAATAAGCTTATTTAATATTTAAAATCTAAAGGAGACAAAATGAAAGTTAGAACATCAGTTAAAAAAATGTGTGAAAAGTGTAAAATTGTTAAGAGACACGGAGTAGTTAGAGTTCTTTGTCAGAACCCTAAACACAAACAAAGACAAGGTTAAAGCATGTTTAAAACATTAGTATGTTAAATACATATTAGTGTTTATATATATTGCTTACATTTAGATATGTTTTTTACAATACTTATTATTCCTTAGATATAGGTAAAATAAAAAATATATATTCCATCTAAAGTGTAAAGCAAAAACAAAATAAATTAAAATAAAATAGAAACAAGAAAACTTAAGTTTAATAACAAATGTATAAAAATACAAAAAACTAAACAAAGTTTAAACGAAAAGACAATTGGAGGGAAAATTTATGGCTCGTATAGCAGGAGTTGATCTACCTAGAGATAAAAGACTAGAAATTGGATTAACATATATTTACGGGATTGGCAGAACAACATCAAATAAGATTTTAAAAGAAGCTGGTGTTTCACCAGATCTTAGAGTAAAAGATCTTACTGATGATGACGTGAACAATATAAGGAAAGCACTTTCTAAGTATAGAGTAGAAGGTGAATTAAGAAGTGAAGTTTCTTTAAATGTTAAGAGATTATCTGAAATAGGTTGCTATAGAGGATTAAGACATAGAAGAAATTTACCAGTTAGAGGGCAAAGAACTAAAACTAATGCAAGAACAAGAAAAGGACCGAAAAAAGTTGTTAGCCGTTCTAAGAAGAAAGTATAGGAGGAAGACATGGCAAAAGCTAAAACTACAAGTAAAGCGAAAAAAGCAAAAAAGAATATTGCAGTTGGTATGGCACATATTCATTCTAGTTTCAATAATACAATTGTTTCGATTACTGATGAAAAAGGAAATGTTATTGCTTGGTCAAGTGCTGGAACTTTAGGTTTTAAAGGTTCTAGAAAAAACACTCCTTTTGCTGCTGGTGAAACTTCACTAGATGCAGCAAGAAAAGCAATGGAACATGGCGTTAAATCAGTAGCAGTTGAAATTAGAGGACCAGGTGCAGGAAGAGAAACTGCAATAAGATCTCTAGCAACTGCAGGATTAGAAATTTTAAGTATTAAGGATGTTACACCAATACCACATAATGGGTGTAGACCACCTAAAAGAAGAAGACCATAGGAGGATTAGATGGCAAAGAAAAAAGAAAATGAATCAGTTTTAAAAAGAGCTAGATTGTTAGATATTGATCCAACTTATGTTGGTATTTCAAAGAAATCTAATAAGAATATTGTTAGAAGACAAAGAAAACTGAGTGAATATGGTATTCAATTAAGAGAAAAACAAAGAGTTAAATTTATATACAATGTAAAAAATGAAAGACAATTTAGAGAATATTTTAATATGGCTAGAAAATCTAAAGATGGTATTACTGGTGAAGTATTACTTCAAATATTAGAATCTAGATTAGACAATGTTGTATACAGATTAGGTTTAGCTAGAACTAGACCACAAGCAAGACAATTAGTAGTACATGGTAATTTTGAAGTGAACGGTAGAAAAGTTGATATACCATCATATTTAGTTAAAGAAGGTGACATTGTTAAAGTTAGAGAAATAAGAACTGATAATTACTATATTAAAAACAATGTAGCTTCTGAAGATAAAGTTAGAATGCCAGAATGGCTAGAACTTGATGAAGAAAAACTAGAAGCAAAAATTTTAAGATTACCAACAAGAGAAGAAATAGATCTACCTGTTGAAGAACATTTAATCGTTGAGTTATATTCAAGATAATAGATTTATTTAAAGATGAAAAAAAAGAAAACCTATATGGAGGTAGGAATGTTAGAATTCGAAGAACCAACTATTGAAAAAGTAGACTTTGATGAAGAAACAAATTATGCTAAATTTGAGTGTCAACCATTAGAAAGAGGATATGGTATGACAATCGGAAACTCACTGAGAAGAGTATTATTGTCTTCTTTACCTGGAGCAGCAATTACAGGAGTAAAAATAGAAGGAATACAACATGAGTTTATGACTATTCCAAATGTTGTTGAAAACGTTATGGAAGTATTATTAAACTTAAAATCTGTTAGATTTGCAATGCACACAGATGAACCAAAAGTTTTAAAATTAAATTTTAAAGGTAAAGGTGAAGTGCTAGCTACAGATATAAAAACAGATGCTGATATAGAAGTTTTAAATAAAAACTTACATATTGCTACAACATCTAAAGCTGCAAATTTAAATATTGAATTAATTGTTGAAAAAGGTAGAGGATATAATTCTATTGAGCAAAACAAAAAAGTTGATGCAGATGTAAATTTACTAGCAATAGACTCAATATTTACACCAGTTAAAAAAGTTAATTATTCAGTTGAAGCAACAAGAGTTGGTAAAAGAATAGATTTTGATAAATTAACAATTGAAATATGGACAGATGGAAGTATCACTCCAGAAGCAGCACTTAGCTTAGCAGCTAGAATAACAAATGACCATTTAGCATTATTCATTGATTTATCAGAAGAAGGAAAATCAACACAAGTTATGGTTGATAAAGAAGAACCTGAAGAAGAAGATGAAAAATACAATATAAGAATTGAAGAATTAGGATTAACTAATAGATCAACAAATAGCCTAAGACTACAAAAAATAGAAACATTAGCAGATCTATTAAAATACACAGAAGATGAAGTAAGCAAATTCAGAAATTTAGGAGAAAAGTCTTTAACAGAAATTAAAGAAAAGATTACTGAGTTTGGAGTAACTTTCAGAACTATAAAGAAATAAGAGGATAATTATGAGAAAACTAAATAGAACAACAGATCATAGAATAGCTATGTTAAGAAATTTAACAACAGATTTAATCTTACATGGTAAAATAGTTACAACTGAAGCTAAAGCTAAAGAAGTTAAAAGCATAGCAGATAGCATAATTGCTCTAGCTATAAAAGAAAAAGATAATTTTGATATGGTTGAAGTAAAAGTTATAAAAGCAAAACTTGATAAAGATGGAAGAAAAGTTACTGAAAAAGCAACAAGCAAAAATGAAAAAAGCTTTGATAAAGTTGTAAAAGAAGAAAAGAAAGTAAAAAAACAAAAAGACCACCCTTCTAGATTACATGTTAGAAGACAAATAATGAAAAAGATTCATAAAAGATCTTCAGAAGATGTTTTAGATAAACTTTTTAATGATATAGCACAAAAACAAACAGGAAGAACTGGTGGTTATACTAGAATAGTTAAAATGGAACCTAGAAAAGGTGATTCAGCTAAAATGGCTGTTCTAGAAATTTTAATGTAAACTGCTTAATTAAGGTTTTAATGAAACAAAGAAATTTGTACCTAGATTACAGTTAGCGAGATTACAGAAAAAGGAGATAAAGAAATATTATGTATGCAATAATAGAAGCATGTGGAAGACAATATAAAGTTCAAGAAGGTGATAAAGTATTTTTTGAAAAGCTTCAAGAAAAAGAAGGAGACAAAGTTGTATTTGACAAAGTTGTTTTAATATCTGGAGATAAACAAGAAATAGGAACACCTTATGTAAAGAATGCAAAAGTTGAAGGTAAAGTAGTAGCACATACTAAAGGTAAAAAAATTGTAGTGTTCAAATATAGACCTAAAAAAGGATCTAAAACTAAAAAAGGACATAGACAAAACTATACTCAAGTAGAAATTATTAAAATATTTTTTGCTGGAGCTAAAGAAACAAATAAAGAAGTAACAAAAGAAACAAAACAAGAAATTAAAGAAGTAAAAACTGAACAAAAAGACAATGAAGTAAAGACTGAAGTAAAAAAAGAAGGAAAGGAATAGTGGTGATTTAATATGGCACAGAAAAAAGGACAAGGTAGCGCTAAGAATGGTAGAGATAGTGAATCAAAAAGACTAGGCCTTAAAAGAGCAGATGGTCAGTTTGTTAGAGCTGGAAATATTCTTGTTAGACAAAGAGGATCAACTTTCTATCCAGGAAGAAATGTTAATATGGGTAAAGACTATACCCTACATGCATTAATAGATGGAATAATGAAATTTGAAACTATTTCTAAAACTAAAAAACAAATATCAGTATATACTGAAAAAGAACTTCAAGAAAAAGAAAAAGCACTAAAAGATAAAGACAAAAAAGTAAAAAAAGAAGTAAAAGAAGTAAAAGAAACAAAAAAAGAAGACAAAGAAGTAAAGGAAACCGTTAAAGCATCAGCTGAATCGGCTTAAATTACAAACTAAAAATAATACAAATTGTTTAATATAAACGATTTGTTTTTATTTTGTTTAAATAAAAGAACATAAATAAAAGCATAAATAAATTTACAAAAGATAAAAAAGCATTAGTATTGTTGACAACATTTGATATATAAGCTATAATAATAACGATACTAAATAAAGACATCATATTTTATGATGTTAATATTTTTTATCACAAAAAGTACATTGAAAAATAAACAATATCCTTGAGAGAGAAACCAAAGCGGATAGAAT
>CAZTTS010000009.1:0-1719 GCA_964616165.1 uncultured Lachnospiraceae bacterium
AGTGAGCAAAATATAGAGAACCTATTATAATAATAACAGCTATTATTGTTGTTATTGTTTTAAAAAGCACTTGTTTTTTCACATAACCCCCTTATCTCAGTTGCTCATATTCTATGTAAAATTCTATTTCATTTAATGGGCCACTAACTCCTAACGCTCCTTCTAAAGTTACTTTATCTAATGATTCACCCACTGGACCTAGTACAAACCACCCATTATTGTCAATAGTAACTAAATCATAATTACTATCATATACATTATACAGACTTCTATCTAAAAGAGTATCGTCTGCAGTATTTAAAACTCTAAATTTAACTGCAACTTCCCCATTATTTTTTATATCAAAAGTAAATTCTCTTTCTTCTCCTTTATCTAATAATGCAAAATCATTATATTCATCTATACTCCATTCATTATGAGATATTTCAACATCAAATTTAGCAACTCTTGCTCCATCATCATTAGGAGATACTGTTTTATATTTAGAAAAAGAAAAGCTTGATACTAATGTTGTTATTATAAGTAGGTACAATAAATATCTACTCATAGGTATTGTATCAGGATCTTCTTCTACTTCTTCTTTTTTTATTTTTCTTTTAATTAATATTGTTCCCTTATATATTAAGTAAACAACTGAAATTAAAATTACTATACTAACAGGGCTATTAACTATTTCTACTACTCTCATAAAGCCTGGAATTATTTTAACCACTTTTCCTATAACTTTGTCTTTAGAAATTTCACCATCTTCTTTATTATTTGCATCTCCAGTTAGTATAAAACCTGTTTCAGTTGCACCTACAATTCTATGTGTTGTTGATGTGTTTTCACCCTTGTATGAAATAATATCACCTTTGTGATATTCTTTTTGTTGTTTAACAATTACCAAATCACCTGGATTAATAGTTGGCTCCATACTTCCAGTTACAATTAAAGCTCCACCATATCCAAATACTGTAGAGATTTGTTCCTTATGTACTATCGCCTTGTATATATTTATAATATTAGCAATAAAAAGTACAATTAAGATAATAATAACTACATTTCTAGATATTATTTTAATTGGTTTTTTTCTGATTTTATTAGATATAATAACAGTAATAATATGTATGATATAAAGCACTAATATTAATAATAATATTAATCCTAGATATTTAAATATATCTACATATTGAAAATATAGATTATCATCTGTTTTACTTATCCTACCAATATCACTTAAACCTTTAGCTCTAATAATTAAGTTAAATAATTGATCTTCTTTTATATTACCAATAAAGGTATCTATTTCATCTGATTTAGTTTTCCAAGCCCATTCTAATTTATACACATCTGTTGTTCTATCTTCTAAATTAATATTTTCTAAAACAAATTCTTCTAAAGGTACCTTTTCACTTGTTTCTTTTCCTCCTAAAACATATTCTCCATTCTTTTGCAGGCTAAACACTAGTGGTATATTATCTAAGTTTTCGCCAATAAACTCTAATTCATATGGAAGATTTTCTTCTTTAGAATTATTATATATTGCAAAAGAATATGCCCCTTTATTCAGCGGATGTACTAACTTTTTATTATAATCATCTCTTTTAAATACATCTATTTCTGTTTCATTACTATGATAGTAATCTCCATCTTGTATGTATACTTCAAATGTTTGACCAGGTAATAGACTTTTAGGTAAAATTAAAAATAAAAAGAAAACACTTATCAAAAAGAATA
>CAZTTS010000009.1:1819-10473 GCA_964616165.1 uncultured Lachnospiraceae bacterium
AACATATTTAGCTAGAGTTCTACTTAATAGACTTGTTGATATTAGCATAACAATTAATAATATTACTATTAATTTAGGTAATATGCTTTTTCTTTCTGTTTTTTTCATTTTTCTTTTCCTTTCTTTTCTAATTCATCTTTTAATCGTTGAATTTCTAAATCTTTTTCTATATTGTTAAGACCAGATTTTTTCTTTTGTCTTAAAATATCATAAACTATAAACCCTATAACTGGAAGCCCTACAAATAGGAACATACCAAATGGAGTTTGCATAAACATGGCAATTTTTCCCATGCCTTTAATTCTAAACCAATATATGCTTTCAACATTGTCTTCACTAATAGGTTCAATGTCTGCTGCATTATTAGCATCACCTTTTGTAATAAATTGTAGTTTGTCCTCTTCTTCTTGTATTTCTTCTATTCTATGTGTAACAACTACTTTGCCTTCACTATATGCTATTACATCTCCTACTTCTAAAGTTTTAGGATCGACATTTTTAGTAACAATTAAATCTCCACCATTAAAGAATGGTTTCATTGAATCAGTTTCTACTATAAATAATTTTTTATCTAAAACCGAAGGTACTTTATCTGGATTAACATAGGATTTAATAACAATAGTAAGATTCATAATTAGCACAAGTGCTAAAAATATACTGAGAATAGCGCCTAAAACATAAAGAACTATTTTAAATGCCTTTATATCTTTTTTACCGCCTTTTTTCATAATTTCCTCCAACAACATAATAATTGATAGGATAAAAGTTATATAGCAATTATAATTAATCCTTACACACAACTTATATCTTTATCTTGTGCTTTTAATGATATAAATTTGGTCTTGTATATTCAATGTTTAATATGAAATGTAATATAAAAGAAAGCAATACGAAACGAATATCACAATAATTTAATAAAAACACATAGTTTTTCTATGTGTTTTATTATCATTTATTTAAGATTTATTAAAAAATATTTATATAGCTATATTAATATTTAAATCTTATGTTTACTTTTATCATCTTTATCAGCTTCAATAGTTGCAATTAAAGTTTTTAGATTAACAAAATCTGCTATTTTTTCTACATTTATATTGTTTTTTCTAATATAGTAAAATTGTTCAAAACATGATAAGTCTTCAATTAATGAATCTAACATTTCTGGTTCTAGCATCTCATCTGTTAAGTTTATATTCATTAGGCTATATCTGTCTTTAATAATAAGTCTAAGATCTTTATCATTATTTATATTAAAATTATTTGTTAATATATTATATGGCCAATTCACAAAATCTTTTAATCCTTGAACCATATTATCTAAATCTTCTTCAGGCATATCTTCAAAATGATTTTTCGTTATATTATATAGTTCCCTATAGAAAGATGCTATAAAACTAAATACATCTCCTATAGTTGATGCTTCGTTAATATGATTTACTATTGCATTATCAATTCTAACTCTATCATATTCCTGATATTTATCTTTTATGCCTTTAATAATATTGTTTTGTGTAACATGTAGAGCTTCATCATTACCTTTTGTAAACTTAGATTTTTCAATTTTTTTAGTCATTGCAATAACTCTTTTTTCTTCTTTTGCAATTTCTTTTAGTAATTTAGTTTCTTCATTTTTCAATGACTTATTTTCTTTATTTTCTTCATATCTTGCTAAGATATTATCAATAACATATTGATATTTTGATATTTGCTTATATTCATATAATGCATTTTTTAATTTATTAAAGTTCATATCTAATTCATCTTGTTTAGTAGAATCTAGAATTGATTCTAAGAAAATTTCAGACATATACTTAGTATATCTATCTTGCATAGCTTTCTTTGTATAATCCATAGGTATTAATTCACCATCTAAAAATTTATGAATAATACGATATGAATCATTTTCTGCAACTATATCTCTATTCTTTATTAATTTATTATATCTAGTATATATAATATCAGACTTCATTGAAGATATAATATATTTAGCTTTACTATCACAATAGCTATCAATCTTTTTCTTGTTTAATAGATATAAATATCTAAAATTAAGTTCAATATGTGTAATAATATCTGGAGATCTCCAATAAACAGATTCAAACTTTTCTTGTATTGCTGAAAGATCTAATTTTTTTCTTTTAATTCCCTCAATAAATAAAGAGATGTATTCTTTTACATATCTGCTATACAGAAAATCATTTTCTGTTAATATAATACCTACTTCTTTAAATTTAAGGATTGCTCCTAGAATAATAGAATTGATTTCTTCAAGATTATTCATATAGAAATACTTTAATTTATGAATTCTCTTATCTAATTCCATTTTTTCATAAGAAGAATTTATATCATTTAATAGATATAATATAGACGAAATATTATTTAATTCCTTTTGAATTTGAGATAGATTATCTTTTTTCTCTATTTTATCTATTTCAGCATATCTGCGTTTCATTTCCTGCAGAATCTTATCTTGAATTTTTTCAAACTCAATAAAAGTTTCCTCAACTACCTTTACATATTTCTCTTTGTTTTTCTTGTTGTTTAGAGGTAGTGTAGATAAAATCTCTTTTTTAACACCTATCTTTTCAATTATTTCCTTCGGATAACTCATTAGCTTTCCTCTGTATTTTTCTTATGTTCTTCACGCAAAAAAGATATAAAGTCATCTACTTCTTTATATAAGTCAATCAGTGTATTTGTTTCCACATCTTTTATATCTTTTTTGTCATTTGTATCCATTACACTTTCCTTTAAATAAAATATATCATACCAAAAATACTTTATCAATTTATACATTCTTTTTTTTGAAAAAATATGAAAATATTACATTAAATTGTTGATAAGCTTGTTTTAGTAAATATTAAATATAAAAAAAGAAGAGAATTTATATCTCTTCTTCTATTTATATTATAAATAATTTTATCATTAATATGCTTTTATATATTATATATTGCATTATATATATTATATTGAACGTCCATCATCTGGTTTTGTAGTTCTTGCTTTTTTTTGTTTTTTAGCTTGCTCAATTTTTCTATCAAGTTCACTTCTTTCTGCAACTTTATGCTCTTCTAATTTATCTTGTAAATATGCTGAACTCTTCATTCTCTTTTTAAATTCATTTGAATACTCAGGTTTAGGAGCTTTCTCTTTTGGTTGTTCTGATTGAGTTACTTGTGGTTCTGCTTTTTGTGCTTGCGGTTCTGCTTTTTGCGCTTGTGGTTGAGGCTTATGTGGTCTTGGTTGCACTCTTTTTGGTTGTAACTTTGGTACATCTTGTTTTTGTGCATGTTCTGCTTGTAATGCTTTTTTTGCTTTATATGCATCTAAAGCTTTTTTCGTTTTAGTTTTAATTTTTTTTGCAAATCCAGAAAGCTTCTTTTTAAACTTACTCCACAAAGTTACTTCTGCTAATGGTTGTTTAGGTTCAACTCTTTGAATTCCTGGAGATGTAATTCTTTGTGGCTCTAATTTTATAGGTTCAGCTTTTGCAGCTTCTTTAACTTCTTCTTTCACTGCTTCTTCTTGTTGTTTTACTTCTTGTGATTGCATATGAGTTTTTAACAATTCTGCCGCTTTTTCATTATAATAGTCTTCTACAATTTGTCTTTCCTCTAAAACATCTTCTAGTTCTATTTCATTCTCATCAATCAATAATTGAAAAATTTCTTCAGCACTTAAGTCTTTATTTTTAGTTATAGCTACTTCAAATTCTCTAATATCAAATCCAATAATACCATTTGTTCTACAATAACTTCTAATATTCTTTTTATTGTCATTAAATTGCAGAGTAGCTTCCATAAGCGCATCTTCTTCTTTAGGTGAAAGAACTTTACCTTGAGCCTTTTTTATTAATAACTCTCTAGAAATATTTTGATTCTTTACCATTTGATCAAAATGATCTTTTAAATCTGGATCTAAATTCAAATTGTCTTTGATTAAATTTAAAATTCCATCTTTTTGTTCCAGTTTATGAGCTCTTGTATTTAAGTCTACTTTTCTAATATTTGCTCTTGCTTCCATTTCTTCCATTTGCATATCTCTTAATAGTTCTACACCTTCTGGAATTCTTGTAGCAAAAGTATCATTAGCAAATTCTAACATTTTTTCAAACTCATCTAGTTTTTCTACTCTCGAAAATTGTGTTTCTCTAATATCTTGATATTCTAATGTTAAAGCATCAAGTTCAACTTGATATTTTAACATTGTCTGAGGAGTTTTAGCATTATCTAATTTTGCTTCTAGTTTAGCCATTTTATCTCTTATATCTTGCTCTTTATCCATGTCAATTAATAGCTCTTGATGAATTTTATCTATTCTAGTTCTAGCTTTTTTATATTCTCTTTGCACAAAAGCAAAATCATTTCTAGCTAATCTTTCTTCATCTGAAATTTTTCTAGCCATATTATACCTCCTCCGTAGCGCTTAACTTGTTAAGTCTTACTTGAAGTTCATCAAGGTTTTGAATTAATTTTGCTTGTTTTGCCTTAACATCATTATACATTTCATTTAACTCAACAATACTAACAGCTAAACCTTCTACTTCTTCGGTTGTTACTTCATCTTCGTATTCATCTTCATCTTCGTCTGCATATTTTGCAAAATGAGCATCCATTATCTCTTGTATGATTTCATCAGTAGGAACAAATTCTTCTATAATGTCTTCAGTTTGCAATTCATTTTTTTCTTCTTCCATAATTTACCTTCCGTATTTTTATTTTTCATATAGTATTTTAAAATTATACTTATATTATACCCTATTTTAGCTGTTTTTTCAACTTTTGTTAGTTATATACACAAATGAAATATAGTTTTTATTATTATGTTATGTTATGTGTTAAATTTCTATACCTATTTCTTCTAAATTAATTAGATAGTTCTCATCTTCTATATTAGTCTCATCAGTCTTAATATCTACTTCTTCTAAATTAATTTTCTTTTCCATTTCTTCAGTTAATACTTTTAATTGTTGTATTAGAGAGCTCAATTCTTGAGTATGCTTACCTATATCTTGCAAGTTTTTATTATTAAGAGCCTTTTCTAGTGCTGCATTTGTTCTAATTATTGCTTCGATAATAAGTTCTCTATCTAGAGGATCATGTATGTCTATATTAATTGCTAAATCAGAAAACAGATTTGTTATAGCTGAATTGATATTATTACCAATACCAACTTTACTTCCATTTGCAACAATAACTTTTTTTAGTACTGCTTCATTATTTTTATTAATATATATTTGATAAACAGGTTCAACATATATCATAGAATTTTGTATTGGAACAAGCATTGGATAAGACTTTACTTCTGTCCCAATTACATTTAACTCTTCTAATTCTTCTTTAATTAAAGTTTCAGACATTATCTGTGTTTTTATAAATTGTACACCTGGTATATTATCATTCCTTGAATATTCATATAGTTTTAATTTTGCTTTATTTTTTTCATAAACACCAACTAAATATGCATTTATATTTTGCCTTCCATATGGTGTATATATCGTTAAATAACCTATATTAGGTTGACCTTCATTAAAGTTTTTAAAGATTGTATAATTAAGTTTCTTTTTACCTATTTTATTAGGTTGATTTTCTAATAGTGAAAATTCCCAAACATCCTCACCACCATAAAATATATCTACTGCATTTGTATGATATTTTCTAATAATCTCAGATTGAACATCATATAGGAATTTAGGATATCTAAATTGTTCAGATAAATCTTTTGGAATATCTTCAATTGATTTAAAAACTTCTTTAAATGCATAATCAATACTTAATATAATAGGATCTGTTTTATCAATATAAAGTTCCATTGTTCCATTATATGCATCAACTATAACTTTTACAGAATTTCTAATATAATTAGCTTTTTTAAGTCTCCCATCATCAGTTGGTAAAAGAGTTTTTTGTGAGTATGGATAAGAATCTGATGTTGTATATCCATCTAATACCCAAAATAATCTTCCTTCATTAGATACAATTAAATATGGATTTTTATCATATCTTGCTTCTGGTAATATGCTTTCTGCTCTTTTTATTATATTTCTATTGAATAATACCTTTGTATCTTCTTTAACCTTTGAAGTTAAGAATAAATTAGGAGAAGAAGTTTTAATGCCTAAAATTAATCTATCTAAGAATTTTAAATTTAATCCTCCAATGCCATCATATGTATTGTATATAATTCTTGAACTTGTAATAGGATAATCATATTCTTCACCTGCTTTTGTATTAATCATAACAGGTGCTGTGGTTTCTAATCCGTAATATATTCTTGGCTCAACTATTTTTTTCCCTTGATATACTTGATTTTCAAAATCTCTTTCTAAATATTTAATACTACCATTAGTATCTATTTTATTAGCACTTACAACTATACCAAAATTCCCATGAGTATAATCTGTTGCTCCACCAGAAGTCTTGTTTGAATTAACTTCTCTTGGAATAAAATATGCCAAATTATTGTTTGCATCATAATTTTGAACTAATTGTACATTATTATATTTATATATTTTCAAATTAGTATCTTGTTCATTTAGAGTTTGACGTACTACTTCTTCTGAAATAACTGGTATAGAACTTATTAAACTTTGATTTGACAATAATGTTTCTGAACTTAATATCTCTGATTTTTCTATTACTTGCTCTTCAGGTTTGATACCATATGCAGTATAAGTTTCAGTAATATTTTGTTTAATATATTTCCCTTGATTTTCTAAAACATTCTTATTTAGCCATAAAACATGCAATAATAAAATTAAAACATATATTACCACTACATATATCGGAACAATAAGTATGGCTTTAATAGCTTTATTTATCTTTTTAGCTTTAATTTCTTTCTTTAATTTAAAGAATGAAAACAAAAGTAAAAATGGCAGTATAGAAAAACCTATAAGTTTAATATATATATCTGTTGCAGAAGCTCCAGTAACAAAGAAAGATTCTTTCCCTGAAGTTTTTAACATATCTCCAACGAAAAGATTAGGTAAAAAAGCAAAGATTAAAAATGAAGCTAATATAACAATAACTGTTATTAATTTATATATCTGTTTAGAAATTTTACTATTCTTTAATTTAGAAAAATCAGTACCACCTAATTTAAAATTTATTGTTAAAATATCATAAACTACAACATATGCTAATGTTAATATGTTTAAAATAAAAACATATAATAATACTTTACGAATAATTGGAATAATTAAAATATAATAAGAATAATCTAAAAATAAAACTGGATCTCTTTTCCCAAACCATGCTGTATTAAATAATTTTAAAAAGTCACCAGCAAATACAAACTGAGCTATTAAAGCTACTATCAATGATATTACAAATGAAATTGATTTTGTTGGTAAATTTGGAAAATCTTTTCTTTCATCACTAAACAGCTCTTTTAAGTTTTTTTGCATATTTTTAGTAACAAAAAACATCGCAAAATATATTACTATAAAATTAACAGAAAAAACAACTGCTCTTTCAATTGTTCTACTCCAATATATTTTTAAATATTGACTTCCTGCTTCTATATAGTTCAAATATTCTGCTCTTTGAATAAACAAGATTATTATTGCTATAATCAATAAACTTAAAATAACAATAAAACTTCTAAATTTTTTAAAAGTCTTTTCTTTTTTGTTTCTTGTCATTATTTTTGATTTTTTAATTGTTTCTTTTGAATAATTACTATCTATTTCTTCCAAGTAATCCCCCATCATTCTATAATAGCATTAACAAAGTCTGTTGCATTAAATCTCTCTAAATCATCTAAGCTTTCTCCCACACCAATATATTTAATTGGTATCTTAGTTTCTTGAGTAATACCTATAATAGATCCGCCTTTTGCTGTACCATCTAATTTTGTTACAACTAAAGCTGTTAAATCTGTTACTTCCATAAAAGCCCTTGTCTGATTAATTGCATTTTGTCCTACTGTACCATCAATTACTAAAAGAGTTTCTTTGAATACTTCTCTTTGTGCATTAGTAATTACCTTATTAATACTCCTATTTATTTTTGCTAATTCTTCCATTAAATTAGCTTTATTATGTATTCTACCAGCTGTATCACAAATTACTACATCATATTTTTCATCAATGGCCTTTTGAATAGCCTTGTATATAACAGAAGATGGATCTTCATTTTCTTCGCCTTTAATTAAATCTGCTCCTGCTCCATTTGTCCATTCTTCTAATTGTTCAACTGCTGCTGCTCTATATGTATCCCCTGCTGCAATTAGTATCTTATTTCCTTGTTTCTTGTATAAATGTGCTATTTTACCAATTGAAGTGGTTTTTCCAACTCCATTAACACCTATAACAAGTATTATTTTAAAAGTTGAAGAATCCTCTTCAAGAACACTATTTTCTGATAATATTTCAATCAAAATATTTTTTAGTTCCTGTTTTACTTCTTCAACTTCTTTTATATTCTTTAATTTAATATTTTGTCTTAATCTATCAGTTATCTCTATAACTGTAGGCATTCCAATATCTGATAATATTAATGTTTCTTCTAATTCTTCAATTAAATCTTCATCAACTGTACGAAGAGATGCAAATACTTTATTAAATCCTGAATCAATGTTTTCTTTTGTTTTATTTAATCTATTCTTTAGTTTGTTAAAAAAACTCATATTCCCTCATTTTATTATATATT
>CAZTTS010000009.1:10573-21616 GCA_964616165.1 uncultured Lachnospiraceae bacterium
AATCTATTCTTTAGTTTGTTAAAAAAACTCATATTCCCTCATTTTATTATATATTGTTAAATGTAATTACCTAAATATAATTAAAATAGTAACTTGTCGAATTAACTGCATTTCTAGAGACATATCCTGAATTCTGATATTTCCCATTTACTAAATTATAATATATTAAATACCATGTATAACCATCTTTATTTGCCATTTGTTTTCTTACACTTATAGTTGAATTTGCAGGTATTGCTCTTATTATAGCTGAAGATAATGAACCTGATCCTCTCCTTACATTTAAGGTTGTTGTTGTTTTTGCTGTTTTTGGAAACTCACTTGTTGTTGTGCTAGTACTTCCACTACTTTCGCTACCACTACCACTACTGCTATTTCCACTACCACTTGATGATGTTGTGTAACTAAAATAATAACTTGTTGAATTAACTGCATTTCTAGAGACATATCCTGAATTCTGATATTTCCCATTTACTAAATTATAATATATTAAATACCATGTATAACCATCTTTATTTGCCATTTGTTTTCTTACACTTATAGTTGAATTTGCAGGTATTGCTCTTATTATAGGTGATGATAATGAACCTGATCCTCTTCTTACATTTAAAGTTGTTGTTGTTTTTGCTGTTTTTGGATATTCACTTGTTGTTGTATCACTTCCACTACTTCCACTTCCACTTCCACTACTATCACCACTACCACCTGATGAAGATGTATAATTAAAATAATAACTTGTTGAACCAACCTTATTTCTAGCTATATATCCTGAATTCTGATATTTTCCATTTACTAAATTATAATATATTAAATACCATTCATAACCATCTTTATCAGCCATTTTTTGTCTTACAGCAATAGTTGAATTTGCTGGTATTGTTTTTATTATAGGTGATGATAATGAACCTGATCCTCTTCTTACATTTAAAGTTGTTGTTGTTTTTGCTGTTTTTGGATATTCACTTGTTGTTGTATCACTTCCAGTGCTAGAATCTTCATTTTTTGATAATAAATAAGCACATTTAGACCAATCAGGATTTATAATATATCTAAAGCTTTGTGTTGATGAGCCAACCTTATTTCTAGCTATATAGCCTGAGTTTTGAAACTTACCATCAACTAAATTGTAATATATTGAATACCATTCATAACCATCTTTATTAGACATTTTACTTCTAACTGAAATTCTTGTTCCTTTTGGTAATGTTCTAATTGTTGTAGATGATAATGAGCCTGATCCTCTTTTTACAACGGTATTTGCTTTTAATATTGCATATGCAGGTAACTTAGGATTTTTTTGATTTATCAACTCAGATTCTTGTGTTGGATCTAATGGTTGTAGTTCTTCTAATACTTTAGTATCTACAGAAGATAAATATCCAAAATTATAATCTATAGAACCAATTGGATTTCTTGCTACATAACCTGTTTTTGTAAATTCTGTTCCTGCTTTATTAAGAGAATAACGAATTCTATACCATTCATATCCATTAGCATCTTGTACTTTTTCTCTAATACTAATTAATGATTTAAAGGCTAAACCATCAACCCTTGTACCACTAGTACTTGGTGTTGCTCTAACATTTAAATCTGTTGTTGTCTCTGCTACACTAGGTAGGCTAGGATCAATTTGATTAGCATTGTGCCTATATTCCATTGTTTTTCCAAACATTGTTGGATTTTGTTTAAATTGAAAACTAAAATAATCTGATGTGCCTGGTTCTTTTTTTGCCATATAACCTTTTTCACCAGTTGATACTATTTGAACATAATACCAATCATTTGTTTTCTTTTCTAATACATTTATTAATGTACCAGCAGCTCTAGTTCCTAAGTCAGTATAGTTAGTTCCTGGTCCAGATCTTAGACGCAAGCCTATATTTAAATTAGCAAAAGCTGGCAATGTTGGATCTGCCGGAGCAGTATATGTTTTTCCTTTAGGAGTTGTTAAAAAATGATTAGGTTGCATTGTTGCTGCTTTTTGCATATTTTCATAAAGTGGTATAACAAAAGTATATGATGATTCTGTTAAATATGGATCTACTTCTTGATATAAATCTTTCTTAAATGATCCTTCACTAAATGGTGCTGTAATATTCTGCATATATTGATGATATATTCCACTATAGTCTGATTTTGTTGCATTAAATTTTTCAAAGTATGATGTGTTTTGTTCTGCATAATTTACTTTAACTAATTGTATTCCACCTCTTAAGCCTTTTTCAAATGTATCCCATCCTTCTTTTTTCGCTCTTGCTGTTCCATTAGCAACTACTGCAGCTCCAGTTCCACCTGTTGCTCCTATATTATATGGATTATAGTATAATTTAGTGTCATTCGGATCTGCAGATCTATTCCCACTAGTTAATACTGTTCCTGAACCTTGTTCTTGAATAAGTCTTGCAACAACATCTACAAAATCTACATTTTCACTTGTCGCTACATTATATATGGTTTCAGCTTGATTCAAATATGATCTGCCTTGTAGTGCTCCTTTTATTATTACTAATGAGTCAGCTTTTGATAAAGCATTCTTTTTATCTGAAACTCTTTTTAATGAAAAAATATCGTATTCATTTAAATATGATCTAGGGTCCATTGCATATTCTACGGCTTGATATGATGCTGCATACCATCTACCGCTATCATACTTTTTAGTTCCTCTATATTCACAAATCCATGTTCCTTTATATGTGTCATAAACAAGATTAAAAGGATTTCCTGCACCACTACTACCATTTCTTGTTGGTGAATATTCTAATGCTACAAATCTATCCCAATCTAATCCTGTTTTATAGAATTCAAACTCCCATTTAGGGTATTTTTGTTTTAATGCATGCACTCTTTCAACTAAACCAGGATATAGTTCTCTATCTATTCTTGATAAATCTGTTGTGATTTCTCCTGGATTTAAATTTGTTGCTGCATTACTAGTATTAATTACGGGGAGTATACCTAAGAAAATTACAATTAATAGTATTATTAAACTTATTAATTTAAATTTATTTGTTTTCATTCTTTTCTCCCTCCTTTGTTTAACGATTAAATTTTTAGTTTCATAATTTGTTAATTTGTTAATTTATTAATGCGCTAATAAAATATTTTATTATTTTATTATTTTATTATTGTTTTACTATTTTATAGTAAATCTTTTTTCCTTTTTTTATTATTGCTATATTGTCTTTAAAGTCTTCTTCTTTTAAAGTATAGTTCATATCAAGTACAAGTTCTTCATTTAAGCTAAGTCCTTCTTGTTTAATAAGAGTTTTAATTTGTCCTCTTGAACTTCCAAAGCCTGCCTTTATAGCAATATCAATTAAATCGTCACCTATATTGCCTTCTATTTCTGGTACTCCATCTAATGAAACACCTTCTCCAAACATAGCTTCAGATGATTCCCTTGCCTTTATAGCTTCTTCTTCTCCATGAACTATTTTTGTTATTTCAAATGCTGCAATTTTTTTAACTTCATTAATTTCTTCATATTTGGCAAGCATTAATTCTTCAATAGCTTCTAAAGGTAAATATGTTAATTGTTTTAAAACATTTTTTACACTTGCATCTTCTATATTTACAAAATGTTGGTAAAATTCATATGGTGATAATTTATCTTTGTCTAGCCATAAAGCTCCACCCATTGTTTTACCCATTTTAGTCCCATCTGCATTAGCTAATAGTTGAGTTCCAATAGCATATGTTTCAACTCCATATTTCTTTCTATTTAAACCTACACCTGCTATAACATTAGACCATTGATCATTTCCACCCACTTGTAATTTACAATTATATTTTTCATATAAATGCATAAAATCATAAGCTTGAAGTGTCATATATGTCATTTCAAAAAATGTTAATCCATCTTTAAGTCTTGCTTTATAGCATTCTGCTGCCAACATTTTATTTACATTAAAATGTACGCCTACATCTCTCATGTATTCTAATAGATTAAGTTTTGTTAACCATTCTCCATTAGTTAATAATATAGCTGCATTTTCTCCTTCAAAAGATACAAATCTTTCAACTTGTTTTTTTACAGCATCAGTATTTGCTTTTAATTGTTCTACAGATAACATCTGTCTCATATCATTTCTATCTGATGGATCTCCTATCATTGCTGTTCCATCACCTATTAAAACTATAGGTCTATGTCCAGCTTTTTGTAGCTTTGATATAACCATAAGTTGTATAAGATGGCCTATATGCAAACTATCTGCAGTAGGATCAAATCCTATATAGAATGTTATCTTTTCTTTTTCTAATAATTCTTTTAAAGAGTCCTCAAACATAACTTGTTCAATATAACCTCTTTGTCTTAATTCCTCTATTATATTCATATAACCTCATAATGTTTCTAGTATTTTTTTCATTCAAACATAAATTACATTTTTAAATAAGTTTCTAGATATCTCTCAATTCTTTCACCACTAATATTGGTGTTCTTAGAAGCTTCTGCTATATGATCATAATTAATTTTATCCAAACCAGCAAATTGTTCTTCTAATGCTTTTACTTCTAGCATTTCTTTTTCCTGACATTTGGCACAGATTGGATCACTAGTTAAATGAAAACCCCCACATCTTGCACATTTACTTACTTCCATTCCTTCCTCCTATACATCTAAACTAATACAATTCTCATTGTATCTTTTATTCTTATAATTATTTTCTTCTGTAATTATGTTTTTTACACTTTATAGTAAACTACATTGTATCATAAATTTCGCTAAATTTATACATTTTAGCGAATATAATTAAGATTTAATAAAAATGATATATTTATATATTGATTTATATTTTTATATTTTTTTCATTTATAACTATACTACATTCCTAATTCTTTTATCGCTTGATAAATATTTTTTACACCTTTAATTTCCATTTTGAATTTTTCTTTAATTTTCTTAACATTAGATATTGGTACAATTGCCTTTTTACATCCCATCTTTTCAGCTTCTTTAAGTCTTTTTTCAATCATATTAACATTTCTAAGTTCTCCTGTTAATCCTATTTCTCCAACAACCATAGTTTCTACGGGTATTTCAAAGTTCTTAAAAGATGATGCAATTGCAACTATTATACCTAAATCAATAGCAGGTTCATTTATTTTAATACCACCTACTATATTTAAATAAACATCTTGTGAAGACAGTGGCATTCCTGTATATTTTTCTAAAACAGCAATTAATAAATTAAGTCTATTATAGTCTATTCCCGTTGCTGTTCTTCTAGGCATTCCAAATAATGTTCTTGTTGTTAATGCTTGAATTTCTACTAATATACTTCTAGTACCTTCTAATGATGGAACAATAATTGTTCCCATAGTACCTTCAGATCTGTCTTGTACTAAAATAGCAGAAGGATTTTTTACTTCAACTAATCCATTTTCTTGCATTTCAAACATTCCAATTTCATTAGTTGAACCAAATCTATTCTTTACTGTTCTTAATATCCTATATGCAAAATATCTTTCACCTTCTAAGTATAGTACAGTATCAACCATATGCTCTAAAACTCTTGGTCCCGCAATGCTACCATCTTTGGTTACATGACCAATTAAAATAGTTGTGATTTTTCTAGATTTACAAATTCTCATTATTCTTGAAGTTACTTCTCTAACTTGTGATACAGATCCAGGTGCTGAAGTTATGTCATTAGAGTAAATTGTTTGAATAGAATCTAAAACAACAAGACTAGGTTTTTTTTCATTTATTGCTATTTCAATATTATCAATATCTGTTTCACCCAAAAATATAATATTATCATTTGTGACTTTAAGGCGATCTGCTCTTCCTTTAATTTGTTCTGCAGATTCTTCTCCTGAAATATATAGTATATTTTCTTTAATTGAAAATTTATCGCAAATTTGCAAAATTAATGTTGATTTTCCAATTCCAGGCTCACCACCCAAAAGCATAAGTGAACCTTCAACAAAACCACCACCTAATACTCTATCTAGTTCTTCATAACCACTTTTAAGTCTATTATAGTTTGCATTACTAGCATCTTTTAGTGGAATATATTCCATATCTTTTGTGTCTGTTTTTTTGAAACTCACACCTTTTTTATCTACATCTTTTTCTTCGTAAAATGTATTCCATGAACTACACGAAGGACATTTTCCAAGCCATCCTGACGATTCATGTCCACAATGTGAGCAAACCCAAATTGATTTTTGTTTAGCCATTCTTATATTATTCCTTTATTCATCATTTTATCTACTAAGCTTATAAACATCCCATGAGCCCAAGTTAAGCCAATAACCCATTTTGGTTTTAATGTTTCATTATCTATTTGCTCTGGGATGAAACCTAAATCTGAGGCAGTATTTACCACAAAATTAAAATTATCTAAAGCTTTTTCATATTCTCCAAGTTCAAGATAATAACAAGCCAACCACATATTTGCTAAAGACCAAGGATTATATCCACCCATATATGTATCATTTTCAAATCTAATATATCCTCCAGTATATGTTCTTAAAACCATATCTATAGTTTCAACTGTTCTTGTAACTTTTTTGTCTTCTGGTGTAAAAATTTTAAACATATGTACAATTGCTAAAGCAGAAATATCAACTCTTGTATCATCTTTTGCTCTAACAAAAGACTTTCTTTCTTCATTATAGAAATTATCTACTATATAGTTTTTAAGTTTAACCATATTTGATTTAGATTTTTCTTGTTTCTTTCTTATCTGCTCTTGTTTTAATCTATTATTTGAAAAGTCTTTATATAATACATCATATATTCCTAAGAAAGCTTCCATAGCTGCATAAACTGAAGCTACTCCGAAAATTGTTTCACCTTGATACATTTCCCATAGATCAAATGTATCTGTTTTTTCGCCTTTTAGAATATCATCAACATATTTATCCAAATATTTATATGCATTTTCAATCATTCTTAAATTGTTTTTTAAGAATACTTTCTTTTTAGTCATTTGATAATGTTTATATACTCCAATTGGAATTATAGCTGTTTCATCAATTTGATATCCCCAACAAGGAGCTAAGGTTCCATCAGTATAGAATCTTTGTTCCCATCTTCCAGATCTACTCTGTGTTAAAGCACAAAACTTTTCAAAATATTTTTCTGTTTTGTCATACATTCCTAAAATATCAAATGCCAACATAACATAATATGCATCTCTTGGCCAACAGAATGAATATCTGCCTGATTTTTCTTTTTCTTCATCAACCTCTACTGCAACAGATACTCCTCCAGTCTTATTATTATATAGTAGTTCTAATAGCAATATAGATCTAACATATATTTCTCTAGCTTTTGGTGATAGTTTTTTTAAGTCATGTTTAGTGTGTTTTTTAACATGTTTAGTCCAATATTTTTTAGTTTCATTTTCTTTATCTATTACATTTATTTTTCTAATTCTATTAATTTCATTATCTAAATCATTTAAAACACCTATTTTGATATTGTCGTTTACATGTAAATATATGTCTATTTCTTTGCTTTCTCCACTTTTTAGTTCAACTGGTTTTAAAAACATTGTTGATGCAGATGATAGTCCAATATATTCTTTGTTTTCAAAGTTCATTGATAAGTCTTTTTTCATATTATTTACTTTGTATTTATCAATTGGATAGTTAGAGAAAAATGTTGCAGCTGCTGTGTGGTTATATTGAACTAAACAGTTGTTTTTAAAATATCCACTTGTATCAACATTCTCATTTGCAATTGCATCCGCATGAATTATTGCTCTAATATTCAAATCTTGATCAGATAGATTTTCAAACTCGTATCTTCTAACAACCACAGCTTCATTTAACATACAGAAATCAGTTTGAACAATTTTTAAATTATATTTACTATTTGTTATTTCTGTTTTAACAATATTTGTGTTTTCAACATAGTGTTGATTATATACACTAGTAAAGTCATCGTTTACATCATAAATTTCATTGTCATTTATTCTAAACAGGACATCTATATCTTTAAAAAACTGTCTAAAATCTGGCGAAGGATAGAATAGTCTTAAAAGTTTTCCTTTTTTGTTAAGGCTCATTACTATCTCATCATTTCCTAAAATTGCATCATTAAAATATTTCATTTGTTCCTCCACATATATCCATGTATTAAACAGTATATATTAATATTTTTTGTTTTTCAATGTAAATATTTAATTTAGGATACGTTCTTAGTTATTTGTTTATATTTAAAGTAGGTTTTAAATTTAAGCTTTAAAAAAACAAAAATAATTAAAAAAATAACGATAATTAAAACAATAAAGAGAATTAAAAAAAAGATGTGAAATTTCACATCTTTTATTGTATTGCTACTATATGTTCTTGTTTATAATTGTCTTTATTATTTGTTTTTGTTATTCCTCATCTTCTTCGTCTTCATCTTCATCATCTTTTTCGTCATCTTCATAATCTTCAATGTCATAATCTTCTTCATACACTTCTGCATCATCATTTAGTTCGTAATCAAATTCTTCTTCATCTAGTTCATCACCTTTCATAATATCCCCTCCTTCCAATATTATTTAATGTATCTCTAATTTGAGAACAACAGTATAATCTCATTTGAAATTTTTGTCAAGCATTATTTTTGGTTTTGTTTTAATTTTTATTTTAGTTTTATTTTGGTTTTGTTTTAGTTTTATTTTTTAAGTTTTTTAGCTTCTTTTTCGTCTTTACCAACAACTATATTAAATAGGTTTTTAAATATTGTTGATATGAATTCTTTTCTATCTGGTTCAAGTTTGTTATATCTTTTTATTAACTTTGGAGTTTCTTGTATTATTGCAAGTTTTGAATACAGGTTGGGCATTTTATCTTGTTGGACCATTGAAAACAGCGTATCTACAAAAAGTTCTCTTTCTTCTTTTGTTGCACTATTAATCCATTTTCTCATAATCTTACCAAAGCTAATTGATGATGGTGCAAGATGTTTATAATAGACTAAATCTGAATCTTTTATATCCCAAAACATTGGTTCATGTTGCATTATCCCTTTTACATTACTTTTAACAACTAAATATTCACCATCTTCTAGATATATTCCAACAATTGATTCTTTTGGTAAGATTTTTACTATTTTGTTTTTACTTTTCAAATATTCTTTAGATGTAAATACTTCTTCCGGGAACCCAGGTCCATCAAGAGAATATATTTTCAATATATCTTTTTTAGTTTTATCTGAAGCATTTATACCAGCATATGTTCCTAAATTACCACCTTTAGAATGTCCTACAATTATTATTTTTTTCTTTTCTTTTGAATATACATCTTCTAAATATTTTAAAGCTTCTGCTTGTGATGGTATTGGATATTCATAAGTCATATTAAAATTTTCTTTCCAGCCAACAATTGTAGAATCTGTTCCTCTATATGCAACGACTGCTTTATCATCAATAATATATGTTATTGCAGAAAACTGTTTAACTTCCTTAAGGCTGCTATCAGAAACAAAATGTTTAAGTGTAATATCTCTATATCTAGGATTTAGTACAGCTGATATAAGAAGCTGTTCATACTTCTCTTTTAAAACATGCACATTTAATAAATCATCAAAATATTCTAGTTTAAAAATATCTTTTAATTTAATACCTTCTTTAGGTATTATTTTATCGTAATTAAGATAAGCTAATTTTGACAAAACAATACTATCTAAAACAGAAAATTTCTTTTTAGCAAATGTTCTTCTTTCTTCTTTTAAATAATCAAATATATCCATCTACACCTCTTAATAGATATATTTTATCACAGTAATATATCTTGTACAATTAAATATACAAATAAAAAGAAAGAAGATTTCTCTTCTTTCTCTTATTTAATATATCTTTTATAGCATATTATTATCTTGATTCTCTTCTAGCTTTAGCTGTAAATATTGCTCCAACAAATCCGATTAATAATGTAATTGCCATCATAATATATAGTTGATCTAGAATATGGATGTTTCCAGTATTCGGTAATTTATCAGGTGTTTTTCCTTCTCCACCTTTACCGCCACCTTCGCCTGGTTCAATAGCTTTTAATGAATTTGTAATTGTCATTCCATCTTCAGTTATATCCCAGTTCTTAGATTCATCTTCGTTTTCAAATTGCTCTTTAATGTAATAGATGTATAGTATACCATTTTTATCAGTTTCATCAAATTGCCCAAAGTTAACCATATTTTCTTCTACTTCAATTGCATCGCTAACTTTCTCATCTGAACCATCTATTCCTTCTGTTCTTCTCCATAATTCAAAGAATATTGTAGGTGTAAAGTGTGGATTCGGATTAAACCAAATCTTTGTTCCAATTAACTCTTCAGTTAACGGAGATTCATATGCATTTGTTACAGTAAATCCTGTATCCATATCTCCTAAGATATCACCTTTAATATAGTTTTCTACATTAACTTCTTCCTCAACTTCATATATATACATATATCCATCTGCATCATATTTTGTTAAGTTTGTAAATGTATATTTATATTCGTGTTTACTTATTTCTTCCATTTCTGGTGTTAATCCAATTAATTCTGTTCTTGTATCATCACCTGAAATTCTAAATATCTTAACACTTATATCTTCTGGACTTCTATCTGGTCCATTTTCCCAAGTTTTTGTTAAGTTAACATCTCTTGTTCTATTATCATCTGTTACTGTATTATTTAAGATAATTTCAGCTTCTGGATCTTCCATTGTTAGAGTTGCAGGATTTCCTATATATTCAACTGTAAATCTTTCGTCATCAGTTTCAATTGCTTGGTAAACTCCATAATATAGGTTATTAAATACAAGTTCTTCGCCTACCTTAATTTCTCTAGTTTCGTCAAATCCATTAGGTCCTGTTATTCTAACTTCAAATACTAGATCATCAGCTCCCTTATCCTTAGTTGTATTTCCTTCTTCGGTTTCAGCTTCATATGTGTCTCTATTGTCAAAATTCTTAGTTATCTTTAAGATTCCGAAAACTTCTGGATCTTCTGGGTCATTACTCTTTAAAGTATTAGTTACTGTTAATCCTTCTTCTAAAACTTTCCAGTTATCATTCATTGGATCATTATCAGTAAATATTTCTTTCACATAG
>CAZTTS010000009.1:21716-33649 GCA_964616165.1 uncultured Lachnospiraceae bacterium
TCCATTTGTCATATCTCCTGTAATTTCACCTGCTGTATAATTTTCTACATTTAATACTTCTTCAACTCTATATGTATATGCATAACCATAGGCATCATATTTAGCTAAATTTTTAAATGTATATTTATATTTATGTGTACCTAATTCTGTTGTTGTTGGTGTATCTTCAGTCAATTCTTGTTCTACACCATTTGCTTGTTTTCTAAATAGTTTAACTGTAATATCAGATCCTAATCTTTCTGGACCATTTTCCCAATTTTTAGTTAAATCTACTGAAATATTTTTATATTCATCTTTTATTTTGTTGTGTACTGTAGTTGTTGCTTCAGGTGCTTCTTCAGTTAATTTAGGCATACCGTTTGTATATTTAACTGTATATTTTTCGTTATATGTTTCAATAACTTCATATTGACCATAATATAGATTTTTTAATTCAGTTGGTTCACTTACTTTAATTTCTAAAGTTTTTGAGTAACCATATGGTCCTAATACCTTAACTTCAAATACTAAGTCTTCTGGTCCTTTGTCTCCATAACCACCTGGTACATCACCTGTTGTATCTCCTTGATTGTCAAACTCTTTTATAATTGTTAGTTTTCCGAAAACTTCTGGATCTTCTGGGTCATTACTCTTTAAAGTATTAGTTACTGTTAATCCTTCTTCTAAAACTTTCCAGTTATCATTCATTGGATCATTATCAGTAAATATTTCTTTCACATAGTATATATATGTTCTACCTTGAAAATCTGTTTTTAGTTGTTTTCCAAAGTTTACTTCATCTTCTACTAAATCTCTAGCATCAACAACTTTTTCATCTGAACCTTCAACACTTGTTTTTCTCCAAAGTTCAAATTGAACATTTGGGAATGTTGTATTTTCATCTACATTTGCCCATACTTTATTTCCAATTATATCTTCATCTGTCATTGGAGGAACATATGTATTTGTTACTTCAAATCCATTTGTCATATCTCCTGTGATTTCACCTGCTGTATAATTTTCTACATTTAATTCTTCTTCAAATGTATATTTATATAAGTAACCATATTTATCATATTTAACTAAGTTATTAAATTTATATGTAAATTGATGTGTACTCACTTTGGTTATATTAGGAGTTAATCTAGTTACTTCTGCTTTTGAAAGTTTTTTACTTTCTCTGAATACCTTAACAGTAATATCATCTTCTAATCTTTCTGGACCATTTTCCCAATTTTTAGTTAAAATTATACTTCTATTAGTTATGTCTCCACCTTTTGCTGTATTTAATACTTTAACTATTACTTCTTCTGTTTCTGTTGTAATTGTTGCTGGGTTACCAATGTATTCTACATCAAAGTTTTCATTTTCAGTTTCAGATACATTGTATTGTCCGTAATATAGATTCTCTAATACTGTTGGTACACCAACTTTAATTTCTACATCTTTTAAATAACCATATGGTCCTGTTACTTGAACATTAAATATTAAATCTCCACTATCTTTATCTGGAAGATCTTGTGAGTCACCAGCAAAGTTTCCTTCACCATTATCAAATTCTTTAAGAATTGTTAATTTACCGAAAACTTCTGGATCTTCTGGGTCATTACTCTTTAAAGTATTAGTTACTGTCAATCCTTCTTCTAGAACTTTCCAGTTATCATTCATTGGATCATTATCAGTAAATATTTCTTTCACATAGTATATATATGTTCTACCTTGAAAATCTGTTTTTAGTTGTTTTCCAAAGTTTACTTCATCTTCTACTAAATCTCTAGCATCAACAACTTTTTCATCTGAACCTTCAACACTTGTTTTTCTCCAAAGTTCAAATTGAACATTTGGGAATGTTGTATTTTCATCTACATTTGCCCATACTTTATTTCCAATTATATCTTCATCTGTCATTGGAGGAACATATGTATTTGTTACTTCAAATCCATTTGTCATATCTCCTGTAATTTCACCTGCTGTATAATTTTCTACATTTAATTCTTCTTCAACTCTATAGTTGTATAAATAACCTTTTTTGTCATATCTTGCAAGACCTTCAAATGTATATGTGAATTGATGTGAACTATCTTTAGTCATTGTATAACCTAATCCTGTCAATTCAACTTCAACTCCGCTACCACCTGTTCTAAATATCTTAACATTTATATCTGATACTGTTCTTTCAGGTCCGTTTTCCCAAGTCTTAACAAGTTTAACATCTCTATGTGCTACTTCTTCATTTACTGTATTATATACATAAACTGATGCAGAGCTATTTGTTTCAGTTAATAATGCTGGATTATTTTCATATCTAACTGTGTAGTTTGAATTTTCTGCTTCATCTACAAGATATTCACCATAGTATAGATTTTCTAATACTACTGTTTCATCTGCATATAGTTCAATTGTTTTACTATATCCATTAGGTCCTGTTACAACTGCTTCAAACTTTAAGTCTTCATCACCTTTTGGTCTATTTGGAGTTCCATCTCCTAATCCTATTGTGTCTTGATTATCAAAGTATTTATATATAGTTAGTTTTCCATGTACATCTTCAATACTCTTTAAAGTATTTGTTGCAGTCATATTTATTCCATCAACTTTATCAAAGTTAGCAAGACCTGGATCTTCTGGATATTCAAATATTTCTTTTACATAGTAGATATATGTTCTACCTTGAGTATCTGTTTTTAGTTGTTTACCAAAGTCTACTTCATTTTCTGAGTTTAGTCTTGTAGCTTCAATTACTTTTTCATCTGAACCAGTAACTCCTTCTACTCTTCTCCAAAGTTCAAGTAATACTACTGGTAAATTTGTATTTTCATCTATATTTACCCATACCTTATTTCCAATTAGATTATCATCTGTCATTGGAGGAACATATGTGTTTGTTACAGCAAATCCTGTATCCATGCTTCCTGTAACTTCTCCTGCATTGTAGTTTTCTACATTAACAGTTTCTGAAACTTCATATGTATACATTGCTGCATTATTATCATATTTAGGTAAATTAGTGAATGTATATGTAAATGTATGTGAATTAACTTTAACAATATTTGGATTTATTCCTGTTACTTCTTCTTTTGCTACATTTTCACTATATCTAAATAGTTTTACTGTAATATCAGATTCTGATCTTTCAGGTCCATTTAACCAAGTTTTAGTTAAAACAACATTTCTATTAGTTACATCACCACCAACTGCTTTATTGTATACATTTACAATAGCTGTTGGATTATCCTTAGTTAATATTGGATTATTATTTTCATATGTTACAGTGTAATTTGGATCTGTTTCTTCTATAATATTATATTGACCAAAAGCTAAGTTTTCTAAATATGTTGTTTGTCCTACAGTTATTTCTTTTCTTTCATTATATCCAAATGGTCCTGTAATATTTACAAAGAATTTTAGATCATTAACACCTCTTAATTGATTACCAAGTAATCTATTTAAAATGTTTCTAAATGCATCATTATTATCAAAGAATTTATTAATATTTATTTTTCCTGTAAATGTTTTTAGCATATTTTCAATTCCAAGAGTTAAATTATCACCTGAAGCATTTGAAGAATATGCAATATCAAAGTTATCTAATAATACTTGGTTATCTGCAAATTCTTTAACAGTATATGTATATTCATTACCATCTTCATCTAATAATGGCATTTCTGGAATCATTACTTTATAGTTATTATCTGCATTTAATCTATGTCTACTAATTTCAACATCATTTCTATATAGTACTGCTATAATCTCAAATTTATATTTGTCTTCAAGTCCTCCACCATTTTGGTTAATCCAAGATTTTTCAATACTGATATCTGTTTTCTTAATTTCCCATAATGCTTTTAATACATTTTTATCTGTATTAATATTTGTAATAAGAAGAGTATCACCAGGTTGAACTATTCTTGTTTCATAGCTCTCACCATCCCATACTTCTACTTCATAACCTACAAATTCATAATTTGGTCTTAAGAATTTATTTGTTTCAACTGTTATAGTTGAATTATTATCATATTTAATAGTGTAACTAGTATCGCTATTTGGTAATTGACCACCATTACCTTCATAAACTAAGTCTACTTTTTCTATATTGTATTCCCATATAGCTTTTAAGTTAGCTACTTTATTTCTTAAAGTGATTAATTCACCTGGATTATATCTAGTTCCATCTTCTGCTTCCCATACTAGGAAATGCATTCCTTCTGGTGCAGTAAATTGATTTTCCATAACTCTTGCAGTCGATCCAAGAGTATATGTATTATTATCTACTTGTATTCCTGTTCCACCATTTGGTAAATATCTTAATTCTGCTAATTGGTTTTTCCAAACAGGATATACATCAATGTCTTTTATAATATTAAAGTCATATGATAAAGTTTCTAGCTTACCATCTGCAAACCAGAACCAACCAACAAAATCATCTTCTGTTGCTCCTTCTGGAAGATCATATATTAGATAATTATTTTCAAAGTCTGATATATCTGTAAAGCCTTCATGTATTGTTTCACCTTTGAAAACTGTTGCAGTTCTAATTGTCCCTGGTACACCTTTAACTTTAGCATGTACATTTATGTTTACTGTCGTTGGTATCCATTTACCATATACAACAATATTGTTTGCTGGCATAGTTTTACCTGCAAAATTATATTCATTTTCAAATCCTGCATCAACATACCAACCTGCGAATGTATGTCCATCAGATTCTCTAGTAGTTACACCAACAATATAGTTTGGTAAAGCTTTACCACTAATATCTGACTGATATAAGTTATTTGCTACTGTAATTATTTGTTCATTATCATTTGTATAGAAAACTATATTATATGAATTTCTAGAATACTTTAAAGTTGTTGTCAATACACCATTATTATTTTTAAAGATTTCTGATTCATCTCCTGGTTCTGATACACAAGTAAATCCTTCTATTTCTATATAGTCTTCTGCTGTTAAGTATAAACCTTTAACTCCATAAAAATTGTAGTCATCTTTTATTTTACCTTCTTGATTTGTACCAACTTCAACATATCTAATTTTATATGGAGTAGTACCTGATGTTCTACCATAAATAGTTAGATCATTTTTAGGCATTCTTGGCGCATTTGAATATGCTGTATTTCCTCCTTTTGTTGTATACCAATTATATTCCGGATATCTAGCTGATACAGCTTCCCAATCTTCTACTGTGTTTTGTCCTTGCTTATATGTAAATGTATGAGGTGCTGGAATTGTTGGATAACCTTGCCCAAATACTCTATGTCTAAAAATTAATTGATATGTATCTCTTAAATAGTATACATTTTTAATTGATTCACCATTTCCATTAATTATTACCTGTTCGGCATCTGTTTTTGCTTGATTTAAATGGAAGCCATCATATGTTCTAATAGCATATGTTGCTGGAGTTCCAGTTGTTCCTGCTCTTACAACATTATTATCATATGAGTAACCATCATCATCTGCATTTTCTAACCAATATTGAACAGTATAATTTGCTGTTGCTGGTCCCCAAACTGCATATAATGTTATATTTGAGTTGATAGCTGTATTTAGATCAAATTCTGTACCATTTTCACTTTCTGACCAATACATAAATGCATAACCTTTTTTAGTTGTTTCAGGTATTTTGCCAACTAAATTATCTCCATCATTTAAATATACTGGTGACAAATGTTTACCACCCATTGTATTTAATACAATAGTATGTCTTTGTACATATATTGCATAAAGAGTTAAATCTTCATTTACAATTGTACTTTCATCAAAAACATTTGTTCCTGCAGCATCTGTTGACCAACCTGATACTATATACCCATCTCTAACAGGTGTTATTAAATCAGATGTGTCAATTGTCTGCCCTTTCAATTGTTGCCTTACTTCAATAACATCAGTTCCAGCTATATATGTTATATTAATTTTGCTTTTATCAAATTTAGCTTTTAACTGAATTGTTTGTGTTTCAGTAACACTAATAGGATTTGAAAAATTAAATTTAACCTCTTCTTCATCAAACCAACCAAGGAATATTCCCTCTTCTGTTGGAGCTTCAGGCTCTAATAATTTTTCACCATCCTTTACTATTTGCGTTTGTAATAGATTTTCATTACTATCCACAAAATGATACGTGTATGTATCTACAACAGGTTCTAGAGATTGTATTCCCATATCTCTTGCATAAGATACTACAGGTAAAATTTGAGTAAATACCATTACAAATGTTAATAGTATTGAAATCATTTTCTTACTTGTCTTAATCTTCATAAGATTCTCCTAATCTAGAATCGAAATTATTTAATATTAATTTCATATTCCGTATTAAATTTATTTAAAATATCTTTTGTTTCAGTAAAATCTCCGTATATTTCATACACTATTGCATTTTCTCTAATTTTATTTAAAAGTACTTGGTACTCTATATTTCTATCTTCATTTTTAAGGCTAATAAATATTATCTTTTCTTTACTTGAACTATTATTTTTTCTAGATAGTTCTAAACCTTTCTTATATCCTTCAGGTATAACAATATATACTTGTGATTCATTGTATAGTAATGTTTTAATCATTTTTCTATTTTTAGTATTTGAATCATATTTTGATAAATCTGCTTTTCTGGTATATACCATACCTTTAAATCCATCTTTAATTTCATTAAGAATAGTTTGATCTTCATCCATATTAACTATGTATACAGAATTTAATCTCATAATTTTAAATGCTATTCCTAACGCAAAAATTAAGAAAACAATAATTAAAATCAAATATTTAAAACATTTGCAATTTTTACCACATGATTTAATTTTCTTTTCTTCTTTATTTTCTTTTTTAGTCTTTTTATCTTTCTTTTTATTATTATCTTTCTTTTTATCTAAATATTTAATTACTAGATTTTTCACTTTAAAAACTAGATATATTAGAGCTAGAATAACTATTAAATATACATATGACATATATGGTATTGTTTTAAAAACAATTGTTTCTAAAAATACATCTGAAATATGTTTAATAGGATTGATAATATTTATAATGTTTCCAAATACATAAAAACTAAATATTAATAATCCAACTACTAAAATATATATTCTATTTCTTTCTTTCTTATCTAATTTAATCTCTCTATTTAATAGATAGATAAATAGAGCAGTAATAACATATATTACTGTAAAATGTGCAATTAATATTAAATATTTAATTAAATTAAAATCAAAACCTTTTATAACTGTATTACTTAACAATAGTATTAATAACACAAATATTATTAGTGTTACTAAAAAACATATTGATTCTTTAATTGCTTTTTTAAAAAATTCTTTCATTCTTCATCCTTATTTCTTATCTTTAGAAGTTTTCTTTTTAGTATCTTCTTGTTTTACTTTGCTTGTTTCCTTCTTTGATTCTTTCTCTTCTTTTTTATTCTTAGTTTCTGTCTTTTTAGACTCAGCTTTTTTCTTATTATCAGATTTCTCTTTTATTTTTTCTTCCTTAATTTCTTCTTTTACACTTTTACTTTTCTTGTCTTCTTTTTTCTTTTTATCGTCTTTAATTTTCTTTTCATTTTTCTCTTTTTTCTTTTTGTCGTCTTTAACTAACTTCTCAACCTTTTTAACTTCTTTTTTCTTAGATTCCTTCTTTTTATCTTTTTTAGTAGTTTTCTTTTCGTCCTTTTTATTATCTTTCTTTTTATTAAGTTTCTTGTTTTCAATTAATTCATATGCTGGTCTTACTAAAAAAGGTAATATAAAAATAGGCATTAGAATGAAAGCAAAATTGCTTAATCTATCTATTGCCCTAATATCGTTAATATCCAATAATTCATTATCTACACTTTCTTCACCATTAAAGTTAATATGCTTTCTTGTAGTAATAGTTGAATATTGTAATTTATTAAATTGTTCATTTGTTAAATCAAAATTCTCCGAATCAAATAATTCTTGATTTCTAAAAACTAATTTTAGATTTTTATATATAAGAGGATTATTTTTACTTATATTAATATTTTTTTCATCATTATAAATATATAGTTCTATATCTTTATTAGTTTCACTCTCTTTTGCTTTTTCTAGATCATCAAATATTGTAAAATTATATCTAGGCTTATTTTGTCCTAATAACATATAAATACCACTATGATATTTGTCATCATCTTCTTCTGTTAACACAACTCCAATATTAAATCTTTCATTATTTTTAAGATTAATATATTTATTTATATTAAAAAATATTATTAAAGCAAATAAAAAAACTAAAGTTATTATCAATACGGCATTAAATGGCGTTAGAAAATTTATAGCTTTAGTTTTTCTACTTTTTATATTTTTATTATTTATTTTATTTTCTTTTTTGTTTTTCTCTTTTTTTACATTTTTATTTATCTTTTGTGCAACATCTTTTTTCTCTGACACAGTGTTTTTATTATCCCCTCAAATGTTATATGTTGCTCTACACACCTTTATCTTCAGTCTTTTATGACAATATGATACCTAAGCTCCAACTTTAAGAATTTTAGGTAAAATATTAATCATACATAAATTATACTACTTTTTTAATATTTTGCAACTTTTTTTAAAGTTTTCTTAATATTTGTAAATTAATACTCGAAGTTCAGTTTTAATGTAAAAAATTCTTTCTAACAATAATTTATGGTATAATTGTTATGAAGACTCTTCTAGAATGGAGAGACCAAATGACAACATACAAACATTTTAGCTTTCATGAACGTGTTTTTTTAGAAGCTTGGCTTAATGCCGGATACTCATATGCTGATATGAGTAAAATGTCTAAAACAAACAAGTCTCCTGAAGCTTTTTTAAAGGAAGTAAGTCGCAATAAGTACTTAGTTCCTTCTCTTAAGAAAACAAAATTCAATACTTGTGCTTTAAAGCACGAGTGTAATGTTAAAAAGTTATGCAGTGCATACTTTTGTAGTAAAAAGTGTAAAACTTGTAGAAACAATTGCAATAAACTCTGTGATCATTTTAAACCTGTAGAATGTGAATTCATGTGGAAAAATCACCACGTTTGTAATGCTTGCAATAAGATTAATAAGTGTAGTAGAGATAAATACTTCTATGATGCAGATATGGCTCATCAAATGGCAAAAGAAAAGCAATTAACAGCTACATCTCATAAAAGATATTCAAATAACGAAATAATAGAACTCTCTACCGTCCTTGAAGAAGGTTTTCAAAGAGGATTATCCATTAGTGTAATTAAAAATAATAATCCAAATAAAGTTTTCTATTCTGTTAATCATATCTATCATTTAGTTAAGAACAACAAATTAAATGTTCAAGCCAATACTAAACCTAAAATAAAATCTGACACAGATAACAGATTAAATTTCAGACAAAATTCAAAGGAAAAAATATTACATCGCAGGGACTATCTCTCTTTTCTAGAAGCTAAACCTAAATTTAAAAGCGAAGTAGTACAGATTGATATTGTTGAGGGTACAATTGATTCCAAACCTTGTTTGCTATCAATTTTTTTTACCAAAACCAGATTACATGTATATAAATTAATGCCCGAAAAAACAACCAAGGCTGTAAAGAAGGCTTTAGACATCTTAGAGCAACAAATAACAGTAGAATGTCTTTTTAAAGACCTTATTCCAATCATCCTAACAGACAATGGTAGCGAGTTTAATGACTTTAAAACTATAGAAAAATCTAGTGTTAATATAACTGCCTCTGGTTGGTTTGATACAAGAACAAAACTCTTTTATTGTCCTCCCTATAGCTCATCTTCTAAGGGTGGTATAGAAAAAGATCATGTAGAATTAAGAAAGAAGCTCCCAAAAGGAACTTCTTTCAACAACCTTTCACAAAAAGATATAGATATTATATCCTCTCATGTGAATAGCTACAAAAGACAAAGTAAGAATTTCAAATCGCCATACGATGTTTTTGCATCTACATATGGATCCGAAGTATTAAATCTAATAGGAATAAAACGTATTCCAGATAAATTAGTTAACATGAAACCTTACATAAAATAATTCAACTTTAAAGAAGAGTCTTCAAACTTCATAAAACTGAACTTCGTATCTTAATTCTTTTAGATACTTCTCTTTGTCATGTCTGCTATACCTTAATTATACCTAAAATATGCATTTTTGTCGACAAAAAAGTCAGTAATCACACTGACTTTCGAATATTAATACTATTTTCGCTAAAAACTGAGCTTCGGACATTAATCAACCGTTTTCTTAATATTTATAAAAAAGAAAAAAGACAAATTTTTACTTATCTTTTTTAATTATCTTAACATTATTTTATTATTTGGTTATTCCATTTTTTGTTATTTTCTTTTTTATTGTTTTCCTATATTTTATTTAGTCTATTCTGACACCTTCTAAAATTAATCTTTTATTATTTATGGGATATGGATAACAAGTAAATAAATATACTTTATTTTTATCTTCTTCCCTTTCAAATGGACCATCACTTTTAGGATCAACTACATATCTATTTTCTATATTATATTTATATAGTTTACCTTCAAATTCTATTTCAAATTCGTCATTAATATCTAATTTCTCTAACTGCAAAAATACTTTCTTTGTTCTTAATCCACTATTATGTCCTAATATTACTGACATATTATTTTTTTCATGACTTAAATTATCATATATATTATATACAACTATTCCTTGTTCTAAATCATCATATAAATAATTATTATTGTCATATATTAATTCTTTAATATTTACTTTTGGTATTTTAAGTAATGCTCTTATACTATATTCTTTTAATTTTTCTTCATTTTCTTTATTCTCTTCATAAATTTCAATTAGTTCATTATCTCTTTTTTCTACATTTTTCATATTAATAATTTCTATTATTAATATAGTAGAAAGAATTAAAAAAGCAATTACTGAAAATATAATTAATATTCTTCCAATAATTCTATTTCTATTTATTCTTTTATTTCTTTTTTCTCTACTCTTCTCTTCTATATCCATATTTAAAATTTTAGCACATTATCCTTTTTAAAACAACTAAAAAAGAGCTATTGCTAGCTCTCTTCTATATATTTAATTTCTAAATATTATTTAATTTTTGTAACGATTCCTGAACCAACTGTTCTACCACCTTCACGGATAGCAAATCTTAAACCTTCTTCTATAGCAATTGGTGTAATTAGTTCAATATCCATTGTAACATTATCACCAGGCATAACCATTTCTGTTCCTGCTGGTAATTCAATTACTCCTGTAACATCTGTTGTTCTAAAATAGAATTGTGGTCTATATCCATTAAAGAATGGAGTATGTCTTCCACCTTCTGATTTATCTAGAACATAAACTTCTGCTGAGAATTTAGTATGAGGTGAAATTGATCCTGGTTTAGCTAACACTTGTCCTCTTTCAATATCTTCTTTTTGAATTCCTCTTAAAAGTAAACCTGCATTATCTCCTGCTTCTGCTGAATCTAATAGTTTTCTAAACATTTCAATTCCTGTTACAACTGTTTTTCTCTTTGCGTCAGTCATACCAACAATTTCTACTTCTTCATTTAAAAGTAATTTTCCTCTTTCAACTCTACCTGTTGCAACTGTTCCTCTACCAGTAATAGTAAACACGTCTTCAACTGGCATTAAGAATGGTTGATCTGTAGGTCTTTCTGGAGTTGGTACATATGAATCAATAGCTTCCATTAATTCTTTCATTGGTGCATAAACTTCATCTTCTGGATCTGTTGATGTTGCTTCTAATACTTTTAGTGATGATCCTTTGATTATTGGAATTTCATCTCCCGGGAAATTATATTCTGTTAAAAGATCTCTAACTTCCATTTCAACCAATTCTAGTAGTTCTGGATCGTCTACCATATCTGTTTTGTTTAAATATACAACGATATATTTAACTCCTACTTGTCTAGCAAGTAATATATGCTCTCTAGTTTGAGGCATTGGTCCGTCTGCAGCTGATACAACTAGTATCGCTCCATCCATTT
>CAZTTS010000010.1:0-33177 GCA_964616165.1 uncultured Lachnospiraceae bacterium
AGTGTGATATATACACCTACAATACTAGATTGGTCAGGAAGCAAACTTTCAAAAAGAATGTATGTTGGCAATGAAGCTTATAGAGAATTTTTAAAAGAAGGATTAATAAACTATTCAGAATTTTATAATCAATATGGTGAAGTTGGGTTTGAAAGAATATATAATGAGATACACGAATGGATAAAAGACCCTAAAAGATTTATTAGAGATTATACCATTGAATATATGGACGCAGTTCTGAGAGGCGAGGAAATAACTAAACTAAACTAAAAAAAGGCTTATCAAAGTCTTTTTTAATCGTGGTATAATATAACTAATTAAAGAGGTAATAATTATGGAAAATAAAACAAATATAAACTGGTATCCAGGTCATATGTTTAAAACAAAGAAAGAATTACAAGATGATATATCTGTTACTGATTTAGTAATAGAGCTTTTGGATGCTAGAATACCTTTATCTTCAAGGAATCCAGATATTTATTCAATGACAGAAAATAAAAGAAGAATTATTATATTAAATAAAAAAGATTTAGCAGATAGTAGTGTAAATAAGATGTGGCAAGAATATTTTTCTAATCAAGCACCAACATTACTTCTAAACTCAGAAGAAAATAAAGAAGTAAAAAATGTACTTAAATTAGTTGATGAAATAATGGCTGATAAGATTAAAAAAGATCAAGAAAAAGGTATTAAATTCCCTATTATTAGATTAATGATAGTTGGAGTTCCTAATGTTGGTAAATCTTCATTTATAAATCGCCTAGCAAATAGAAAAACAATGGAAGTGGGAGATAAACCAGGAGTTACAAAGAGAAAGCAATGGATAAGGATTGACAATAATAAAGAACTATTAGACACTCCAGGGATATTATGGCCAAGATTTGATAATAAAGAAACAGGACTTCATTTAGCAATAGTTAGTTGTATAAAAGATAGTTTAGTTGATGAAATGGATATGGCATTAAAGCTTTTAGAAAGTTTAATTTTAAATTACCCTGATAATTTAGCAACAAGATATAATATAGGAAAAGAAGTAAAAGAATTTTTAGAAGATATGGAAGATAAAAGTTTCCAAGAAAATAAATTTGCTACTATTTCTTTTAATATATTTAAGAATTTATCTAGCTTAAAAATAGACAAACATAAATTATACAAATTACTTTTAGTTATTGGTCATAAAAAGAATATATATAAACAAAATCAAGAAATAGATGAAGAAAGAGTATGTAGAATGCTAGTAGATGATTTTAGAAAAGGAAGATTAGGAAGGATAAGCTTAGAAAGACCAGGTGAAAATGTTTAGTATTGATAAAGATGAACAAGAAATACATATGATGAACCCATTAGTTTGGGCATATATTGGTGATTCTATTTATGAAATATATATAAAACAATCTTTAATAGAAAAAACAGACCATAAACCGCATAAACTGCATATTTTAACATCAAAGGTTGTTAATGCAAAAACACAATCAGAAACATTAGAAAAAATAGAAAAATATTTAACAGAAGAAGAAAAAGAAATTGTAAGAAGAGGAAGAAATGCAAAGAATTATCATGTGCCTAAGAGTGCATCAATTGAAGAGTATGCTAAATCAACAGCATTTGAAGCATTGATAGGTTATTTGTATTTAACTCAAAAATTTGATAGATTAAAAGAAATATTAAAATATACAGAAGAAAATATATAAAATTTAAGGAGGATAAACATGAAAGTAAATATTGTAGCAAAAGATATTAAGCCAACAGAAGCAATTGATGATTACACAAATAAAAAACTAGAAAGAATACAAAAATATTTTGATCAAGATATTAATGCAGAAGTTACCTTAAGGGAAGAAGGTAATGTTCAAATAGTAGAAATGACAGTAGCTGTAAGAAGATCTGTTTTTAGATCTATAGCAGAAGGAAAAGATATATATGCAGCTATTGATACAAATATAGATATTTTAGAGGGGCAAATAAGAAAAGCTAAAACAATAAGAGAAAGAAGAAGAAGAGAAGCTAGTCCTGAAATTGAATACACAGAAATAGATGAAGAATTTATGGATATAACAGATGAGATTATAAGATATGCAACATATGATTTAAAACCACTTGCTCCAGAAGATGCAAAAATGATTTTATCAGAACATAAAAAACATATTTTTATGCCATTTATTAATTTACAAACAGGAGCTGTTAATGTTATATATAAATTAAAAGATGGTAAAAATTATGGTTTAATTGAACCAGAAGATTAATATAAAAGATAATATAAAGGATAAAGGGAAAGATGTATAAATTAATTGCCATTGATTTAGATGGTACCCTATTAAATGAATATAGTATGATTCCAGAATCTACTATTGAAGTATTAAGAAAAGCAAAAGACTTAGGAGTAGAAATAGTTTTAGCTTCAGGAAGACCTGCAAATTCTATAATAACTTTTGCTCAAAACATTGGTATTGATAATTATTTAATTGCAGGAAATGGATCATTACTTTATGATATTCAAAATGAAGAAAACATATTTGATGCATTTTTTAGCAAAGAACAAGCATTACAGATAGCAGATATTTGTGATGAAAATTCAATATACTATAATGCATATACAGAAAGAGAAATAGTGGCAGATTCATTAAAATATAACGTATTAATATATGAAAAAGAAAATTTAACAAAACCAGAAGGTCAAAGAACACATATAAATATAGTACCAAATATTAGAGAATATATTAGTGATTCTAGTTGTGATGAATATCTAAAAATGACCATATGTGATGAATCTAAAATTGTTTTTGATAATGTGTTAAGAAAATTAGAACAAGTTGATAATATTGAAATATTAAAACCAGAATGGATGTCAAAAAAATATTTTAAGCATGGAACTTCTGAATTTTCTTTACAATATTATTTTTCAGAAATAACAAAGAAAAATATCAATAAATGGGTTGCATTAGAAGAATTGGCTAAAAGATTAAATATAAAAAGAGAAGAAATTATAGCAATAGGCGACAATGTAAATGATGAAGCAATGATAAAAAATGCTGGTTTAGGAATTGCTATGGAAAATGCTACAGATGAAATTAAAAACATTGCTGACTATATTACAGATTCATATACAGATGAAGGTGTGAAAAAAGCAATAGAAAAATTTATTATAAATAAAGAATAGAAAGAATAGAACAAGGAGAAAATATGCAAAAGAACTTAGGTGTAGATGTTGATGGAGTGATAACAAATATTCAAGATTTCATATTTGAATTTGGAGCAAAATATGCTTATGATGGAGATTTTGATTTAGCAAATTTAAATAAAGACTCTTACGATTCTGCTGTAACTTTTAACTGGTGTAGAGAAACAGATAATAATTTTTGGCAACAAATGTTAGAAAAATATTCTAGAGAAGAAAGACCGAGGCAATTAGTATCAGAGGTTTTATATAAAATAAAAGAAGCTGATTGGAAAATACATATAATTACGGCAAGAAAATCTATAAAAGAAGAGGATATCAAAGAAAGAAAAATTGAAAAAATATTAGAAAATTGGTTAGAAGAGCATGACATACCATATGATGTTTTAGTTTTTACAGGAAACAGTAAGGTAGATGCTCTAAAAGAACATCAAATAGATATAATGATTGAAGATAGCCCAAGCAATATTGAGGAATTAAGAAAAATATGCCCTATTATTGTATTTGATGCTATGTATAATAAAGAGTGTAATGGAGAGGATTTAGTAAGAGTAAACTCTTGGTATGAAATACTTCATTATTTAGAAAAAGTTTTTGAAAAACAACAAGAAGATTAGAAAACAATATAAAATAGAAAGGTATAAAATGTATATATTGGTAGCTTTATGTCTTATACTTTTCTTGTTTTTAATTTATACGATTATTGACAATCTAAGGATTAAAATTAGGAAAGTAGACATTAAATTAGTAGATACAAAAGCAAAAGAAAAGTCGAAGAAGTTTAAGATATTACATATCTCAGATTTTCACAATCAAAATTGGGGGAAAGATAATAAATATTTATTAGATAAGATAAATACTATACATCCTGATTATATATTTATTACAGGGGACCTTATAGATCGCAAAACTACTGATGTAGAGGTTGTATATAAATTTATAGATGATTTAAATGAAATTTTAAACAAGAAAGAAAAACAAAAAAACTATAAATCTAAAATATTTTATGTTTATGGTAATCATGAAAAAAGTAAATCTGATGATATTATAATAGATTATGAAAAGACTTTAAAATCAAAGAATGTGAGTATCTTAAAAGATGATGTAAAACAAATTCATTTAAATAATCGTCAAATTAACATAATTGGCTTAGATGATCCGTTTAAAGAACTATTTTACACAATAAATAATACAGATAAATTAAAAGTTAGTATTTTAGATTTTTTTAATAAAGAAAATGATTCGAATAAAGAAAATTTAAAAATTATTGATGAAAAAACAAATAAACTTCTTAATAAAAATAAAGAAGAATTAGATAAAGGTTTTAATATTCTTCTAACTCATAGACCAGAAGCTTTTCCTGTGTATAAGAACTATAATATTGATCTAGTTCTAGCAGGTCATGCTCATGGAGGACTATTTAGGCTACCATTTACCAATATAAGTTTAATAGCTCCTAATCAAAGCCTATTTCCACAATATACTAAGGGCCCATATATAGAAAATAATACTGTAATGTATGTTAGTCTAGGTTTAGGCCATTCAGTAATTCCTTTTAGAATTTTTGCAGGTCCTGAATTAATTGAAATTACGATTGAAATTTAAGAGTTTTTATTTATTTATAAGTGATTATATTTGATAAAAACTAAAGGCCGAAATTATATTTTTAAATTGATTTTCAATACTACTAGTGATAAAATTAAATCATGAAAAATAAAGGAATAAAGAAGACTAAAGATAAAGAATTAAAACAAATAAAAAAAGAAAAAGATAAAAAAGATAATAAGTATAGTTTTATAAAAGTATTTAATTTTATTTTAATAAATGCTTTTAGACTGGTACTTATTTTTTTACTTGTAAGTGCAATAATTAGAGGAGATAAGGAAGCTATACTATTAGTATTTCTATCATCAATTACTTCGTTTTATAAAGAACTTGTTTATTTAATTACAAAAATAAGAATATCTATAGTAATGCAAATAGTTTTTACAACTTTCATAATACTTGCTATATTATTTGGAACACTAATGGGGGTATATGACAAAATTATATGGTGGGACACAATATTACATGGGATTTCTGGAGTACTTCTTGTTTTTGCAGCTTTAATGGCTTTAGCAATGATGAGAAATAAAAATCCTGAATTGAATTATTCAGTAGGTTTGGTAATATCATTTTCGTTCTTTTTTGCAATGACAGCTGGAATAATTTGGGAATTATTAGAATTTAGTGCTGATACTTTTTTAGGATTGAATGCACAAAGAGCAAAGGGAGTTGAATATGGCGTATTAGATACAATGTTAGACATTGTTGCAAATACAGTTGGAGCTTTTATTACTTCTTTAGGACTATTTTTGTACTTAAGAAAATTAAATAAAGATGAAATACATAAATTTTTAGAAGACTGGTTTTTAATTCCTGAAAAGAAAGAAATAAGAGGAAAGAAAATATTAAAAAAGCATAAGAAAAAATTAAAAAATATGAAATAATATAAATCTAAATATAAAATAATATAAATCTAAATATAAAATAATATAAATCTAAATATAAAATAATATAAAAAATATAAATATAAATATAAATATAAATATAAGTAAATTTAATTGAAAAATGGAGGGGAAGTATGAAAAAACTGTTAATGGGTATTATTGTTATAATAGTGCTACTTGTTGTTTTAGGAGGAGTATTTTTCTTAATGGATAAAGCTGAATACTTTAGCAAAGGAGAAACAAATTTTACGATTGATGAAGATATGGGAGAAGGAATTACACGTAAAATAGGATTAGGATATATAATGTATACAAGAAATACGGGTTTTCCTACAAATCCCAAAGATAATATAATAACATCGTGGTTTAATGCAATTAAGAGAGATGAAGCGCTAGAAATATTATTAGGAGAAGACTTGCTTTTTGAAGACCTAAATAAAGAAGAAAATCAAATAGTTAAATATTATTCTTATTTAATAATGTCAAGCTTAAACTCTGAGAGTGAAAGATTTAAAATTGCTGATACAAATACAATTTTAGTAAATTTTAATAATTTAGAAAATTTAAAAACAGGTGAGAAAATATCAAAACCTGTAATAGCTGCTATTAAAGAGATGTTAGTTGAAAAATTAAATAATTCTAATATAAAAATAGAAAATAGCAGTATTGAAGAAGTAGATCGAGATAAAAAAATACAATCTGTTGTGGTTCAAGGAACAACAGCTGGGATATATGTAGATGTAAGAAGAATTGACGGTAAGTCTGAAATAGAAGTAGAATTAGTTCAAAAAGAGGTTGTGCTTTTTCAAGTTAAAACTTCAGAAAAAGTTGTTCTTAAATATAGTTTTAATTTAAACTTGATTGATCATTCTAAAGATGGAGATATTTTTCTATTAATTAAAGAAAACTAAAAAAAATAAAGGATGAATATGGATAATAATAAAAATATTAATATGAATATTAATATGAATATTAATAAAATATTAGACGGAAAAATTATAAGAGATAATACTTTAAAGTCTTTAAAGGAATATATTGATTTTAATAAAGCAAAAATTTCTTTTACTATAATTACAATTGGAGAAAATGAAGCATCTAAAATATATATTAAACAAAAAGAGAAAATGGCTGAAAATATTGGAATTAAGTGCAATGTTTTAGTTTTTCCTGAAAATATTACAACAGATGAGCTATTAATAGTAATTAAGGAATTAAATGAAGATATATCTGTTAATGGTATAATCATTCAATTACCTATGCCCAAATCAATTGACAAAATTAAAGTTTTAAACTCTATTGACTATAAAAAGGATATAGATGGCCTAACAAATATAAATTTAGGTAAATTAATAAATAATGAAATAGGACTATATCCTGCAACAGCTCAAGGTATTATAAAATTATTAGATTATTATAATATTCCAATAGAAGGGAAAAATGTTTTAATTATTAATAGAAGTACATTAGTAGGGAAACCTTTATCATTAATGTTTTTAGATAGAAGTGCTACTGTAACAATAGCACATTCTAAAACTATAAATTTAAATAGTAGATTAAAAGAATTTGATATAATTGTTTCTGCAGTTGGGAAAAAAGATCTTGTTAAAAAAGAATATGTAAATAAAGATGCGATTTTAATAGATGTTGGAGTTACTAGAATTAATAATAAAATTTATGGAGATATAGAAGATGCTCTTAAAGCAAGAAATATAGCAACACCAACTATTGGTGGAGTAGGCCCTTTAACAATAGCAATGCTTGCTAATAATATAGTAGAAGCACATAAACTTCAACAAAATAAATTATGAAGGCTTTAGTTTAAATAAAAAAATAAATAAAAAACATTTAAATAAATAAAAAATATTCAAAAAAATAAAAAAATGAAAATTAAATTTGATAGGTGAAATATGGCATTTATAGAAGTAAAAGAATTATCTAAAAAATATAAAATGGGTGAAACGGAAATCATTGCTAATAATGAAATTAGTTTTGATATTGACGAAGGAGAATTGGTAGTAATATTAGGTCCTTCTGGTGCAGGCAAATCAACACTGCTTAATATATTGGGTGGTATGGATACACCAACAAGTGGTTCTATAATTATAGATGGAGAAGATATAACTGATTATTCTGAAAAAAAATTAACAAGATTTCGTAGAGATGCAGTAGGTTTCGTTTTTCAATTTTATAATTTAATTCCTAATTTGACGGCATTAGAAAATGTTGAAATTGCAACACAAGTAGATCCTAATTCAGGTGACCCTAAAAAGGCTATAATTGCGGTTGGACTAGAAGATAGGATGAATAATTTCCCAAGCCAATTATCTGGTGGTGAACAACAAAGAGTAGCAATAGCCAGAGCTTTAGCTAAAGAACCTAAACTAATGCTTTGTGATGAACCTACAGGAGCTTTAGACTATAAAACAGGCAAACAAATATTAAAGTTATTACAAGATACATGCAGAAAAACAGGTCATACAGTTATAATAATTACTCATAACCAAGCAATTTCTGCTATAGCTGATAAAGTTATTGAAATAAATGATGCTAGAGTTAGAAGAATCTGGTTAAATAAAAATCCAATGTCAATTGATGAGATAGAGTGGTAAAACGAATGAAAACAGTATTTTTAAAAAGCACATTAAGAGAAATAAAAACTTCTTTTGGAAGGTTTATTTCTATTGCTCTAATGCTATTAATAGGAACTTTTGCATTTGTTGGAATTAAGTCTGCAGGTCCTGATATGAGATATACATTAGATGAATTTACTAATGAAACGAATATGTCTCACATGATGATCCAATTTACTACTGGAATAGAAGACAAAGATAAAGAAAAAATTTTAGAATATGAAGAAATATCTGATTTTGAATTCTTAAAAGCAATAGAATTAAAAACTAAGGTTGATAATAAATTAATAAATGTAATAGGATTACCTGAAAGAATATCAAGACCAAGGGTTTTAGAAGGGAAATATCCTGTAAATCAAGGTGAAATATTACTAGATAATGCCTTAAAAGATGAAGTAAATATTGGAGATAAAATTCTATTCAAACATGAAGAAGAAACTTTGAAATTTATACTAGATGATGTAAAAACAAATGGCACAAATCTTAAAGAAGAAAAGAATCTTGATAAAGAAGACAAAGAACTAAGATTGAAAACATATGAGTATGAGGTAGTAGGTTTTTGTATAGTTCCTGAATATCTGGGAGAATTAGATAAAGGTAAATCTTTTTCAAGATATGGTGATTTCCATTCTTTTGGATATATTGCTCAGAATAATTTTAATATATTAAAAGATGAAAAAGAAAATGATAAAACACAAATTGCTTATTTGAGATTCAAAAATTTAGACAATATGAAAGTTTCAGATCTAGGTTTTGAAGCTAGAAGTATTAGACATAAAGAGTTTTTAGAAAAAGAGTTTAAAAATAGGCCTAATGAATTGTTTAATGAAATGAATAACAATATTTTAGATGAATTAGCTATTAGTGAAGATGAGATATATAATGCCAAAAAAGATATTAAAAAAGCAGAAGATGATATTGTAAAAGCAAAAGCAAAAATTTTAGAAGGCTGGATAGAATATAGAGAAGGTTTAGAAGAATATAATGACAAAATATATGATGCTAAAATAGAAATTAATCAAGCAAAAGAAAAAATTGAAAATGCTGAAAATGAATATAATGAAGGAAAATCAGAATTAGATAAAGCTAAAAATTTATATAATGAAGGATTAAAGCAGTATAATAAGGGATATGAATTATATAATCAATCCAAAGCTCAGTTAGATGATGCTGAAATACAATTAAATCTTTTAAAACAGAATAAAGATAAATTATTAAATTTAAAAACATTGGTTGCAAATGAAATAAGTCTTAAAAAAATTATAGATAAATATGACTTATTATTTCTAAATAGAACTAATAAAATTAGAGAAAAAAATGAAGCCTTGGCTAGTGGTAATACTGAATTAGCTGCAGAAATACAAATAGAAATAGATGAAATAAATGCAGAGATTACTGCTTTAGGAGATATTAATGCAATTAAATCACAATATAATGCAATACAGACAACTAAAGCAAGTTTTGATAATTATCAAAGAGGTATTTATCAATTAGAATATAATGCAATACTAGCAGGGCATCAAAGCTATATTCAAAATCTGATTGACTCCATACCATCTAAAGAAAACGAAATTAATCAAGGTAGATTAGAATTAAGTGCAAGCAAAGTAGTATTAGACAATACAAAAAAAGAATTAGATATTGCTAAAGCAGAGATAGATAGCGGAGAAAAAATTTTAGATGAATCTAAAAATCTTTTAGATAAAGCTAAAAAAGAATTAGAAGAAGCAGAACAACAATTTGATGCAGAAAAAAATAAAGGATTTTATGATTTAATTGATGCTGAAAATGATTTAAATGAAGCTGAAGATAAACTTAAAGCTGAAGAAGCTAAATTTAATAAAGAAAAAACTAAGGCTGAAAAAGAAATTCTTGATGCTGAAAGTGCAATTAATAAAGTAAAAGAAAACATAAAGAAATTAGATAAACCTTTGTGTATTTTTAGTACAAGATATGATAATACAAATTATTATTTGTTTTATGATTCAGCAAATAAAATAGATATACTTGCAAATGTTTTCCCACCATTTTTGTTTTTAATTGCATTAATGGTGTCTTTAACAACTATGACAAGAATGGTTGATGAACAAAGACAAGAAATTGGAACATATAAAGGATTAGGTTATTTAAACAAAGAAATTGTTTTAAAATACGTTATATATGGTGGTTTAGCAGCTATATTAGGAGGTTTATTAGGAGTTTTACTTGGTGCAGATGTCTTGGCAGAAGTAACCTTTAATGCATATGCTACTACTTTTGTATTAAAAGAAAGATTGCATGTTGTAAATTATGGTTCAGGCATTATGGCTATGATTTTAGCAATTGCTTCTACTTCTTTTGCGGCATATTTAGCTGTTAATAAATATTTAAATAAAAATGCAGCAACATTAATGAGGCCTAGAGCTCAAAGAAAAGGTAAGAAAACCATTTTTGAAAAAATAAACTTTATTTGGAAAAAATTACCATTTTTAGTTAAAGTTACATTAAGAAATGTGTTTAGATATAAGGGAAGAATGTTTATGACAATACTTGGTGTAGGTGGTTGTACAGGTTTATTATTCTTTGGTTTTTCATTAAGAAATTCTATGGCTCAAGTTTTGCCAAAACAAACAAAGGAAGTTACTCAAATTGAATATATAGTTTCATATAATGAATTAATAGATGAAGATAATGTTAATAAATTTGAAGATTTTGTTGCATTAGATGAAAGAATTGAAAAGAGTAGTTCTGTTTATGCAGAGCCATTACAATACAAAAGTTCTAAAGGACAATTATCTCATTTATTATTAATAGTACCAAAAGATGAAGAAAGTTTTAGAGAACAAATAAATTTAATTGATAGCAGGTCAGATAGAGAAAAAATTAAAGATATTTCTAGTAAAAGAAAAGATTTAAGAGAAAACGAAAAGAATCGTTTAAAAGAATTGAGAAAACAGGGTAAAAAAGATATAATTACATTTAATAATAAGTCTGTTATTTTTACTGATAAGTTTTTAAAAATTACAGGTAAAGAAATAGGTGAACATATATTTATACAAAATCTTTATGGACAAGAATATAAAGTTATTGTAGGAACACCGACAAAGAATTATATTTCACATTTTGCATATATGACACCTGAATATTATGATGCTGTATTTGATAAAGCAACTGAACCAAATACATATTTAATTACACTAAAAGAAGGTGTAGATGCAGAACAATTTAAAGAAGATGTATTTGAATATACAATAATAACTTCATTATTAGATATGAGATTTGAAGAAGTTAATAATTGGGTTTTAACTATTGATGTTGTTGTTCTAATAGTATTACTTATTTCTGGAATCTTAGCATTTGTAGTATTATATAATTTAACATATATTAATTTGTCAGAAAGAATAAGAGAAATATCAACAATAAAGGTTTTAGGATTTTACTCTTATGAAGTAGTGAGATATATTTATTCAGAAACAGCAATACTAACCGCTTTAGGTATATTTGCGGGTTATTATATTGGGAATTCATTATATACACTAATTGCAGATTTAATTATTCAGGATACATTAAATTTATATCAAGGAAATAATATATATCTTTATTTAACTGCTTCAGCAATTACAATATTCTTTTTTGCAATTGTAGGCATAATAATTAATAAAAAATTAAAAAAGATTGACATGGTTGAAGCTCTAAAAGGTTTTGAATAAAGAATATAAGACTAAATAAAAATAAAGGAAATTACATGAAAGAAAAATTAAAAGAAATTAAAAAACAGGCATTTATCCAAATTGATAATGCTAAAACAGTCAAAGAAATAGAAGATACATTACCAAAGTTTTTAGGAAAAAAAGGACAACTTACTGATATTTTGAAAGCTTTAGCAAAACTTTCTAATGAAGAAAAGAAAAAAATTGGTAGTTTAGCGAATACTTTAAAAGAAGAAATATTAGAAAAAGTAGAACTAAGAAAAGAAGAATTATTGGGAGAAGAATTAGTAGTAGAAAAAACTTTTGATGCAACTATTCCTGGTAAAAGCATATCTTCAGGAGGCTTACACTTAGTTACCCAAATGATGTATGATTTAAATGATGCTTTTATTTCTATGGGATTTGAAGTGTTTGATGGACCTGAAATTACATCAGAACAATATGATTTTGATAATTTAAATTTTCCAATTAATCATCCTGCTAGAGATTCAATGGATACATATTGGTTAGCAGGTTATGAAGACAAAGATCCATATAATAAATTATGTTTAAGGCCACATTTAACAGGAGCATCAGTTAGATATTTAAAAGAAAAGGGAGCACCTGCTAGATTTATATATCCTGGAATTGTTTATAGGAATGAAGCTACAGATCCTAGACATGAACGTATGTTTATTCAATATGAAGCTTTAATTGTAGATGAAGGATTTAAGTTTTCATCAGGAAAGGTATTAGTAGATGCAATTCTTGAAAAAGTTTTTGGTAAAAAAGTAGATACAAGGATGAGAACAGGTTTTTTCCCTTTTGTTGAACCAGGATTTGAAATAGATATGAAGTGTTTGGTTTGTAATGGAGAAGGGTGTAGAACATGTAATTATGCGGGATGGATTGAGGTAATGCCAGGAGGCGCTCCACATCCTAATGTTTTAAAAGCAGCAGGTTTAGATCCAGAAATATATTCAGGTTTTTATATTAATATTGGTTTAGATAGACTAGCAATGATGAGATATTTAATAAATGATGTTAGATATTTCTACTCAGGAGATATAAGATTTTTAAAGCAATTCAAATAAAAACAAAAGAAAATAAATAAAAAAAACAAGAAAAATAAATAAAAAACAAAATAATAAACAAGAAATAAAATAAGAAAAAATACAGAGGTTAAAAAATGAAATTATCTTTAAATTGGATAAAAAAATATGTAGATTTACCAAAAGATTTATCTTCACATCAATTATCATATGATTTAACTATGAGGACGGTTGAAGTAGAAGAGATTATAGATTTATCAGCACAATATAGAAGTGTTGTTGTTGGGAAAGTCTTATCTGTTGAAGACCACTCAAATGCAGATGCTTTAAAAGTTTGTAAAGTTGATATTGGTAAAGAAAAGATATATCAAATAGTTTGCGGTGGTAAAAATGTAGCAGCCAATCAATTAGTAATAGTTGCATTACCTGGTTCATCTATTAGATGGCATGGTGAAGGGAATTTAGTTACATTAGAAGAAACACAAATTAGAGGAGAAATATCTCAAGGGATGATCTGTTCAGCAACAGAATTAATGTTGGAGAATATCTTTACTGATGAAACAGAATACATGATAACAGATATCACAAAATATGGTTTTGAAGTTGGTAAAAACATAGCTGATGTATTAGGTCTTAATGACTATATTATAGATATAGACAATAAATCACTTACTAATAGACCAGATTTATGGTCACATTATGGTATGGCAAGAGAACTTGCTGCAATATATAATCTTGAACTTAAGAGTGTTGTAGATGAAGATTTTGTTCAATATTTAAATTTAAATGAAAAACCAGAGTATAATATTAAAATACAAGATGAAACTTTGTGTAAAAGATTTGTAGGAATTGTAGTAGATAATGTAGAAGTTAAAGAATCTCCTTTAGAATTAAAGATTGCACTTAATAATATAGGTGAAAAACCGATTAATTTATTAGTTGATATATCTAATTATATTATGTTTGCATTTGGACAGCCCACTCATTTTTATGATTACAACCATATCAATAAAGGTCTTATTATTAGAAGAGCTGAAGTGGGCGAGAAGTTTTTAACCCTAAATAACGAAGAATTAATTTTAAATAATCAAAACCTAGTTATAGCAGATCATGAGAAAATATTAGGATTAGCTGGAGTTATAGGTGGGAAAAACGATTCTATTTCAGATGCTACTACAAAAGTAGTTATTGAAATGGCAAATTTTGATGGAATAAATGTTAGAACTACAGCACAAGAATACAACGAAAGAACAGAAGCCTCAATAAGATTTGAAAAACAAATTGATCCACAAAGAATAGACTTATCATATTCAATGCTTTTTACAATGTTAAGAAAATATTACCCTGATTTAAGAATTTTAGAATTTAAAGATGCTAAAGCAAGTGATTTAGACTTAAATGAAGAAAAGTTAATAGAGATTAAACAGGGTTTTATTGATAGTAGATTAGGAAAAATAATTGAACAAGACAAAGTATTAATGTATTTAGAAAAGCTAGGTTTTATTATTGAGTCATTTGATATTGAAAATGACTTTTTATATAAAATTAAAGTTCCAACTTGGAGAGCAACAGGAGATGTGTCTTTAAAAGAAGATATAGTAGAAGAAATAGGAAGGATGGAAGGATACGAAAACCTTGAAGCTACAACACATAAAGTAGATTTAAATTCTCCAATAATACAGCATGAACAACAATTTGTTAAGAATCTAAAAGAATACTTAAGTTTTAGATGTGGTATGCAAGAAATAATTTTATATCCTTTTATTCATGAAAAATATATTGATGCTATGGGTCTTGATAAAACAGAACTTTTAACTTTAGTAGATCCTCCTTCACCAGAAACAAAATATATTAGAAAATCTTTAATACCAGGAATACTTTCTGCAGTTGAAACTAATTTAAAAAATTATGAAGAATTTAGAATATATGAAGTTGGTAATGTATTTTTGAAAAATAAGATGGAAGACGATAATCAAGAAAATTTACCTATTCATAATAAAAGAGTTTCAGGAGCAGTAGTAGGTAAAAACGCAGAAGAAATATTTTTTGCTACAAAAGGTATAATTGAAGATATGGCTAAAATAGTTCAAACACAAAAAATAGAACTGGCTCAACTAGAAGAATTAAGCTATATAGAGAAAAACGCTTATTTGAATATTATATGTAATAATAGAGTAATTGGAACATTTGGTCTATTGTCTAAAAAAACTATGGCAAAAGCTGGCATTAAAAATACAAATGTTTGTACTTTTGATATTAACTTAGATAAAATAGAAATTCATACAACAAGAGAAAATGAATTTGAAGAATTACCTCAACATCCATTAGTAAAAGTTGATTTGAGTGTAATTATTGATGAAAAGACTACTTGGGACGAAATAAAAGAAATTGTTTTAAACACAGCAGATAAAATTGAATTTGCTGAAGAATACAAAGGAGAACAGGTACCAAAAAATAAAAAATCTATAATGTTTCATATGATTTATGATGGCAAAAATAGAACATTAAAAGACAAAGACATTAAAGAAAAAACAGATAAAATAATATCTGATTTAAAAGAAATTGGTGCCCATATTAGGACATAAATGAGTGAATTAAAAGACAAAATTATTATTGTAACAGGTGCTTTTTCTGGGATTGGGAAAGAAATTACTAAAATATTAATAGAAAATGGTGCAACTGTTGTTGGTACAGGTAGAAACCAGAAAAATGCCTTAAAATTACAAAAGGAAATTGAAGAAAAATATCTTGATAAATTATCTGAAGAAAAAGATATTTCTTCTTTATTTATATATCATTTAGGAGATATAACTAAAAATGATACAATTCAATCAGTAGTAGATTTAACTATGAATAAATTTGGCAGAATAGATGTAGTTATAAATAATGCTGGTATGATTGATAGATTTAATACAGCTCATAATATTACAGATGAATTATGGGAGTATGTATTTAAATTGAATGTTACAGGTCCTATGAAACTGACAAGAGAAGTTATTCCATATATGATAAAACAAAAAAGTGGAAATATAATCAATATTGGATCTCTTGCTTCCTTAGATGGTGGTAAAGGTGGAGTAGCTTATGTATCTTCAAAACATGCTCTTTTAGGCTTAACTAAGAATACTGCTCAAGCTTATGGAAGACAAGGAATAAGATGTAATTTAATAGCTCCTAGCTTTAGTTTAACAGGGATTGTAAAACCCAATAAGACAATTAAAATAAGAGGATTTATAATGGTTCTTCGTGGTTTAAGAACAGGGTTTAAACTAATCAAAAAGCAAAGTATAGCTAAAGTAGTATTATTTTTAGTATCAGATAAATCAAAATTTATAAATGGTTCATCTATAATAATAGATGGCGGATGGAGTGCCTATTAATATGACTAAAAAAGAAAACAAAGAAAAAGTTGAAAATAAGGTAGAAGAAAAAGAAAAAGAAGAAATAATAGAAAAAGATCTTATTGAAGAAACTGGAATCAAAAACTTCTTTATTAGATTTTTAAAAGGAATTGTTATTGGTATTGGAGCGATACTTCCAGGTCTTTCAGGAGGAGTTTTAGCAGTTATATTTGGAATATATGATCCTGCTATAAAATTCTTAGGTAACCTAAGACATAAATTTTGGAAAAATGTTTTGTTTTTTATACCTGCGGGTATAGGATTATTACTAGGTATATTTTTATTTTCTATAGTTGTAGAAAAGGCATTTAGTAGTTATTTAGCTGTTTTTGCTTGTTTATTTATAGGTTTTGTTATAGGAACTCTTCCTTCATTATATAAGAGTGCAGGGGAGCGAGGGAGAAGCAAATCAGACATAATTGTAGGAAGCATAGTTGGCATATTATTAATATTATTAATGGTATTTGGGCAAAAATTTACTATTAATATTGAAGGCAATATAATAGTTTGGTTTTTGGCTGGAGGATTAATAATATTAGGATTTATTATACCAGGACTTAGTCCTTCAAATTTTTTAATATATTTTGGATTATATGATAAAATGGCAGCTGGAATTGGTGCAATTGATTTAGGAGTGATAATTCCACTTATATTAGGAGGAATTGTTTCTGCATTATTATTTGCTAAATTAGTAAGTTATTTAATAAAGAAATTTTATTCTAAAGTTTACCATATTATTCTGGGTTTAGTGCTTGGTTCGTCAATAGCGATATTCCCAACTGTAATAATACCAGACTTCATACAACTAAGCTTTTCACATGATGCTAAAACATTGATTCTATTAATCTTAGCATCTATAGGACTATTTATTATTGGTGGAATATCTACATATTTCTTTAGTAAATTGGAAGAAAAAAAAGCAAATTAAAAGATTTTAAAAACAAAGACCAAAATAAAAAAAGAAGATTTTAAACCTTCTTTTTTATTATGTTTTATTGCTTTTACTATTGTTATTGTTATTGCTGTTATATATTTTTTATATCTTATATTTTATATTTAATTAGCATACACTCGAAAATTAATATATGGGAAGATAGGAGTTTTAAGTTCAATATCTTCTAAATAACTTTCTTTTATTTTGTTCTTTTTCAATTGTTCATATAGTTCATTAAATCTGCCAGTATGTTCTTTTATTTTTTGATGTGCATAATCAACCATTGTTTGATTAGTGATAATAAATAGCCAATCACTGCTTTGTAACATTAATAATTCTCTTGCACACTGGTTAAGAACTCTTTCAATAAGAGGATCTGTATTATCCTTATATTCATTAGCTATCTCTATCATTCTATTTCCTAATTCATTAAAGTGTTTAAATGCATAATCATTAGAACTATTTAACCATACTTCACTATAACCATTAGCACCCCATGAAGATCTAGCAGGAGTTGATACTTGCAAGTTTGGATATTTTTCTAAATATTCACTTGGAGTAATAAGTTCAAAATTAGATTTATTATAGTGAATTTTTTTAAACAAAATATATAACCAATAAGGGCCTTCATACCACCAGTGTCCATAAAGTTCTGCATCATAAGGACAAGTGATAATAGGTGGGATGGTAGTAAATGTAGATAGATGATTTATTTGTTCTGTTCTACAATCATAGAAATCGCCTGCTTGCATTTCTACTGAATCTTTAGCCCATTGTAAATCATAAATATCTTTATCTTCGGTTTTGCCTGTAATTCTATGATATTTAATACCTGTGTTAACTCTAGCACCATTTGATGCAATATATGGTTTAATATATTCATATGGTGCATCATAACCTATATCCCTATAAAACTCTCTATAATTAAAATCACCAGGATATCCTGAGATAGATGACCATACTTGTCTAGAGCTTTCTAAATCTCTTGCAAAAGCAATTAAACCATTTGGTGAAACCACTGGAGTATAGGTTGCATTAACAGGTAGTGGATCTGCATAAAGGAGTCCGTGAGTTTCAACTATTGTATATTCAATACTGTGTTTTTTTAGTAATTTATCTACTTCTGGAACATAACCACATTCAGGTAGCCAAATTCCTTTTGGTTTTCTACCAAAGAAATGCTCATATGTTTGTACTCCAACTGCTATTTGTGCATCAACTGTTTTTTCGTTTATATATAATATTGGGAAATAACCATGGGTTGCTCCACAAGTTATTATTTCTAATTTCCCAATATCTTGAAAATGCTTAAAACGCGAGATAATATCTCCCTTATTTGCATCTTCTAAATAATATTTTAAATCTTCTTTATATCTTTCATAATAATAATGAGATAATTTATTAATTTTTTCATTATCTTTAGTTCTTTCTATTTCTTTTTCTGCAAGTTCAATATGTTTTATTAAATATCTTACATATCTTTTTTTAAGGGTTTTATTATCAAGCATATTAAGAAGAGGAGGTGTCATAGACATAGTAATTCTAAAATCAACTCCTTCATCAACTAATGATTCAAAAGATTTTAATAATGGGATATATGTTTCTGATATTGCTTCAAAAAGCCATTCTTCTTCCAAATATGTATCGTCATATGGATGAAAAACAAAAGGCAAGTGAGCATGTAGTATGAAATTAACATAGCCTTTAATTTGACTCATTAAATATTCCTTTCAAATGCTAGTCCTGAACTTGTAAGCCAAGAAGAACGAGATTTTTCATCTTGATAAAGATCTTTTTCTATATTTTCATACACTTCTGACATTACAAGCTTTTTCTTTAATTCAACATCATATTCTGTGCCAGTGACAATATTTCTAAAAGTAATTCTACTTCTTAAGCTGTCAAATAATATATGACCATTTGGTGATACTATATTATTTGAAGAGCCAAAGTGTATGTAATCATCTTTTGTAAAAGTAATTGTTGGACCATAAAAATTAAAGTCTCTATTTTCATCAATAAATCTTTGTTCTAAAAGTTCTCTTGTTAAATTTTCCTTATCTAATTGAAGATGTTTGTCTACATATCTCTTTTTTTGTATTTCAAATTCAATTTTAGGACTATATTCAAAATTTTCTTTTAATTTTCTACCAATTTCAACTGAGTATACACTTGAGTTATCAGGAATGTCTATATACCAAGAATTAGCAAAATCATCTATTTTAATTTCAAAAGAGTAATTTTTAGAAAGATTTTTAACAACTAAAACTGGATATGTTTTTTCCCAAAAATATTCACCGTATTTTTCGGTTATTTCCTTTTTCATTCTGTCATCAAAATCCCAATAAACAAACAATTTATTTGGTGTTTGTGCTAGAATCCTTACTGTATCTTTGTTGTACCTATATGGAAGATCGTAATATTCAGGCAAATATTTAATTTTTTTCTCAGGAGAAAAAAGATTTTTAAAGCGAATTCTTAAATCATCAAAGAAAATTTTAGTTTTTTCTCTGATTGTCTGATCTTTTTTAGTTCCAATCTCAATAATAGCAGAAGCATCATCCGTTATTTCTTTTTCCTTATTTTTTTCTGAAATTTCCTTTACTTCTTCTATTTTTATTGTTTTTTCTTCTTTAATTTTGTTTTTTTCTGGGCCGGTTTCATTCTTATTTTCTAAATCTGTATTTTTATTGGCCATAGAATCCTCCTTAGTACACAATATATATTTATAATATATGATTAAAATTAGAAATTCAAGGAAAAAACAATAGAAAGAGTGATATTTTCAAAATAAAAAAACAGTATTTTCTAATTTTATATTTATTGCAACATTAAAAGACTTAAGATTATATTTCGTTGATAAAATAGTATAAAAGTGATATATTTTAACAAAAGGGAGGAAACAATTTATGAAAGGTTTTCTTAAAGCAATATTTGGATTAATACTTATAATATTTTTTATAGGAGTAATAACATTTACAATTGATAATGCTAGGATTGGTACGGGGAAAACTCCCATAGCTTCTATTAAGTTATTCCATCATAAAGATGGAGGAACAAAGGAATATTATGGAGTTGGTTATAAAATAATTGTATATAATAAACTTAATGGATATAAGAAATCTCATATTGGTACATATATGTTAAAATATGATGATACTTTAGGTGAAGAGAGCGAACTTGCTGAACTTTGTAAAAAAAGTGTTGAAAAAATGAATGAAGAAAAACTTAAAAATACTGTAGAATTTAATGCTAAAGAAATCAAAAATAAGGACAAATTCCTTCTTTTTATAGATGCTGTAGCAGCTAAAGATCTCAAAAGACATGAATTAAATTTTATTACTAAATCTAAAGCAGGAAAAGATATAAAGCATACTCTAATTTATGAAAATAGTGAGATGTTTTATACAATTGATAAAAGACTAGATGAAAACGCATCTGAAATAGAAAAAGAAGCATTATTAACTTATGAAGTAGAACCATTAATAAAAGAAAAACAAAGTAAAGACAATAAAAAAACAAGCTTTTATATTGTAAACAAGTTAACAGAAGAAGATATTTTGTTAGTTGAAGTCTTAAATGAACATTTAAAATTAAAGGGAAAATAATGATTGAAGAAAAGATTAGTTTAGAAAAATATACTAAAACAACTTTAGAAGAAAAAGGAATTTTTTTAAAGAAAAGTTTAGGTCAGAATTTTCTAATTAATCAAAATATTATAGATAGAATAATTGAAGTATCAGAAGTAAATAAAAATGATATTGTTTTAGAAATAGGTCCTGGGATAGGAGCTCTTACAAAAAGCCTTGTAATGCATGCTAAACATGTTATAGCAATTGAAATTGATGATAGATTTATAGATGTTTTAAATAGAGAATTAAATAAATATGATAATTTTACTGTAGTTCATAATGATGTTTTAAAGCTTAATCTTGATGAATTAATTGAAAAAACTATTAAAAAAATTGAAAGTAAAATTAATGAAGGTGGGGTTGAATTAAACAAACAAAAGTATAATATTAAAGTTGTAGCTAATCTTCCTTATTATATTTCTACTCCAGTATTAATTAAATTAATAGAGAGTAAAAAGATTGAAAAAATATATATTATGTTACAAAAAGAGTTAGCAGAAAGATTTCTTGCCCAAACCGGTACTAGAGCTTCAAGCAGTATTACATACTATATCTCATATTATACAGATATAAAGAAGGAAATAAATATTTCTAAAAATAATTTTAAACCTGTTCCTAAAGTAGATTCACAAGTAATCTCTTTAAAGAAAAGAGAATATTTTAAAAAAGCAAAAAATGAAGAAATATTATTTAAATTAATTCAAATTGGTTTTATGCAAAGAAGAAAAACATATTTAAACAATATAAAAAATTTTAGTAATAGTAAAAACCAAATTAAAATTAAAAGTAAAGATGATTTAAGCATTACTACAGAAAAAATAGAAAAGATATTTATAAAATTAAATATTCCTTTTATAATTAGAGCAGAAGAAATTACTTTAGATCAATATATTGAGATTACAAATCTTATATAAATTGATTTTTCAGATTAAAAAATATATATTAAAATTAACTAAAGATAGAGGTAATTATGAATAAAAAAGGTGTAACAATGATTAGTTTAGTATTTTACATACTATCATTCATTGTTGTTGTAGGTGTTATAGGTTCTATAAGCATATATATCACCAAAAATATGGATTATATGAGTTCAGAAACAGAGCCTAAATATGCACAAAATCAATTAGATAGATATTTTAGAAAATTTTTAAATAGGAAAGATTCTTATGAAATTTTAAATGATAATAATAATGATTCTCAATATATTAAATTTACAAAATTAGGTACAAGTAAAGAAACAAATATAATAAGATATTATCCTGAAAGCCTATTGTCGTCTAAAGGATATATGTTTTTAGAAGTACGCAAAAACGGGAATTTAGAGAAAAAAATAGTCTTTGCTAATAATGTAGCTGGATTAAAAATATATGAAACAGAAACAGCTTTAGGAAAAATAATTGAAATTGAATTAAGTGCTTTAAAGGGTGATGAAATAATAAATTCAGTTTCATCATATGGTGTTGAAAGATGAGTGTAATACATAATGAGGCAAAAAAAGGTGAAATTGCAAAAAAAGTTTTAATGCCTGGTGATCCTCTAAGAGCCAAATATATTGCTGAAAATATGCTAGAAAATCCTAAATTAGTTAATTCGGTTAGGAATATGTTGGCATATACTGGGACATATAAAGGAATAGAAATTACAGTAATGGGATCAGGAATGGGTATGCCTTCAATGGGAATATATTCATATGAATTATTTACTTTTTATGATGTTGATACTATTTTAAGAATAGGTTCATGTGGTGCATATTCAAATGATTTAAGATTAAATGATATTGTTCTTGTTAAATCTTCATATACAGAAGGAAATTTTGCTAAAAACTTAACAGGTGCAGAAAATCATGTATCTTATCCAAATGAAAAAATGATGCTAAATTTACAAGATTTAGCAAAAGAATTAGAAATAGATATTAAATTAGCAAATATTGCTTGTTCAGAATGTTTTGAAGGGTATACTCCAAATTTATATGCATTTAGTAATAGATTCCCTAAAGAATTAGATATTAAAGCTAGTGAAATGGAAGCATTTGCATTATTTGAAACTGCTAAATTAACCAATAAGAAAGCGGCATGTCTTTTAACTGTTGCTGATATTATTGGTGGTGAAGCAATGGGAAGCCAAGATAGAGAAAAATCTTTAAATTCTATGATAAACTTAGCTTTAGAATATTTTGTTAAATTTTAATCAAACAAAGAAAATATATTAGTAAAAGATGTTAAAAGATACAAAGGAGGAAGCATGTATTATAAGACAAAATCAAAAACTAATTGGCCAGTTGTAATTACAATTGCAGTAGCAGCATTTTTCTTAATAATTATTATAACAATTTTGGTTAATAGTTATTTAAGGTCTAAAAATTCATTAGATGACAAAAATAAACAGGTTAATACTGCTATTCCTGAAGTATTATTAAGCCTAAACACAGAAGAAGAAAATCAAGAAAAGGTATTAATTAATGTTAAGATTAGTACTACAGATCCAGAGGGATTAGAAAAGATTGTTATTCCTGGTATGGAGCACATTTTAATCAAACGTGAAAATCAACAATTATATGAAACAACTTTTGCAGCAACTCAAAATGCAACATATGAAATACAAGCATATGGGAAAAATGGTGTTTTTGGCAGTAATAGAGTTCAAGTAAAAAACATTAAAGTTTTTACTTCTATTGAACCATATATTCCAGATAATTTTACTAAAATTGAAGAAAGTGTAGTTAATAGCGGACTTGTAGTTAAAGATAGTATAGGGAATGAATATGTTTGGGTTCCAGTTCCTGGTGGACAATTAACCAGAAATAGATCAGAAACAGATGTTAAATATGATGAGAGTGAACCAGAATATTTTCAATTTGTGAATTCAGTAGCAAAATATCAAGGATTTTATATTGCAAGATATGAGTCAAGTATAGCAACAGTAAATGGTAAAGAAGTGGCAACATCAAAGCCAAATGTGACACCAGTGCATAGAATTTCATTTGCTAAAGCAAATCAATTATCAAATGAAGCTGCAAAATCATATCAATATAAAGGGTATCAAACTTCAATTACATCTAGTTCAGCTTGGGATACTGCTTTAGCTTGGATTGATAAAGCTTATTCTGGATATTCTACAAGTTTAGAATATGGAAATTATTCAGGTTCAGTATATAGAACTGGAGAAACACCAAAAGATAAAGTTAATAATATTTATGATTTAGCTGGAAATCTTGGTGAATGGACGAGTGAAAATTATAAATTTACAGAGGAAGAAAAAGCACAAATGAAGAGTTCAGAAGATAAATCTGATCATAAAGTTGTAAGAGGTGGAAGTGCTTCTGATAAATCTGCTTCAATAAGAAGTAGAAGAGGAAATCCTCAATCAAGTTATGAGCACATTGGCTTTAGATATGTGTTATATAAAGATTAAATATAAATTAAATTGAAAAATTAAAATAAAATAAGATGAAATTAAATAAAACAAAAACACATAGAATTAAAAACAAATAAAAGTAAATAAATATAAAATAGAAAAGAATAGGTAAGAAAATGTATAGAACAAAGAATTGTGGAGAACTAAATATTTCTAATGTTTCTGAAGAAGTAATATTAGCAGGTCATATTCAAAAGATAAGAAATTTTGGAAGCATGGTATTTATTGACCTTAGAGATCAATATGGAATAACTCAAGTAGTGTTAAGAGATGAATTAGCAGATAAATTAACAACAGAATCTTCAATACAGGTTCAAGGAAAAGTTGTAGAAAGATCAAATAAAAATCCTAATATTTCTACTGGAGATATAGAAGTTAATGTTGAAAATTTAAAAGTTTTAGGAAAATGCAAAGTAAATCTACCTTTTGAAATAAATGAAGAATATGAAAATAATAAAGAAGACTTAAGGCTTGAATATAGATATTTAGATTTAAGAAATAGAAAGATTCATGAAAATATAATTCATAGAGCTGAAATAATGAGAGTTATGAGAGAAGAAATGAATAATCTAGGCTTTATTGAAATTCAAACTCCGATTTTTACAAATTCTTCTCCGGAAGGAGCTAGAGATTATCTTGTTCCTAGTAGAATACATAAAGGTGAATTTTATGCATTACCACAATCACCACAACAATTAAAACAATTATTAATGGTATCTGGATTTGATAAATATTTTCAAATTGCACCATGTTTTAGAGATGAAGATCCAAGAGCAGACAGATTGCCTTGCGAATTTTATCAACTAGACTTTGAAATGGCATATGCAGAACAAGATGATGTTTTAAATGTTTTAGAAACTTTATTATACAATACATATGTTAAAACAGTTAAAGAAGGAAGAGAAGTAGACAAACCACCTTTTTTAAGAATTCCATATAAAGAAGCAATTGAAAAATATGGAATAGATAAGCCGGATTTAAGAAACCCTCTAGTTTTATATAATGTATCAGATGTTTTTAATAATACAGATATACAAATATTTAAAGATAAAACAACAATTATGCAAGTTGTAAATAAGATAGAATCTAGAAAAGTATATGATGAATTAACAGAAAAAATTAAAAATATTGGAGGCAAAGGTTTAGCTTGGGCTAAAATTGAAGAGAATGGAGAAATAACAGGTGGTATTTCTAAATTATTAAATGAAGATATTTTAAATAAATTAAGAGAATATACTGATATTTCTAATAATACATCAATCTTTCTAATAGCAGATGAAGATAAAGATTTAGCATATAAATTATCAGGTGAGTTAAGAATTGAACTTGGTAAAGCTTTTGATTTATTAAAAAAAGATGTATTCAAATTTTGCTTTATAATGGATTTTCCTATGTATGAATTAAATGATGATGGGAAAATAGATTTTTCACATAATCCATTTTCAATGCCACAAGGTGGGTTAGAAACATTAAATACAAAAGACCCACTAGATATATTAGCATATCAATATGATGTTGTATGTAATGGTTTTGAGATTGCATCAGGAGCTGTTAGAAATCATGATATTGATATTATGGTAAAAGCTTTTGAAATTGCAAGATATTCTAAAGAAGAAGTTGAAAAACAATTTGGCGCATTATATACTGCCTTCCAATATGGGGCACCACCACATGCAGGAGCAGCACCAGGAATTGATAGAATTATAATGTTAATATGTGAAGTTGAAAATGTTAGAGAAATTACGGCTTTCCCTAAAAACAAGAAAGCTCAAGACTTAATGGTTGGAGCACCTTCACATGTTTCACAAGAACAAATTGATGAATTAGGAATTGAAATTAAAAAAGAAAAGAAAGAGGAGGTTTAATGAGAAAAATTTTATTTAAAGTTTTAGCTTTAACAGCCTTAATAACAATACTAATGATAAATATAAGTTTTGCAGTACCAGGAAAAGTAAATGACTCAAATGTTAGAGTTAGATCGGGGCCCTCAACAGAAGATACTGAAACTTTAATTAATTTATATTTAAATGATCCTGTAAAAGTTTTAGAGCAAGTTGGTGAATGGTATAAGGTAGAATTAAGTGATGATAGAGTAGGTTATATATTTGCTGAGTATGTAAATGTTTCGGGCAATGTTCCAGGTTCTGACATAACAACAGAAGAACCTAGTTTAACAGAAAAACCTAAAACAGAAGCTCCAGAATTAAGTGAAGAAGTAGAAGAAAAAGAATTTCCTACTATAAAGATTACAAATAATGTATCAGGCAAATATATGCCTTTAATGTATTCTTCTGAAAAAGTTCTTTTTAAAAAGAATGAAACATTAAAAATACTAGATGAAAAAGCATTTTGGTCAAAAGTAAGTAATGATAAAGTAGAGGCATGGATTTTAAGTAGTTACCTGTAGCTAGAGAAAAAAACATAAATTAATAGATAGGTAAATAAACAAGCAAATAAATAAACAAATAAATAAATAAATGTGTTTGGGGTATTAAGGAAATTATGACATATATTTACATAGGATACCTTATAGGAACATATTTAGGGGTGTATTTTAAAATATCACCTCTTTTTTTGTTTTCTTTTTTTTGTATATTTTTTATACTTTTAATTTTTTTAAATAAGCAAAAAAGTAATTTAAATTTACAAATATTTATAAAAAAATATTCTTTTAAGCTTTTTATTATAATGATTATTGCTATAATTGCTATGCTTAAGGTAAAAACAATAGAATTAAAGAGAGAACAAGTATTTAAAGAAGCATGTTTTAATCAAGAAAAAGAGCAAGAAACAAAATACATAGTTAAAATTACAAACAAAGAAAATTTAGAATATTCAAATAGATATACTGGTTTATTAATTAGAGACAAAGATAATTATCAAAAAAAAGCTAAACTAATTTTTAATACTAAGGAAAAGTTATTAATTGCAAAAACATATGAAATTTTAGGAGAACTGGAAGAGTTTAAAGAAGAAAGGAATTATAAAGGTTTTAATGAGAAGAAATATTATTATTCTAAAAGAATAGATTTTAAATTAAAGTTAATTGATTTTGTTGAAGTAAAAACAAAAAAACGAAGTTTATATGATTATATTATTTTGACAAAAGAACAAATATATAAAAACATAGATAAAGGGCTTATTAACAAAGAGTTGTTTAAAGCTTTATTTTTAGGAAATAGTACTGAGTTAGAAGAAGATATAAAGATAAATTTTAAATCAACCAATGTTTATCATGTTTTAGCTATGTCAGGCATGCATATTTCATATTTAGTTCTGATTCTAAATTTCTTTTTAAAACAAACAAAACTAAAAATCAATTTCAAATTTAAAAAAGGTATTCAATTTGTAATTTTAATATTTTATATGTTATTAGTAGGAATATCATCATCAATATCAAGAGCTGTCTTTTTAGTACTTATTGCATTAATATTTAAAGAATATAATTTAAAATATGGTTTTATAAATTCCATATTACTTAGTATTTTTATTATTTTTATAATAAATCCATATACAGTTTACAATATAGGCTTTTATTTATCATATGTCTCAGCAATTTCTATATATTTATTTTTAAAAGTTGAAGAAAATGCTAAACTTTTTAGTAGATTAACAAAGCATATTAAAAATAAGTATTTTAAAAAAATAATTAAATTTATTTTTTATAATATATACATTTCTCTAATAGTATATTTATCATTATTACCATTATTAATGTATTTTTTTGGCGAAATAACTTTTAATTTTTTTATCGCAAACTTATTACTTTCAAGTGTATTACCAGTTCTTATGATTTTAGGTTTTGTATATATTTTTTTGATTCTAGCTTTTAATTTATTGTTAAAGTTTAATATATTTTTGGCTAAATCTATATATAAATATATAATAATTTCTTTAGTAAAATTTATAGATCTATTACTAGAATTATTAACTATTACTGTAAAAAAAGCATCATTATTTAATATTGCAAAAAAACCTTTTTATTATGTTCAAACTCCAAATATTATATTCATTATTATATTTTATGTAGTTTTATATATTTTCTTCTATGTTTTTGCTAGGAATACAAGTAAATTTTCATCATCTAAAATATATTTTCAAAGTAAATATAAAGATTTAAAAAGAATCATTTTAAGAAAAAAGTTTTTATATGTTTTAATCTTGATAGTATTTATTTTTTCTAATATATTTATTTATTTTACTAATAATTGGAAATATAAAATAGCATTTCTTTATGTAGGACAAGGAGATTCTAGCTTTATAATAACACCAGAAAACACTACTATTTTAATTGATGCAGGTAGTAATCAATACTTTGATAATGGTAAAGAGATCAGAAGATATATCTTTGCTAGAAAAAAAATAAAGATAGACCATCTTTTTGTTTCTCATTTTGATATTGATCATATAGGTGGAGTATTTACTCTAATTGAGAGTGTAAAGATTAATAAAATATATATACCCAAATATGTAGGAAGATATTTAGAAAAAGAGATAATAATAAAGTATGGTAGGATAAATAATGAAGTAATTAAAAAAATTGAAAAAAATATAGAAGAAAAGAAGAAAGATATAATTGAAGAAGACTTTTTAAACTACTATTTATTAAAAAGAAAGGCAAAACAAGCAAATATTCCAATAATAGAGCTTAAAAGAGGTGATAGTTTTGCATTAGATAAAGCTACTAATATTGAAGTGTTATTTCCTGTCAAAGATTTGATAATAAACAATTTTAGCAATAATAATTCTCTTGTTTTTAAAATAAATTGTATTAGTGAAAATATAATAAAGAATAAGAGTAGTAATAAAGAAAATGACAAAAAGGAAAAAAGTTATGCAAAAGAAAAGTTGAAAGAATTTAGTATTCTCTATACTGGAGATATTGAAAAAGAAGGCATGAAAAGATTGTTAGATTTAGATAATGCTAATAAAAATAGCATAAGTCAAAATAAAAGAATAAGTTTAAAGTCTGATATACTGAAAGTGCCACATCATGGTTCTAAATATTCTTTAAATGAAGACTTTTTTAAAAGAGTAAGTCCTAGTATTTCTGTAATATCTTCAGGAGAAAATAATATATATGGTCATCCACATAAAGAAGTAATAATATTTTTTAAAAATTTAGGATCTAAAATATATAGAACAGATATCTCTGGTGAGATATTTTTAGAAGAAAATACAATATTTTCTTATTGAAAAATATTGATTTCTGTAATATAGTAAAATTTAGAATTGGAGAGAAATGTTCGGACAAGACATAGGTATAGATTTAGGTACCGCAACAATAATTGCATATGTTAAAGGTAAAGGTATTGTTTTAAGAGAGCCTGCTGTTGTAGCTGTTAATAAAAAAACAGATGAAGTGTTAGCGGTAGGGCATGAAGCTAGAAGGATGATTGGTAGAACACCAGATGATATTATTGCCGTTAGACCATTAGAGGGTGGAGTAATTTCAGAATACAAATATGCTGAAAAAATGTTAAGAGCATTTCTTAAAAAAATCTCTAGAGGAAATATATTTTCACCAAGAGTGATGGTATGTGTTCCATCAACAATTACTGAAGTTGAAAGAAAAGCAGTTATTGATGTTATATTATCTGCAGGTGCAAAGAAAGTATATTTAATTGAAGAACCTATGGCTGCAGCTTTGGGTGCTGGACTAGATATTTCTAAACCATATGGAAATGTAATTATGGATGTTGGTGGGGGAACCACAGATATTGCAGTTATAGCTTTAGATGGAGCAGTTGTTAGTAAATCTGTTAAGATAGCGGGAGATAATTTTGATGAAGCTATTGTTCAATATTTAAAGAAAAAATTTAATTTAGTAGTAGGTAAAATTACAGCTGAAGAAGCTAAAAAGAATATTGGAACAGTATCACCTAAAAATAATCATAAAGAAATGGAAGTAATAGGAAGAGACTTGATTACAGGTCTTCCTAAAACGGAAATAATAACATCAAAAGATATGTATGATGCATTATCAGATTTAGCATTAAACTTAGTAGAAGAGTTTAGACAACTTTTAGAAATAACACCACCAGAATTAGTTGCAGATATTTCAACTAAAGGTATATATATGACGGGTGGTGGTTCACTGATAGATGGCATGGAAAAATTATTTACTAAACAAACAGGTATTAATGTAATTATAGCTGAAGATGCATTATCATGTGTTGCAGTTGGTACAGGGAAAGCTTTAGAAAAAATAGAACCAGAAGATCGGAATATTTGGATTTAAAAGAAAAGGATAAAAGGAAAAGTATAATGAAAAAATCTACTAGAATAGTATTAATAATAGTTGCTTTTTTGCTAATAATTTATTTGTTAATTAGTGCGAAGATTGTTTGGAGTTTTCTTGAATTTAATAATTATGATAAACTTGAGGAAATTTCACTTCCAGCATTTGAAACAAAAACAAATGTATATCGAACTATTGTGGGGTTACCTAAAACATATAGTTCTTACGTATTTATTCCATCTATTTATATAATACGAGTAGTAGTGAGACTGCTATTAGTAGTACCTCTTATGTATTTTAATATAAGGAGTATTATAAAATTAACAAAGGAAAAAAACCGAGAAATCAAACAAAGAATAAGTCAGAAACAAAATGATGTTGGGTAAAGAAAATGAAAGTATCTTTTTACACATTAGGTTGTAAAGTAAATCAATATGAAACAAATGCTATAATCCAGAAGTTTGAGGCTTCTGGTTTTCAAGTTGTATCTTGGGGAAATTTTGCTGATATTTTTGTTATTAATACTTGTACAGTAACTAATATGGCTGATAGAAAATCAAGACAAGTTTTAAGAAGACCAAAAAATATTAATAAGGATGGAATTATAGTGGCTATGGGGTGCTATGTTCAAGCAGACAAATCAAATCTTGAAAAAGATATTGATATAGATATTGCTGTAGGATCAGATGATAAAGAAAATGTTGTAGAAATTGTAAAAAAATATTTAAATAAAAAAAACAAAGAAAATTTTGATAAAGATATAGAGACAGAAATAAAAACAGAAACAGAAACAGAACATTCTTTTAGATATAAAGTAACAGATATAATGGATAAATATGAATTTGCTGAACTGGGAATTACTGAATATACAGATACAAATAGAGCATATATTAAAATACAAGATGGTTGTGAACAATATTGTACTTATTGTATTATCCCATATGTTAGAGGTAGAATAAGAAGTAGAAAAAAAGAGAATATTATAAAAGAAGTAAAAGCATTAGTAGAAAAAGATATTAAAGAAATTGTTTTAACAGGGATACATGTTGCTTCATATGGCAAAGATTTTAAAAAAGATTATGGCTTAATTGATTTAGTTGAAGATTTAGAGAAAATAGATGGCCTTAAAAGAATTAGACTAAGCTCTATAGAACCTACGTATTTTACAGACGAGATTTTAGATCGAATGAAGGAAATAAAAAAGCTTTGTAATCATTTTCATTTATCATTACAATCAGGCTCAAATGAAATTTTAAAAAGAATGAATAGAAAATACACTGTTGAAGAATATAGGAAGATTATAGAAAAAATAAGAGAAAATTTCCCTGAAGTGATGTTAACAACAGATATAATTGTAGGTTTTCCAGGTGAAACGAAAGAAGACTTTGGTACTACTTATAAAAATTTAGAAGATTTAGCATTTTATAAAATACATGTGTTTAAATATTCTAGAAGAAAAGGAACCATTGCTGATAAAATGGATAATCAACATACAGATGCTAAAAAAACTAGTAGAAGTAATAAAATTTTAGAATTATCAGACAAATATATGAGCAAATATATGAAAAAGCAAATAGGAAGAAATATGGATGTGCTTTTTGAAGAAATTAAAGAAGGTTTTTTGGTAGGACATACTTCAAACTATATAATGATTTATCTTGATATCAAAGCATTAGAAGAGAAAAGCATAGATCCCAATAAATATATCAATCAAATAAAAAACATACATATATATAAATATGCTGATGAAAAACTGTACGCTAAGGCATAAATAAACATATTATATGTAATCAAAATGTAATAAAAAAATATACATATTGTTACTGATTAAATAATTCAACTATGATATATTGGAAATAAGTTAATGGCTATTAAATAGCAAGGAGGACAAAAGATGTTAGAGTATAGATTAACAGAGGATGGAGTTTTAATAGAGAAAGAAGTTAATGTGGTAGAGAATGTGATGAAAGAAATTAATCCAGAAGCTCAAGATGTTTCAGCAGAATTTGAAGCAGGAGCTCAAGAAAATATGCCTGTTAAACAAGGCTTTTGGCAAAAATTTAAAGGTCTTATGTTTAAAGAAATAGATCTATTAGCGCCAGTAGATTTTACTTTAAGACTTACTCCTTATGAATCAAAAGTATTAAATGAAGTGAAAAACTTTTGGTTACAAGATGTTAGAAATGACTTTAAATGGAAATAATATAAATATATATTTGATTTAAGATTATTTAAATAATATTTTTATGTGAAAAAACAATTAAACTTAGAATTTTTTCTAAGTTTTTAATTTATACTAGATAAATAGATCTATTTAATTAGTTTAGACAAGAGTAATATTTAATGCTTTTATTTGACAATTACTTACATCTTTTGTATAATTATTTTTGTAATGGTCGCTTAGCTCAGTTGGTAGAGCACCTGCCTTACAAGCAGGGGGTCATAGGTTCAAGCCCTATAGCGACCACCAACATGGCGCAGTAGTTCAGTTGGTTAGAATGCTAGCCTGTCACGCTAGAGGTCGAGGGTTCGAGTCCCTTC
>CAZTTS010000011.1:0-32769 GCA_964616165.1 uncultured Lachnospiraceae bacterium
GTCCAACCCATAAAAGTTTGTCCACTCTTTGTTGGTTCAATCTCTGGTGGCATATTATTATATCCTACTTTTCTTGTAGGATTTACTGCTGAATTATTATATATTCCGCCATTTAAATTATATGTTATAGTATAAGTTTTTGGCTTCCATTGTGCCATAAATGTTTTGTTACCATCAAATTTATTTGGAACAGATGGACTCCATCCATTAAAATCAAAATTGTTTTTTACTGGATTTTTAGGTTTTGTAACTTCTGCTCCATATACTCCACTTCTTAGTTGATTTGCTCCACTACCATCAACATTCCCACCGTCTAAGTTAAATGTAAATGTGTTCATCATTGGAGTCCATTTAGCTATAAAAGATTTTGTAGAGTCAAATGTATCTGGTACTGATGGGCTCCATCCATCAAAAATATTATTTTCTTTAATAGGATTTTGAGGCATAATAAAAGTAGTCCCTTTTTCTCCTACCCTTACTTCATTATCTGGCGAACTATTTATTGTTCCTCCATTTAAGTTAAATGTAAAAGTTATAGGTCCTACATCAATATCATCATCTTCTAATTCAATTATATCTATTGTATACTTATATACACCTTCTTCAATTTTACCTATATATACCTTACTATAGTCAGGTTCATAAGAATCTTCTAATGGTATAAGAATCCCTTCATCAAATAAACTTTCTACAAATTCTTTTGCTGTGCTTCCATCTTGATCTTTAAATTTTGATACACCTAGTTCAGTTTCTCTAATTTTTACTTTATCCATTGCTGTTGCATATCGAGAATCAATTTTACTCTCTATAGCTCTAGTTGTTGTCGAATCTTTTCCTATCGTTAAGGCTACTGTTACACCAGCTAAAATTAATAATATTATAATTGTTACCACTAAAGCCACTAAAGAAATTCCTTTTTTAGAATTCATTTTAATACTCCTTATAGCTTATTAAATTTATTATATCAAATTTAATTTAAAAATTATATACTTTCTTTATTTTTTATTTTAATTAAGTTTTAAAAAAAGCACCATAATGGTGCTTTTATATTTTTATCTTTTCAATACAGTTTGTACCATAATTTTTATTTTTTATAACAATAATTATCTCTTACTATATTGAGGAGCTTTTCTAGCTTTTTTCAATCCATATTTCTTTCTTTCTTTCATTCTTGGATCTCTTGTTAAGAATCCTTCATCTTTTAATGTTTTCTTGAATTCAGGATTTAATTCAACTAATGCTCTTGCTATTCCATGTCTAACTGCTCCCGCTTGACCAGAAAGACCACCACCAGATACTCTTACAATAATATCTAATTTATCAGTCATTTTAGTTGCAACTAAAGGTTGTTTTACAACATAAAGCAAAGATTCTAGTTTAAAGTATTCTTCAACTTTTTGTCCATTAATTGTTATATTACCTTTACCTGTAGTAATTCTAACTCTAGCTATAGCTTTTTTTCTTCTTCCAGTTCCTTGGAACATTTCTTGTTTAACTTTCGCCATCTTATTTTACCTCCCATACTTCTGGTTGTTGAGCAGCTTGCTCATGTTCAGCTCCGCTATACACTCTAAGTTTTTTCATTTGAGCTCTTCCCATTCTATTTCTTGGAATCATTCCCTTTACTGCTTCAAATATAACTTTTTCAGGACTTTTTTCCATTAATTGTTTTGCAGTTCTTGTTTTTAATCCACCTACATACCCTGAATGTTTGTAATATTTTTTATCTTCTAATTTGTTTCCTGTAAATACTGCATCTTTACAATTAATAACAATTACAAAATCACCTGTATCAACATTAAAAGAATATTCAGGTTTATGTTTTCCTCTTAATAATGTAGCAACTTCTGCTGCAATTTTTCCTACTGGAACTCCTGCTGCATCAATTAAATACCATTTTCTTTCTATCTCTTCTTTTTTTGGAGAATATGTTTTATTATTTGCCATCTTCTTCCTCCTTCTTGTCTTCAACAGCTTCTTCTATCTCAGGTTTTTCTTCTTCTACTTCTTCTGTTTTTTCTTCTTGCACTTCTTCTCTCTTTAATTCTTCTACTTCTTCAGTTGTTGTTTTTTCTGCTTTTTCTTCTTCAGTTTCTTCTTCTTCGATTTCATCTTCAGCTTTTAAAATATCTTCTTCTGTTATTTCTTCAGCTTCAGTTTCTGGAACTTCAATTTCTTTAATAACTATGTCTTCCATTTCAACTTTTGCTCCAATTTTTTCTCTAGTTCTTGCTTTTTTACCTAGTTTGTCCCTTAAATAGTAAAGTTTTGCACGTCTTGCTTTACCAATTCTTGAAACTTCAATTTTTTCAATTACAGGAGAATGAACTAAAAATGTTTTTTCAACACCAACACCATAAGAAATTCTTCTTACAGTAAATGTTTTGTTCAATCCACCACCCTGTATTTTAATTATAGTTCCTTCAAAAACTTGTATTCTTGATTTATTACCTTCTGTAATTCTTATATGTACTTTAACTGTGTTTCCTACTTTTAGATCAGGAACTTGTGCTTTCATTTGATCAAATTCTATTGATTTAATTATGTCCATTACAGACCTCCCTTTCGTTAAATTTTATTTTCTTTTTTCGTTTCTTTTTTATTTTCTTGTTTTAATTCGTTTTTTAATTTGTTTATATATTCTCTGTCTTCATTTGTAAGTATTGCTTTTTCTAATAGATCTGGTCTTTTTAAGAAAGTAATTTTTAAAGATTCCTTTCTTCTCCAATCCGCTATCTTTTTATGATTTCCACTTTTTAAAACTTCTGGTATTTCTATATTGTTAAATACTTCTGGTCTTGTATATTGTGGATATTCAAGTAAGTTATTTTCGAAAGAATCATTTATTGAATCTTTAGAAATTACTCCTTCTTTTAATCTAGCTACACTGTCTATTAATACCATTATTGGAATTTCTCCTCCAGTTAAAACATAGTCTCCAATTGATATTTCTTCATCAACATAGTTATCAACTATTCTTTGGTCTATTCCTTCATAATGTCCTGCCAACAATACTAAATGTTTTTCTTTTGAAAGTTCTTTAACTTTCTCTTGAGTAAGAGTCTTACCCTTTGGTGATAAATATATTATCTTTGAATTTTCTTCTTTAACTGATTCTATTGAGTCATATATTACATCTGCTTTCATTAGCATTCCAGCACCTCCACCATATGGAGTACCATCTACTGTATTATGCTTATCTGTCGCAAAATTTCTAATGTTTATTATTTCTATTTCTATTAAATTATTTTTTTCAGCTCTTCCTATTATGCTTTCTTTTAAAGCCTCAAACATTTCAGGAAAAATTGTTAAAACACTAAATTTCATAATCACTCAAATCTACTATTATTTTTTTGTTTTTAATATCTATCTTTTTAATGTACTCTTTAATTGCTGGAACCATTATACTATGATTATCTTTTGTTTTAATAACATAGATGTCTGTAGGTGCATTTTGATTAACTTCTATAAGGCTCCCTAATAGCTTTTGCTTGCCATTTTCTGTTTCATATACATCTAGTCCTATTAAGTCTATAAGATAGTATGTATCGTCTTCTAGCTCCTCTAAATCGTCTTTTTTTATATATATGTATCTGTTTCTAAATGTATCTGCATATTCTTTGCTCTCAATATCTTTAAAACTTATTATTGCTTGGTTTTTAGAAAATTTAATATCTAATATTTCATATTCTATATATTCATTATTTTCTTTTAAATATATATTCTCATACTTCTTTATATTTTCTACATTGTCAGAAAATATATTTATTTTTACACTTCCTTTTAAAGCATGAGTATTTACTATTTGACCAATCTCAATATATTCCACTATTTATCCTCAACAAATTCAATATATATTTTTTTGTTTGAATCATTTAAAGCTCTTACTACTGTTCTTATAGCTTTAGCAGTATTACCACCTCTACCTATAAGTTTACCTAAGTCTTCTCCTTTTGCTTTTACAGTATACTTTATTTCAAATTTTCTGTCTTCTTCTTCAATCTTGTATTCATCACTTCCAAGTATGCTTTTTACAATTGTTTCTAAAAAATCTTTCATACTTACTCCTTCACCTTCGCTACTATATCAAATAGTTTTTTCACTGTGTCAGTCGGTTTGGCGCCATTTGATATCCATTTATCATATTTTTCTGTGTCAATCTTAATTATTGATGGTGTTTGCATTGGATCATATGTCCCAATTTGTTCTATAATTTTACCATCTCTTGCTTTTCTAGAATCTGCTACAACAACATGATAAAAAGGTGCTCTTTTTTTACCAAATCTCTTCAGTCTGATTTTTACCATTACTACCTCCTAATTCCTTTCTTTTTTATATTTTATATCCACCTGATTTTAACTTTTGCATTATTTTATTTATGCTTCTCTCGTCTTTCATGTCTTTCATTAACTTTGCTGTTAAATCAAATGTTTTTATAAACTGATTAATATCTTGCACGGTAGTACCACTACCTTTTGCTATTCTTATTCTTCTTTTTGCATCTAATATTTTATGATTTTGTCTTTCCTCTTCTGTCATTGATTGAATTATTGCTTCAACTTTTTTCATTTGATCATCATCAATATCTGCATCTTTTATTTTTGAAAATCCTGGCATCATCTTCATTACAGAAGATAGTGATCCCATTTTTTTAACTTGCCTTATTTGTTTTAAATAGTCATTTAAGTCAAATTGATTTTTTCTAATTCTTTCTGCTAATTTTTCTGCTTCTTCTTCATCAAAAGCTTCTTCTGCTTTTTCAATTAAAGATAATACATCTCCCATTCCAAGAATTCTTTCTGCCATTCTTTCAGGGTGAAATTCTTCAATATCTGATAACTTTTCACCAGTTGCTGCATATATTATTGGTTTTCCTGTAAGTTTTTTTACAGAAAGTGCTGCTCCACCTCTAGTATCTGCATCTAATTTTGTAAGCACAATTCCTGTTACACTTAAGTCTTCATCAAACTTTTTAGCAACATCTGCTGCAGATTGCCCTGACATTGAGTCAATTACTAATAGTATATTATCTGGATTTAATTCTCTTTCTAAAGCTTTTAATTCATTCATTAATACTTCATCAATTTCTAACCTTCCTGCTGTATCTATTATTACTAGGTCATTAAGGTTTGATTTAGCTTGAGTAAGAGCTTGCTTTGCAATTTTTACTACATCTTTAGTGTCTTCATTTGAATAAACAGGTATATTTAATTGTTTCCCAATAATTTTTAATTGATCAATTGCAGCAGGTCTATATACGTCACATGCAACTAATAATGGTTTTCTGCCTTGTTTTCTTAATAAATTAGCAATCTTTCCTGCTGTTGTAGTTTTACCTGACCCTTGTAGTCCTGCCATTATCATTATTGTTGGAGGATTTGGTGATATATTAATATCTGTTCTTTCATCACCTAATAATCCTGTTAATTCATCTCTAATTATTTTAATAACTTGTTGTCCTGGAGTTAGAGATTTTAGTACGTCTTGTCCTAAAGCTTTTTCTTCTACCACATTTACAAAATCTTTAACAACACGGAAATTAACATCCGCTTCTAATAGCACAAGTCTAATTTCTCTCATTGTTTCTTTTAAATCTTTTTCTGTTATTCTAGCTTGTCCTCTTAATTTTCTTGTTATATTTGCAAATCTTTCTGATAGACCTTCAAAAGCCATATGGATCTCCTTTTTAAACTAAATAGTTTAGTTCTTTTCTTATTTGATTAACTATTAAGTCAATCTCTTTATCTGATGTTTTCTTTGTAATGTTTTTTAAGTTAACAAGTACATTTTCAATTTTTTCTTGTCTTTTAAATGTTTTTTTCATTATATTCAGCTTTGATTCAATTGTATAAAGCTTTTGTTCTCCTTTCTTAATATTATCTCCAACAGCTTGTCTTGTAATACCCTCATTTTCTGCAATTTCTGTTAAAGATAAATCATTATTATAGTAGTCATTCAATATATTGAACTGTTTTTTAGTAAGTATTTGCCCATATATATCTAATAATATTGTTGTATCAATTGTTTTCTTCATAACTACTCCTTTTTTTCGAACATATTTAGTTTACATGAATATTTGTTTTTTGTCAAGCATTTTTACTTGACACTTTAAAAATTTATTATTAAGTTTTTTAAATCATTCCTTTCAAAAATATTGTAACTAAAAGCCTAGTGTGGTATATTTAAAATAGGAATACAAGTATGGGAGAAGAACATGAAAATTACAGATTTAAATATTGGAAGTACAAGACTAGAAAGTCTTGATAAAATGTTTCCTGCACAAGAAATCTTAATTCAATCAGGACAATTATTTCAATATGCTGCAGGTTTATTTGGATATAATAAAATACCATTAGGTGTAAAACAGAAAATAGAACAAATTATTCGTGAAGTTTTTGAAGAATACGGAATTATAGAAGTATTTTTACCAATATTGCACCCAAGAGAAATTTGGGAAACATCTGGTAGATGGCAAACATATATTGATGATGGTGTAATGCTTCATACAGAATCCAATAAAGGTGTTTTTGCACTTGCTCCAACTGCTGAAGAAGCAATTGTTGAATTTGCTAAACAAAAATTAAGTTCATATAAGCAATTTCCAGTTATATATTATCAAATGAATGAAAAGTTTAGAAATGAAATTAGAAGCAGAGGATACCTTATGAGAGGTATAGAATTCACTATGATGGATGCTTATTCTTTTGACATCTCTTCTGAAAATGCCGAACTTTCATACAAAAAAATATATGATGCATATATTGAAATTTTTAAAAGATTAGGTTTAAATGTAGTTGCTGTTGCTGCTGATAGTGGCACAATGGGCGGTAAAAAATCTGAAGAATTTATGATCCTATCTTCTCTTGGTGAAGACACCATTCTTTATAACGAAGAAACAAATACTGGTTTAAATACAGAAGTTCTAGGAAAAGAAAACCATCTTGAATTTCTAAAAACAGAATATGGTATAGAAGATTTATCTCAATTTAAAGAAGTTCGTGCTTCTGAATTAGGACATGTTTTTAATTTGGGTACATTTTATTCAGATAAAATGAATTTGTATTTTACAGATAGAGACGAACAAAGAAAGCCTGTATACATGGGTTGTTATGGTATAGGAATATCAAGAATAGTATCAATAATATATGAAATGAGTATTTTAAAAGAAGAAGATAAAATTAAAGGAATATCTCTTCCACTTTCTGTTGCACCATATATAACTCAAATTATTTATTCAGAAAACAAAAAAGAAGAAGCTCATTTATTATATAAAAAACTTCTAGCTGAAAAAGTACCAGCTATATTAGATAATAGAGAAGATAAAAAACTTGGTATTGGTGTTAAAATTAATGATGCAAAAACTTTAGGAACTCCATTTATCACAATACTGGGTGATAAAATTGAAAATAATTTAATTGAACTTGAATATGTTAAAACTGGAGAAAAATTTATTATGCCAAAAGACAAATATATAGAAATTTTAATAAATATAGGAGAGAACAAATCTTTTAATCCAGTTGAACTTAAAAAATATCTAGCTTAAAGTATAAATATAATAAAATAAAATAATAAAATAATAAAATAATTCAATAATAAAATAATTAAATAATTATAACAAAACAAGTAGAATAGAATAAATATAACAAATAAAAAAGTGCTATATAGGCACTTTTTATATTTTAAATTTTTACTACTATCTAAATCTTTTAATCTGACTAAATTCTTTTTTTAATTTAGCCAGTTCTTGTTTTTTAAGATTTTCTGCTTCAATTGCATTTTTTAAATATTGAGGAATATCTTCTATGTTTTCTCTATTTGTTAAATATCCTTTAGAATATAGTTTATGATACTGTTGTTTATCATAATTATTAACTTTTCTTGCTAAATTATAATGTTTTAAAGCTTTGTTAAATCTATCTATTTCATTCTTCAAAGATATTGTATATGTAGTTAAATTATATATTTCAAATTCCATCTCATTTCTAACAAATTTAATTAATGCTTTAAATACAACTCTATCTATCTTGTTTCTTAATGCTTTTTGTTTCATCTCTTTCAAAATATCTATTCTTTTTTCAAGTCCATTATAATCATTTAAATAATGTTCATACATATTTGCAACAGCAATAATCTTTGCTTCAAAAGGGATGTCTTTTGCTGTTAACCCTTGTGGAAATCCTGAGCCATCTAATTCTTCATGATGATAATATGGACCTGCTAAAAATTCATTTAATACATTATTTTTTCTACAAATATTAAAACCAATATCACAGTGTTTTTTATATTCATGTAATTCTTCATCATTTAGGTCCTTTATTGGTTTTTTTGCAATTGAAGGGGGAATATATAGTTTCCCTATATCATGAATATATGCACAAGTAGCAACATATTCTATAAAATTTTGATTTAGATTAAGATAATTGCACAATTTATTAGCTATATTTGCAACATTTTCAGAATGTTTGCTAAGTCTTATATCTAGAGAATCTAGCAAAGAAATTTGATATCTAATATCTTTATTTAGATTGTATACTTTTAAAACATCACTTGTATAAATATCAAACTTTCTTTTTATTTTATCTTGCATTTCTTGAACACTTTTCATTTGTTTTTCCTCATTTATATTATATTGTTTATTATTTAAAGATTCTAATAAATTATTTTTCGAATAAACTTTTTTATTTGTTCAATTATATATAGAAAAGGTGATGGCTTTTCTTTTTCAATCATATATATATCTTCTTTTGTTTTTTCAAAATCTTCTTGTTCTTCAATCGATTTTTGTTTTATCTCTTCTTCTTGACTTTTATGTTCAATTTCTTCTTTTTTGTTTTCTTCTGCAAAAATATTAATAACTTCTTTATTTTGTTCCTTTTCTTCAGATTCTTTTAATATTTTTCTAATTTCTTTTTTCTTTTCAGGATCACATAAATAATTTACATATATCATTGCAATTAATTGTCTTGTTTTTGCTTTTAAATCCATTTCTTCTAAAGATACATTATGATCTAACTCAGGAATATATTCATCTGATTTATTTTGTTCCCAAAACACAATTAATTCAGGAGGAATTTTTTTTACTAATTTTTCATCTGTATTCCCCAAAATATCTAATAATTCACTTACCGCTTCTTGATATTCTTTTGTTGGCATATTCTTTCTCTTTAGTATTTTATAATTGGATTGATTTTTTCTTGTTTAATATTGCTAAAAATAAAAGCTTTAGATAAATGTTTTTTTGCTTCTTCTGCTTTTTTTAAATCATTTGTATGAATTGTTGCAAGTCTATTATCTATCACTCTGTCTCCAACTTTAACGTTTAATATTATTCCAACTAATGGATCAATCTTATCATCTTTTTTTAATCTTCCAGAACCTAAGCTAAATGCAGCTTTTGCTATTTCTAAGGCATTAATTTCTTTTATCCATAAATTCTTTGTATTTAAATCTGTTTTCTCATCTTTATTTATATTATATTCAACAATATGTTTTGCCTCTTCAAAATCTCCTTCTTGTAAATATTCTATATCCCCACCATGTGCTTCTACTAATTCTAAAAACTTATTGTATGCTCTACCTGATAATATTTCTTCTTTAATTTTTTCTTTGGCTTCTTCTCTTTTATATTTGTCACTCATAATTTTAGAGCCTAGAGCATAAACCACTTCTAATACATCTTCTATTCCCCTGCCTTTTAACACTTCAATAGATTCTCTTACTTCTAATAAATTACCAACACTATAACCTAAAGGCTCTTCCATAGATGTTATAATTGAGTGTATTTTTATGTCTTTTGTTCCAAGCTCTTCCATAATATTTGCTAGTTTTAATGCATCTTCTTTATTTTTCATAAATGCGCCACTACCAAAAGTTATATCTAAAACAATATTATTTGCACCTGATGCTAATTTTTTAGACATAATACTACTAGCAATTAATCCTAAAGAATTTGTACACCCTATACTATCTCTTAGTTCATATATTTTTTTGTCTGCTGGTGCTAAATCTTCTGTTTGAGCTGTTAATGATATTCCAATTTTTTTAACATTGCTTTTAATGCTTTTTAAACTTTGATTTATATTATATCCTTTTATAGATTCTAATTTGTCTGCAGTACCACCTGTATAACCTAAACCTCTTCCTGACATTTTTGCCACTTTATATCCTAAAGATGCTAAAATAGGCATTAAAATTAAAGTAATCTTATCACCTACACCACCTGTACTGTGTTTGTCTACAACTTCATCTGCAATATCAGAAAAGTCTAATATTTTACCAGAATCTCTCATAGCAAATGTAAATGATGCAATTTCCTGAGCATTTATACCATTTATCATAATGGCAGTAATTAAAGAAGAAGCTTGGTAGTCAGGAATTGACCCTTTTGTATATTCTTCTACAAAAAACTTAATTTCTTCCTTATTCAAAACTTCTTTATTAATCTTTTTTTCAATTAATTCCTTAATATTCATTCTTTTTCCTTAGTATATTATCTTTTAGGTTTTATTCTATTACCCTCTTTGTCTAAATGCACAAATGTTGTTCTGTGTATATGACTCAAACCATATTCTTTTAAAGCTTCATAATGTGCTTTTGTTCCATAACCCTTATGTTTTTCAAATTGATATTCCGGATATTTTTCATTATATTCCACCATTATTCTGTCCCTTGTTACCTTAGCTAAAATAGATGCACAAGCTATAGAATAAACATTTTCATCACCTTTAACTACTGATGCATATGGAATATTTAATGTATCAATTTTATCTAATGAGTCGGTTAATATATATTCTGGTTTAATATCTAAATTTTGAATTGCCTGAGTTAATGCTTTTTTTGTTGCTTCCAATATATTTAGTTTATCTATTTCAATATTATCTATTATACCTATCGAATATGATATTGCTTCTTCAACAATTACATCATAAAGTTCTTCTCTTTTTTTAGCACTTAATTTTTTTGAATCATTAATTTTTTCTATTTTAGAATCTTGAGACATAATACAAGCTGCTACAACAACAGGCCCCGCTAAAGGTCCTCTCCCAGCTTCATCTACTCCAGCTACTAATTGGATATTGTTCCTTTTTCTTACTTCTATTTCTATTTCTTTTAAATCATCTAGTCTTTTTTCTTCATCATTCATTTTCAGACATTCTTTCCAACTCTTGCATCTCTGAATATTTGTACACAAATGTATCTTCCGCTTTTCTATATCCTTTTGTATAAACTATTTCTATAGTTTCATAATCAACAAAAATATTTGTTCCTACTTCTTTAATTTTTTTAGGTAGGTTCATTTCTTCTAAATTTTCTTCAGTAAGAAAGCGCCATAAAGGAGATGTTGTTGCTATTCCTAAGCCAGCTAGGGCAGATCTCATTTCAGCAGTTAATTCAAATCCCGGCAAATCTGTTTCCAATGGATTGAAATGATATTTTTCAGAAATTTCTTCAACTTTAGCATATAGTAATGATAAATTAGAATAAGTCTTAAAGTTAGATGTTTTATGAACTGCTCTAAACCCAAAATATATTGAAGTGCTAGTTAGCACTATCATAACCAATAAAGTTATAGCCAAAGCAATTAGTGTTACACCTTTTTTATTCATATTAACCTCAATTTCAATTTTATTATTATGATTATTATTCTTTGCTTCTTTTATTTTCATTATTTTTTATCGTTTTTGTATGTTATTTTTATATAATAATATTATTAGTAATTTTATTATATATCTTAAATGGAAAGATTTCTATAATAAAAAGAATTCTATTTAAATTTTTAAACTTATTGTAATATTTGACTATTGATTATTTTCTTTTTATTACCTATAATTAACAGATAGTTTAAACAATAGAAGAGGTATACAATGAAAAAACCATATGTTTTTGGCGTAAATAATTATAGTGGAGTACATGTAGATGGGTTAAAGGATAGTGTTTATGATATAAGGGAACTTATTCCTGATTTAGAAATCATTGACGAAATATTAGAAGATGAAGACAATCTAATAGCATTAAATTTTAATACAGTAGTTACTACAAATAATAAGGTTTTTGATTTTTCTGACAAAATCATTAAAAAACGGATATCTTCCCATCTTATTTGGAGGAGATCATTCTATTGCAATTGGAAGCATTAGTGCTAGCTCAAATAATTATGATAATCTTGGCATTGTTTGGATTGATTCACATTCTGATATTAACGATGAAGAAAGTACAATTAGTAAAAATATTCATGGTATGCCTATATCATATTTATTAGGTAAAGATAATGAACTGCTGTCGAATATTGGTAATTTTAAACCTAAGATTCTTCCAGAAAATATATTATATTTTGGTCTTAGAGATGTTGAACCCCAAGAAAAAGAAATAATAAAAGATTTAGGTATAAAATCATATTATTATGACGAAATTAAAGAAAGAGGAATTCAAGATTGTTTTGAAGAAGGATTAAATTATTTAAATAAATGTGCTTTTTTACATATACAATTTGATTTTGATTCTATGAATCCTGAAATATTCCCAGCAGTTTCGGTTCCTTCTAATGATGGATTTACTCAAGAAGAAGTAATATATATGTTTGACAGACTTTTTAAAAAAGAAAATATTATAGCAATAGATTTAGTAGAATATAATAAATCTTTTGATGAAAATAACAAATCTTTAAATTTTGCAAAAAAAATATTAGCTAAAATTCTAGCTAATTACTAAATAAACCAACAATTAATTAAATAATAAAATAATTATAATTAAAAATCTAAACACAGTTTAGTATTCTACATTTAGTAAAAATAAAGCTTTAGCAGGTAATGTTTGACCTGCTTTTGTTCTATCTTTAGCATTTATAATATCATTTATGTTTTCTGGAGATATTTTACCTAATCCTACTTCTAGTAATGTTCCTGCGATTATTCTTACCATATTATACAAAAAACCTGAACCTTTAAGTTCTATATATATTCTGTTTCTACCGTCATCTGAATCTTTAATTTCTTTAATTTCAGCTTGATAAATTGTTCTTATGCTATTTTTACCAGAAACACCCGATGATTTGAATGAAGAAAAATCATGTTCGCCTTCAAAGTACTTAATTGCTTTTTTCATAGCATTAATGTCTAAATCACTATACATAAAATATTCAAAATCTTTTTTAAGAGAAGATTCTGTATCTGAATTATTAATAATATATCTATATGTTCTACTTTTAGCATGATATCTGCTATGGAAATCTTCTGAAACGATTTCAGCTGATTTAATTGTTATTTGATTTTTTAGTTTTGCATTTAAAGCAACAGGATATTTTTCGATTGGAAATTCTGAATCAGTATGAAAGTTTGCCACTTGATTAAAGGCATGTACATTGGCATCGGTTCTACCAGCTCCAATTAACTCTACCTCTTCACCAGTAATATCATAAATGGCTTTTTCAATCCTGCCTTGTATATTCATTTTGTTTTTTTGTTTTTGCCATCCACTAAAACCTATTCCATTATATTCAATTATTAACTTTATATTCATGAATCCTACTTATCTTTTATTTTTATTTTTCAAAATCAACAATTTAAATATTGTCTAAAATAATTTTATTTATTATTTGAGGGTTAGCTTTCCCTTTAGTAGCTTTCATAACTTGTCCAACTAAAAAAGCTAAGGCTTTATCTTTTCCTTGTTTATAATCTTCTATTGATTGACTATTCTCTTTTAAAACTTCTAAGACTATTTTTTCTAATTCTTCTTCATCAGAAATTTGAGATAAAGCTTCTTCTTTTATAATATCTTCTGGATCTTTGTTTGTATCAAACATTTTTTCAAGAACTATTTTAGCAGTCTTACTATTTAAAACTTGAGCATCTATTAGTTCAATAAATTTTACAAAATTATCAATTGATATAGGTAATTCTTTAGGTTCTAATTGATTTTCATTCATTAATCTTGCAATATCTGACATTAACCAATTTGCAACTTCATGTATACTTTTTATTTTAGGAATAACTTCTTCAAAAAAATCAATATATGCTTTATCTGAAAAAATAAAAATAATTTGTTTATTTGTTAAATTGTATTCTTCTATAAATCTCTTTCTTTTAACATCAGGCAATTCTGGTATTTGTTCTTTTAGTTTTAAGATTTTCTCTTCACTAACTTCTATTTCTGGAAGCTCTACTTCAGGAAAATACTTATAATCTGTACTAGTTTCTTTAGTTCTCATTGAATAGGTTTTACCATCTATATCATCCCAACCCAATGTTTCTTGAAATATTTTTTTACCTGACTTTAATATATTAATTTGTCTAGTTTTTTCGTATTCAATTGCTCTTTTAATTGATTTAAAAGAATTCATATTTTTTATTTCTGTACGTGTTCCTAATGAATCATTCTTTTTATTTATAGAAATATTTATATCAGCTCTATACTCTCCTTCTTCCATTCTAGCATCTGTAACGCCAATATATACTAATATTTCTCTTAGTTTTTCTAAATATTCAATCGCTTCATCTGAAGATGATATATCCGGCTCTGATATAATTTCTATTAAAGGAACACTTGAGCGATTAAAATCAAGAAACATTCCTCTTCCAAAAGGATCATAAATTATTTTAGCTGTATCCTCTTCAATTTGAATTCTATTAATTCCAATCTTTTTTTCATTATCTAAAATAATATATCCATTTCGAGCAATTGGATTTTCAACATCTTGAGTAATTTGATAACCTTTTACTAAATCTGGATAAAAATAGTTTTTCCTGTCATGCTTACTTTTATGTTGAATACCACAATTTAAAGCTAAACCTGCTTTTATTGCATAATTTAAAACCTCTTCATTAAGTTTTGGTATAGCTCCAGGAAGGCCCATACATATGGGGCAAATATTTGTATTTTCTTTATCACTTGAACTAACTTTACAATTACAAAAAGCTTTTGTTTTTGTTGAAAGTTCAGCATGTACTTCTATTCCAATTACTAAATTATATTCATCCATATTATCTCTTTTTTCTTTTATTTATTTTTCTCCTATTATTAATTTATTATTTTAATATTTTATCCTTTTTTAGTAGTTTTTTTATTGCTTTTCTTAGAAGTCTCTTTCCCTGGCTTATGATATGAATAATATTCACAAGCTCTTTCTACCCCCTGTTTATTGTTTTCACATATATAATATTTTTTCCCTTTTTTAGATTTTCTAACATGAATTGTTCCTCCACATTCAGGACATTTTTCTTCAATTGTTACTACAATTGTTTTTGTGTTTTTGCATTCTGGAAATCCTGAACATGCTAAAAATTTACCAAATCTACCATATTTGAATACCATTGGTTTACCACAAAGGTCACATATTTCATCTGAAACTTCATCTTTTATTTCAATTTTTTCCATTGTTTCTTTAGCTTTGTTTAACTGTTCTTCAAAAGGTCCATAAAAGTCCGTAATTAAGTCTTTCCAGTGAACTTTCCCCTCTGCAACATCGTCTAAATTTTGTTCTACTTTAGCAGTAAATTGTTCATCAATAATATTTGTAAAATGTTTAATTAGTAAATTATTTACAATTTCTCCTAATTCTGTTGGAATTAGATATTTCTTTTCTTTTTTCACATATCTTCTGTCAATAATTGTTGTTATTGTAGGTGAATATGTACTTGGTCTACCAATACCATTTTCTTCTAATACTTTTACAAGGCTAGCTTCTGTATATCTTGCGGGTGGTATTGTAAAAGATTGAATGGGGTCAAATTTAATAAGTTGCGCAATATCTCCTACTTTTAAATTAGGAAATTCTACAAAATCATTATCTTCTGTATCTTCTTCAATATTGTATACTTTTAAGAATCCTTGGAATTTAATAGTTTGACCAGAAGATCTAAACTCATATCCATTAATATCAAATTTAATTCTAATAGTATCGTATACAGCTGAAGCCATTTGGCTTGCTATAAATCTTTTATATATTAAAGAGTATAGTTTATATTGATCTGGAGTTAAAAATTCTTTGATACTATCTGGGTCAATATCTGGATAAGAAGGTCTTATAGCTTCATGTGCATCTTGAGAATCTTTAGCTTGTCTATAATATCTGTTTTCGTAAAACTCTTTACCATATTTTTCTTCAATTACTATTTTTGCTGAGTTTCTGGCTTGTTCAGAAACTCTTGTAGAGTCTGTTCTCATATATGTTATTAAACCTGTAAGACCTCTATCAGGAACCTTAATACCTTCATATAGTCCTTGAGCAACAGCCATAGTTTTTTTAATAGTAAAGTTAAGCTTTCTTGAAGCATCTTGTTGCAAAGTTGAAGTTGTAAAAGGAGGACTAGGATTTTTCTTTTTGGTTCCTAATTGTAAGTCTACTACTTTAAAGTCTCCACCTTTGATAACTTCTAAAATTTCATCAACTTGTTTTTTATTTGTTAACTCAATCTTTTTATCTTTACCATAAAATTTAGAAATAAATTCTTTACTACCATCAGATAAAATTGCATTTAAATTCCAATATTCTTCAGGAATAAAGTTTTTAATTTCATTTTCTCTATCTATAATTAATTTTAATGTTGCACTTTGTACCCTACCTGCAGATAAACCAGATTTAACATTTGCCCATAATAATGGAGAAATTTGAAATCCAACTAATCTGTCTAAAACTCTTCTAGCTTGTTGTGCATCCACTAAATCTTGATCTATTTTTCTAGGATTTTTTGCTGCTTTTTGTACTTCTTCTTTTGTTATCTCGTTAAATGTTACTCTAGACTCTTTAGTTAAAGGAATATCTAAGATATGAGATAAATGCCAAGCAATGGCTTCTCCTTCTCTATCAGGGTCTGTTGCTAAATATACATCTTTATCTTTAGCTTCTGTTTTTAATTGTTTAATTAAATCACCTTTGCCTCTAACATTTATATATTCAGGTTCAAAATTCTTTTCTATATCTACTGCAAGTCTTGATTTAGGTAAATCTCTAAGATGTCCCATAGAAGCTAAAACCTTAGTTCCTTTGGGTAGAAATTTTTTAATTGTCCCTGCTTTTGCTGGTGATTCTACTATAAATAATTTGCTCAATTTGTCACGTCCTTTATTTCATTATATATTTTCTCAATTGCATTGTTTATCGCTTGAGAGTTTGCTTTATTTCCCATTTCATTTAGTCTTTCTTTATCAAATATTAGTTCAACTATTGTTTCAGAAAGAATATACTTATTTGCATCTTTATTTAAAACTATTCTTGCTGCACCAATTTCTTCTAATACTCTCGCATTTTCAACTTGCCTATTTGCACTATATGATGGATATGGAATAAATATTGCTGGTTTACCGTAATAACATAATTTCTGTAACTGTCATAGCACCACTTCTACAAATCATTAAATCAGTAATTGCTAAGATTTCATCCATATTGTATATATATGGGAATATTTTTACATTTTCTACATTATTAATATCAATATTGTCTTCTCTTAAAAGTTCTTTAACTTCATCATATTGTTCTCTTCCTGTTGCCCAAACAATCTGATAATCTTTTATTTTTTGTGCTTTAACCATATCTACAAGAGTTATATTTATCGTTCTAGCACCCTGGCTTCCACCCGTTACTAGTATAGTTGGTAAATCTTTATTTAAACCAATATTTCTAAATATATCAACTTTTTCATCATTTGTAAATTCTTGCTTCTTTATATTAATTGGATTTCCTACTGTTATTAAATTATCATGATATTTAAAATTATCTTTAGCTTTATCAAAACCTAATAAAATTTTATTCGCAGTTTTATTAAATAACTTTACAACTCTACCTGGATAAGCATTTGCTTCATGTAATATTGTTGGGATATTTAAACTATTTGCCGCCCAAAATACAGGAGCACAAACATATCCTCCAGTACCTATTATAATTTGTGGGTCAAAATCTTGAATAATTTGTTTTGCATCTTTAATAGACATCAATGTTCTAACAAGATTTCTTATATTAGAAAAACTTGGTTTAGGAGAGATACCATATGCTTCTATTTGTTTTATTTCATAACCTGCTCTAGGTACTAAGTCATTTTCTATTCCTTGAAATGTTCCAATAAAAAGAATTTCTGAATTAGGTTCTTCTTCTCTAATTTTATTGGCAATTGCTATTGCAGGATTAACATGTCCACCTGTTCCTGCAGCTGCTAAAATTACTTTCATCATCCTTCCTTTCTGTTAGAAACTCTATGAATATTTAATAATATTCCAATAGCTAATAAATTAACAATCATTGCTGTACCACCATAACTAAAAAATGGTAAACCTATTCCTGTAACAGGAATAATATTAGTAATAACAAACAAATTAAATACAATTTCAACAGCAAATAATCCTGTTATTCCAATTGCTAAGAGTTTACCAAATATGTCCTTAGTATTATATGCTATTTTAACTCCCCTAGATAATAGAAACACAAATAGAATTAATAAAAGTGCTACTCCTATAAATCCAAATTCTTCTGCAAATATAGAGGCAATAAAATCATTTTGCGGAAAGGGTAAAAGATCTTGTTTTTGTCTGCTTGCTCCTACTCCTAACCCAAATAGTCCACCTGAACCAATAGCATATAAGCTTTGAAGTATTTGATATCCTTTCCCCTGACTATATTGTTCTGGATTACGCCAAGCTAATATTCTCTCTGCTCTAAAGCCTGATGTTTCTGATGACACATTAACTAAAAAAACTGTTGCGCCTGTAAGTACTAGGCCTGCTGCTGCGAAAAAATAAAATAAATTTATTCCAGCTACAAGCATTTGTATTACAGTAACTAGAATAATAACTAAGGCTGCAGATAAATGGTTTTGAAACTGAAAGATTAGTCCTGCGACAAAAACAGCAATAATTAATGGAGATATAAAACCTTTCCAAAAAGTTTTAATTTTTCTTTTTCTGATCAAGTTATTTAAAAAACCAGCCATAAATATAATCATACCTAATTTTATAAATTCAGAAGGTTGAAAATTAAATCCTAAAATATTAACCCATCGTGTTGCTCCATATTCATCTATTCCAGAAATTTTAACTATTGCAATTAATGATAACATTATAATCATAATAACCATTAAAATGATTTTATTATTAAATTTTTTATAATTCACAAACATCATTACTATTGCTCCAACAATTCCTATAAGCAATGAAACGGTTTGCTTTTTAACATAAAAATATGGATCCCCTGTATCTGTTAAGCCAATAGATGAAGATGCTGATAGCAGTGTTAACATACCAACTAATATTAAAATAATAGTTGCAACTACTAAAGGAATGTCTAAATTTTTTGTCCAAAATTTTCTAGTGCTTTTCCTTTTAGACCCTTGTTGTGATTCACTTTTACTAACTTTCTTTTTATTTGCCATCTATTTTTATTCCTTTTATAAATACAGTCTCAATTATATTTTAAATAATATTAAGATTATTCCACTAATGCATGTTACTGCCGTAAAAACTAATACTATGCTTTCTTCTTTCCATCCAGATAATTCTAAATGATGATGATAGGGTGTCATTTTAAAAACTCTTTTTCCCCCGGTTTTTTTAAAGTACAACACTTGAATAATTACAGAAATTGTTTCTATTACCGGTATAATTGCTATAAAAAATAAGTACAAAGGTTTTCCTAAAGCAATTGCAACTAATGCAATAACTCCTCCTAAAAAGAATGATCCTGTGTCACCCATAAATACTTTTGCTTTGTGCCAGTTGTATACTAAAAATCCGAGATATGCACCCATTACCATTAAAGTAAATATTGCTATATCAAATTTTTGATCTAAAAATGATGCTATGAAAAAATAAAATAATATTGCAATACCAACAGAACTTGCTAATCCATCTATTCCATCTGTTAAATTTACAGCATTAGGTGTTGCTAATATTACTAGTATTGACAATACAATATATATTAATAAATTTATTGATATTTTAATTTCAAAAAATGGTATAGTTATTAATGTCGGATTCTTAAAAATAATAAATTCTACAATTACAAATATTATTGATATTAATATAAGTAACAACATCTTTGATTTTGCTGACAATCCATCTGTTGTCTTTTTTTCCACTTTAAAAAAGTCATCTATAAAACCAATTAAACCAAAAGCTAAACTAAAAATTACAAATATTATTATTGAACGAAGATTATCGACAAATATTGGTACTCTAAGAATCCAAGCTAAAATGCTTGTAATTATTATTGCAAATATAACAAATATACCGCCCATTGTCGGAGTTCCAGCTTTTTTAAAATGTGTTTCCGGCCCTTCTTCTCTTTCAGCTTGTCTGATTTTTCTATTTTGTAAAACTGGAATTATTATTTTCCCTAAAATTAAAGAACTTAATATTGCGATTAAAAAAATATATATCATGTTTTTCTCTCTTTATTTTTTATTTTTTGTTTCTTTTAGAGGCTAGTTTTTTAACTTCTTCTTGCTTAGATTTGCTAGTCTTTTTTTTTGCTGGTTCCTTTTTTACCTCAGTTTTAGTTTCTTTTTTTGTTGTTTCTTTTTTAGCTACTTCTTTTTTTAATTCTTTTTTGATTGTTTCTTTTTTTACTTCAGTTTTTGTTTCTTTTGCCTCTTTTTTAGCAGTTTCTTTTTCTTCTACAGTAACTTTTTCTTTAGTTATAGGAACTTTTGTTTCTGTTTTTGGTTTTGTTGAAGTTTTAGTAGCAATTCTTTCTTTTAAGTCAACTTTTTGTTGTTTTAAAACATCTTTTACAATTGTTTCTTTTAGAGGCTGTTGTTGAAAGAAATCTTCAACTATTTTTCTTTCATCAAAAACTACATGCTCTTTACCTATTTCTAAAAATTTTTCATCTCCCATGCCAAGTAATAAGATTAAATCTCTTCTTTGCGCTTTTGATAAAACAAATTCAATAGCCTCTTTTCTATTAGTTATTTGTATTCCCTTACCATTTACTTTTCTAATACCTAATAGAATATCTTTTCCTAGGCTTTCAGGATCTTTATCTCTTGGGTTATATGTGGTAACAATTGTATTATCAGATAATCTACCTAAGACTTCTCCAATAAATTCTCTTTCTTTATTACTAATACTGTCATCACTTCCTATTATTGTAGTTATATTTCCAGTTGAATAAGGTCTTGTAACAATTAGTGTTTCTTCAATTTCTTTTATGGTTTTTGTTCCATTAATAATTACTGGTATATCTTGTTTATTTGCTATAACTTCATAAACACCTGGAATTATAGCATTCATTAAAGCTTGTATAACATGTTTAGATGAAATTCCTAATTGCATTGCAAGCACTGCAACTGACAAGGCATTATACACCATATATCTCCCAGGTATATTAATTCTTATTCTTTGACTTTTTCCTTCCATGAATGTTAAAAAATCAACTCTTGTACTTCTACAATTAATATCAATAGCAGTATAGTCAGCTTTATTTGCAACACCATATGTTGCAGCTTTTTTAGATAATTCTACTATATCATCAGCAAAAAAATCATCATTATTTACTATATTTAAATTTGACCATTTAAATATTTTCTTTTGATTGTCAATATAATTTTCTAGACTTTGATTATCTCCTAAAATTATACTATCACTGTTTAGATTGGTAAAAATAACATTTGTAAATTTACAGCCCAATACTTTGTTTTCTTTTATGCTCGTTTCTGGAACTTCTATAATAACATATTCTTGTTTTTCTTTTACCATCTCCGCTAGTAATCTTTGTAAATCAATGGCATCTAAAAACTTTTTTTCTTTTGAAATAATTTTGTCATTTATAGCATTGTATAAATTGGTAATTAGTCCAACTTTTTTTCCTGATAAAACTAAAACTTCTCTTAAAAGCATGGCAGTCATAGTTTTACCTTTTGTCCCAGTAATTCCTATAACATGCATTTTAGTTGAAGGATTTTCAAAGAAATTACAAGCAATTGCAGCTTTCGCAATATTTGTTTTACTAACTAAAACTTTAACGATTTCTTTGGGGATTTTGTCAATTAATTCTTCATCTTCCAATACAATAGCAGCCGCCCCTTTGTCAGCAGCCTCCATAATTTCATTAATTTTTTCTTCCTTTGTATTTGATGTTGAAACGAATAAAGAATTTTTAGTAAGTTGTTTTGAATCTGAAAATACATCCTTTACAATTATATTTTCATCACCAAAAACTTTTACATTTTTTAAATTTTTTAAAATTTCTTTTAATATCATTTTCTTCTCCTCTAGGCAAAATTATTGCCTACATTATTTTTTTTATATTTGATGCATATATGTTTATTTTAACATAGCACTTATATATCTTCAATAAAACAAAAGAAAAGAGTATCTATTTTATACTCTTAATTAAGCTTCTAAAATTTTATTTTTTCTTATATTGCTTATATTGTTTTTCAGACTTATTTATTAAACAAAAAGTTAATTATTTTTTGAATAAAAGATTCTTGTTTTGTTTCTATCCTTGTAATACTAACAGGCTCAACATAATCTTGCTTATCTAATTTTACATACCTAATTTGATTGTTTTGTAGTTTTTGCATGCCTAATTTTTCTTTTGCTTGTTTTTCTATATTTGTTAAACTCAAGGTTTTTTGTAAATCCATATTTAGTTGCGCATTTTCGTTCTTTAATTGTTCAATTAATTTTTTTTCAGCTTGTATTTGTACATTTCTTTCTTCAATTTTAGAGCTACGAAAAGAAACAAGAAAAGCAAACACTAATATTATTCCTAAAATAATAGAGCCGTATCGTTGTAAAGGCGTTTGCTTTTTTACAGCTTTTTTAGTTTGCTTATTTGGTTGAACTTTAGTCCTATGTTTAGGTCTTGGAGTACATTCTGTATTATATTTTCTTGGACTAGTACCACGTTCGTAATACAATTTTTATCCTTTCTTTTCAAAAACTCTAAGTTTGGCACTATGTGATCTTCTATTTTGTTCTATCTCCTTTTTACTAGGTGCAATAATTTTTTTAGTAATTATTTTACCATATGATATAGGATTACAAGAACATATAGGTAAATCTTTTGGACAAATACATCTGCCTTCTAATTCAATAAACTTTTGCTTTATAATTCTATCTTCAAGTGAATGGAATGATATTACTAGCATCCTTCCACCATCTTTTAAAAGTTTAATCCCATCTTCAATAGTTTTGCCTAAGTTTTTCAGTTCATCATTTGTTTCTATTCTTAATGCTTGAAAAGTTCTTTTAGATCTATTACCTTCTTTTTTATTAAATGAAATCACAGATTCTATTATATCAGTCAATTGTCTTATGGTTTTTATAGGCGATTTTTGTCTTACTCGTACAATTTCTGCTGCAATCTTTCTGCTATACCTTTCTTCACCATATTCAAAAATAATATTTGATAGTTCTTCTTCAGTATATGAATTAAGAATTATTTCTGCAGTTTTTTCTTGTCTCTGATCCATTCTCATATCTAAAGGGCCATCTTCTTTATATGAAAATCCTCTTTCCTTTACATCCAGTTGATAAGATGACACTCCTAAATCTAATAAAATACCATCAACTTTAGGAATTTCTAACTTATATAAAATATCTTTTATATTTTCATATTTATCATGTATTAATATAACTTTAGCTTTGCTATTTGTATCTTCTAGCAATCTTTTTTTAGATATTTTTATCGCATCTATGTCTTTATCTATTCCTATTAAAGTACCACTGCTAAGCTTGTTTAAAATATATTTGCTATGTCCAGCTCCGCCTAATGTTCCATCAATATATGTTCCATTTTCTTTTATATTTAAATTTTCAATAACTTCATCTAATAATACAGGTATATGGTGAAAATTATTCATATTTTCTTGCAATTTCTTTCTTCTTCCTTTAACTTTTAAAGTCATTTGTTTAAATCCTGGGGTTGCAAACAGGGGGATCTCGTCCCCCCTTGATTGCCCTTATCTTTTGTAAAGAGTTCCGTTTCTTCTTTTTTTGTAAAAGATAAATATATATATAAACAAATCTAAACCAAAATTATATTCCTAGAAATTCCATATTTTCTGTTACAACATCAATTGAAATTGATTTAACTTTTTCTTCCCATACATCTTTGTCCCAAATTTCAATTCTAGTATCCATTCCTACAATTACTATCTCTTTGTTTAATTTAGCAAATACTTTTAATGAATCAGATAGCATAAATCTTCCTTGTTTGTCTAAATCACATTCAAAAGCTCCTGCTAAAAAGAACCTTGTAAATGTTCTCGCATCTTTATTTGAAATAGGTAGGGTTCTTAACTTTTCTTCAAATTTTTCCCATTCTTTGATTGAAAATACAAAAATACAACCATCTAAACCTTTTGTTGCAACAAAACGTTCACCAATTCCTGCTCTAAGCTTTACTGGCATTATGATTCTTCCTTTTGCATCTATATTATGTTTAAATTCACCAATTAACATAAATAACCTTTCAACCACTTTTTGGGATTTTACTCCACTCTTATTTTTAGTTTAGTTTATTTTTTGTATATTTGCAAGTAAATTAAAGAAAAAATATAAAAATTCCAGCATCTATGGCTGGAATTTATAAATAAAATGAGTATAACTCTTTATTTGCATAGCTTTTCGCTTATATTAAATTTCCATTATATTTATTTTGCTTTATATCATATTTCTTATTATTTAATTTTTTCCTGTTTTTTGTGCTGCTTTTAATGACATTGATACAATGGTACTAATACCACTCTCTTGCATAGTTACTCCATATATATTATCTGCTATCTCCATAGTACCTTTTCTATGTGTTATCATTAAGAATTGTGTATTTTTTGAATATGTTCTTAAAAATCTAGCATATCTTGCTACATTTGATTCATCCAAAGCAGACTCTATTTCATCTAGCACACAGAATGGGGATGGATTTATACTTAATATTGCAAACAATAATGCAATAGCTGTAAGAGCTCTTTCTCCACCTGACAATAAAGACAATGATTGTAATCTTTTACCTGGTGGTTCTACTTTAATATCAATTCCTGCTTCCAAAGTATTAGTATCATCTTCTAGAACTACTTCTGCCTTCCCACCACCAAAAAGCTCTTTAAAAATATTATTAAAATTAATATTAATTTGTTTAAAACTTAACTCAAATTGTTCTTTCATAACTTTTTGCATTTCTATAATTACTTCTTTCAATGAATTTATAGATTCTTCTAAGTCTAATTTCTGACTAATTAAAAAATCATATCTTTCTTTTGTTTTCTTATATTCTTCGATAGCATCAATATTTATAGAACCAATTTCTTTTATACTGCGTTTTAATTCTTTTATTCTCTTATTATCTAGTTTAATTTCTTTGCTTTGATTGATATTTTCATCTTTATTTTCGTTAATATTTTTATTTCCCATCATTTTTGTATAATGCTTTAACACTTCTGAATTAGGAGTTATTTCATATTCTTCCCACATATATAATATTAAAGCATCTTTTTGCATTTCTATTTTTTCTAAATTAAAAATATATTTTGAAATTTGATCTTTAATATCAATTAATCTTTCATTTTTCCCTTTATTATCACTTTCTAGTTTTTTAATAAGAATATTTTTTTCTTCTCTTTCTTTTCTTAATTCTTCTGTCTCTTTAGAAAAATCTGTATTTTCATTTTGTATATTTTCTATTTCTAAATATAGTTTTTTGTTTTCTTCTTCTAGTTCTTCTTGATTTTCTTTACTAAAAGATAGTCTTTTTTCTCTATCTATCTTTATTTTGTTTTGTTCTTCAATTTGTTCTTCAATTAATTCTAAAATTTCACAAATAGAATTCTTGCTTTCATCAAAAGACGAAATTGATATTTTTAAATTAGTAATATCAAAATTTAAATCGTCCACTTGTTGAGCATCTTCTGGATTAACTTGCATTGTATCTTCAATTAGTTTTTCAGCTTCTTCTATAGATTTGCTAATATTTATTATATTTTGTTCAATTTCAATTTTTTCTTTTTCTTTGTCTTTTTGTTCTATTATGTATTCTTCTTTTTGTTTTCTAATATTATCTAAAGTTTTTTCTAGCTTTTTAACTTCATTTTCTGTAATTGATTCTTTTTGAAAATATATTTCATATTCAGAAACTAATGCTTCTTTCTTAGCTTTATTTTCTTCAAAACCTCTTGATATTTCTTCTCTTTCTTTTTCTGTTTTTTCTTTTACTTTTTCTAATGATATTAATGATTTTTCTAGTTTTTGTATATCTGCTTTAATGTTTTCAATTTCATTTTTCCTGCCCAATATTTTACCAGAAGTTTTATTTAACGAGCCACCAGTCATTACTCCTGAAGGATTAATTATATCTCCTTCTATAGTAATGATTTTAAATTTATATTTATTTAATCTTGCAAGTTGAATTGCGGTTTCATTATCTTTTACAATTATGATTTGTCCTAATAAATAATCTATTATATTTTTATATTTAGAATTATATTTAACTAAATTAGCCGCAACATCTATAATCCCTTTTAAATTCCCTTTATTTATATCAGACAATTCTATTTTTTTACCTTTAATTGTACTAATTGGTAAAAATGATGCTCTTCCATATTTATTAAGCTTTAAATACTCTATTAATTCTTTTGCATCTTCTTCTTTTTCAACAACAATATTTTGTAATGAATATCCTAAAGCCATCTCAATTGCAACTTGATATTCTCCTTCTAATGATAATAAGTCTGCTAAAACAGAGTCAACTAATTTCCCATAATTTGATCTTTTAGCAGTTTCTTCTAATAATTTTTTAACAGCAAAATTAAAACCTTCTTGATCTTTTTCTAAATTTTCTAAAAGTTCAAGTCTTGATTTTTTTAACATTAATTCTGTTTTAAGTGATTGATATTTTTCTTTTACTTTTTCTTCTTCTTCAAATTTTTGATTTAATTCTATTCTTATCTTTTCAATACTTTCTTCTAAATCCTCTTTTTGTTTCTTGATATTAAAGTGTTCAGAAGATTTTTCTTGTTGATCTATCCTAAGTAAATCTAATTCTGAAACTATATCTCCTTCTTCTTTGTTTTTTTGTTTAATATTATCTTCAAAATTTTGAATTTGCATTAAAAGATTTGTTTTAGTATTCTCTAAATCATATCTTTCATCTATTTTTTGTGATATTTCTTCTTTTTTATTACTTCTTTGAATTTCAGTCTCACTTAAATTTGACATCAAAGACTTTAATTTTTCTTCTTTTTCACTTAACTCTTGATAAAATACTGCTGAATCTTTATCAAAACTTTCAATCTTAGATTTTTGTGTTCCTTTATCTTTTTTTAGTTCTAAAAGTTTTTCTTCTGCATCTTTTTTTTCTTCTTCATATCTGTCTTTATTTTCAACACCATCTGCTATTCTCTGTTTATTTAACTCTATTTTATTAAGCATTTTAGTTATTTTTTCTTTTGTTTCAAAATCTAGACTCTGATTTTTCTCTATTTCTAGAACAATCTCATCAATTCGTATTTTTAATTTATTAATTTCTTCCTCTTTTAAATTAATATCTTTTATTTCATTATTATATGTTGCTAATATCTCGTCTTTTTGTTGATTCACTTTTTCTTCATCTTTATTTAATTTATCTAAATTAAAAGAAAAATTAAGTATTTCTAAAGTTTTTAGTTCATCTCTTAAATTCAAATAATGTTTTGCTTTATCTGATTGTTCTTCCAAAGAGAAAATATTTAACTCTATTTCAGATAAAATATCATTAACTCTTTGAAGATTTAATTTGGTTTTTTCAATTTTCTTTTCACTTTCTTCTTTTCTATATCTATATTTAACAATCCCTGAAGCTTCTTCAAAGATATGTCTTCTTTCGTCTGATTTATTACTCAAAATCTCATCAATTCTTCCTTGTCCAATAATACTATATCCATCTTTTCCTATACCTGTATCCATAAATAATTCTTGTATAGTTTTTAATCTACACTCATTATTGTTTAGATAGTATATGCTAGTTCCATCTCTATATAGTCTTCTTTTAACTACAACTTCATCATATTCTATTTTTAATCTTCTTGATCTATTGTCTATATATATCGCTACTTCTGCAAATCCTAAAGATCTTCTAATTTGAGTACCCGAAAAGATAATATCCTGAGACTTTTGCCCACGCAAAGATTTAAGACTTTGTTCTCCAAGAACCCATCTTATTGCATCAGCTATATTAGATTTACCAGAACCATTTGGGCCTACAACTGCTGTAATCCCTTGTTTTAGATCTATTGTTGTTTTTTCTGCAAATGATTTAAAGCCCTGCAGTTCTATTTTTTTAAATACCATGTGTTTTCCCTAATTATATTTTGTTTTTTTATTTTTTATCTCTTTTGTTTTTTATTTGTTTCTTTATTTGTCTTTTTTTCATTTTCTATTTATTTTATATTGTTTTTTTGTAGAATTTAACGGCCACCACCGCCTCCGCCGCCTCTACCTCCGCCGCCACCAGAAGTAAATCCACCGCCACCACCGCTTGAACCACCAGATCCACTAGATCCCGACATTGAAGAAACAGCAACATTAAGTGCAGTACTTGCAATATTAGCAAAAGCCGTATTTCTCATCGATGTATTTATAATATTTGACATTGCCCACAAATAATTCATTTGTGAAATCGAAAAATTATTTGCTTCAAGTTCACTTATAACTTGAGGTCGAATTGCTCTCAAAGTTTTTAATACTTTATCTGCTATTCCAAAATATGTAGCTAAAACTAAATATTCACCCCAAATTATGATTGATTCTTCAGGATATTCTCTTATAAAAGAATCATTGTTTAAAAAGTTATATAATCCCTTATATTCTTCTCTAATATTCAATCCTTCAATAGTTAAATGTGGTGTCAAACTATTATATTTAATGAGATGTATAACTGTTATAACAAGAGAAAATATTAAAGTAAAGCTTGCCATATTTATATATTCTTGTTCATTAAAGAGAATGGTACCAACCAAAAAATATAAAAGACTTGCAACCATTAATACTAATATTATAATTTCTCCAAAATTTCTCGGCAAAATTTTTTCTGCTTTTTCTTCTTTCTCTTTGCTATATATGCCAGCCGAATCTAATTTCTTTTCTTCCGAATAAAGTAAACCTTGATATCTTCCTTCATAATTTTCAGATATTAATTTAGAAATAACTTGATGTTGTTCAATATACATAATACCTTGCTCTAATGTCAAATTTTCTTCAAATCTTTTTTGAGCTTCTTCAAATATTGCGATAGATATATTAGATTTTGTTTTAGATATAGCTCTTTTTAGATTGCTAGAATACATATAGCCTGCTGTACTAGATATAGATTTTAAAAAAGAAATAACTTGTTTTTCATCGTCATCTAGCAAGTTTTGTTCTATTGCTTCTTCTACAACTTTTATATTTAATTTATATCTAATATTCGATAAATTACTAGCATTTATATGAAGTTCTTTCGCTTTTTCTCGTCTAATTTCTTTTTCTTTTTCCACAAAAACTTTAGCTATTTCTAAAGGACTTGCAGATATACCCTTTTCAGCACAAAGTTTTTCAACTATCTTTACTTTATTCATTAAATTATCATCAATATTATCTAAAGAATTTTTTATATTTTCTCTTATATTTTCTATTTCTAAATATTTATGATGTGATAGCTTCATTAATACTGCTGTAAAAAAATTCATAAATCCTTTTTTTTCATATATAATATTAGCTGCAGCTATATTTAACTTTGTTTGTGGCAAATCCGTATATCTTGCCCACCTTCTTACTTCTTTAGTAGAAAACTTTTGTCTTATTTTTAATATTTGGAATATTTCATATGTTATTATTATGCCTAAAATCATTAAAATAACTGCTTTTGCTACCGACATTATTCTGTTTCTGTTTAAATTGTTTATTTTAGCTATTGTAGTATTTTCAGTATTAATTTGTTCTTCTCTTAATATACTATTTTTTACATTTTCATTTATTTCAGGTGCTAAATATACTAGTTCTTTAGGAAAGAGCACTCTAGCTTCAATAAAAGTATTTGCTTTTATATTATTTGCTAAAACTGCTACCTGTCCTTCTTGAAAACGTATTTCTCCAGATGGAGCACCATGGCCCCAAATATATGAATCATCGCTCGTTAAAGGAGCCGGAAACGATATAAGGGCTTTAAAGTCTTTAATTGGAAAACCAAAGCTTTTACCAACAAACATATGATAATATTCTGCTGTGTCTAAATAATTGTATGTAATATTATTAACGGTATATTCAAGTCTATACTTACCACTACCTCTGCTATTTTCGAATCCAACACCCCAAGCTATTTCAAATTGACCTCCATACATATCTGCATGAAAATGATATAGTTCTTCCTTCCCATTATATGGAATATATTCATTTTCTCTCATATATTTCCAACTTTGAATGTTTTCATCAAAATATGATACTCTCACATCAGAAAAATCTTCTTTATTTAAGCCTTCATAACTTTGATATAATGTACTATAATTAATGTCCTTAACATCCCATATATCTTCAACAAAAACTTTACCGTCTATTTGCACCAATGCTGTAATATTTCTACTTTCTATTGTGGTTTCTCTCTTATATATAATAAAATATCCGATAAAAAACAAAAAAAGTAATTATTAAAACAATCATTAAAACATAAAATTTTTTTCCTTTTATTTTGTTAAATAATTTTGTCACTATTCCTCCTACAATTAGAATATCGAAAAAAGATTTTCCCTTATCTTCTTGGCTATTATTATATCTTTTTAAACACTAAATGTCTATTATAGATATATTTCTCAAGCTTCAAACAATAAGAAACATATACTAAAAGTATATGTTTTAAATTTTTTATTACTGCTTTCTTCTTTATTATAAGTTCTAACTATTTCATATATTCCTGTACTTTTATCAAAAATTTATGTAGAGTTTTCATTTTCAAAAAAACCCTTATTAATACCCGCTTTAATAAATTTTTCTCCAATTAAAACTATAACAATGTCAGGATCAAATTCTTTATAATAACTTTCAAAATTTTCTGTAAAATGTCGCATATCTCTTTTATGCACAGTTTCAAAGTTTAAGCTTAAAAAAGGCATGGGTACATTAGAAAAAGAGTCTCCTATAAAAAGTACTTTTTTCTTTTCTAAGGCCTTGCTGTTAAAAACATTTCTTTGTGAATCAGAAACATTGTAATATCCATACGGATTTACAACAAAAAAGTTTTCCGTAAGTTGATTTGAATTACATAAAACCTCTTCAAAAGTCCCTTGTTTATTTATTTTTTCGTCTATAAGCTCTACATAAAATTGAAATTCTTTTTTAGGTGTTATTACCGGAAAATCATCTAAACCTGCAAAATATTTCCCAACCCTTTTCCCAGAAGAACCTAAAAACAAGTTTTTCTTTATCTCAATATTATAATTTTTTAAATCTAAAAACTCTTTATCTACATTTGAAATAGCTTTTTCCTTTAATAATCTATCCATAATTTTAGTATATGCAAAAAAACCAGTTTCAATTTTCCAGTGATGATCAGTTTTAAAAAACGCCTCTTCATGTGTAATTCCTTCTTTATATAATTCTTCTCTTATATCTATATAAGGAACCCCATTTTCTTTTAGCCCTTTCAATAATGTATCACCATTATAGTTAGTATAATCTTCTTTTTTTAATCCTTCTGGAATTAAATCTTCATATTTTGAAACTTGAGAAGGAGCTAATACAAAAAGAAAAGTTTTATTTTTTTTGATTTGTTTATTATACAATTTAGTTAGTTGTTCTATTTGCATGTCTGTATTAAGTTTATAATAGGTTAATCTTGCCAAATTACCATTATTCAATAAAACAACATCTTTCATCTTTCTTTGTCCCATTACTCTAGCCATTAAACCATTCAAATTAATATATGTTCCTTTGTTATTAATAATATTACTATTAAAATCCAACATTCCTTCATATGTTTTGTCTATTTTTTTAATTGTTGCTCCCATTTTATTTATTAAAGTTGTTTTTTTATTTTGAAAAATTTTTCCTACTTCTTCAAAAACTAAAGGCAAAGTTGCTACTGATATGAAGAAAATCAAAAATATAAAAATAGTAGCATATATTTTTTTATATGTAATATTTTGAACTATTTTTTTTAATTTTGCTTTAAGATTTTTATTCATTTTGTCCCTCTCTAAAAATTAAAGTATATAAAAGGATTGTATGATCCTAAAACTGTATAAGAAACAATCCACAAAAAAACAAATAATAAAACTATGGTTTCAACTATTCCTATTATGTTTATTCTAATTTTCTTATTTTTATCAGATTTTAATTTTTCCCATATACTTTTAGGAATATTGGTTGAAAAGATTAAACCTAGTATTAATAAAACTAAATACTCTTTTAGATAAAAAATGCTGTCTGAAGCTATTAATGGATTTCCTCTTAATGATAACATCGATAATAAATATTTAATTGCATCAGTCATGTTATTTGCCCTAAAGAAAACCCAACCTATTAATACCAGCAAAAGAGTAATTATTCTATATATAATCTTTAAGGTTTTGCTTTTAAACTTTTTAGGAATACCAGTTACTTTTTCAAAAGTAATTAACACAAAATATAGTAAGCCCCAAAAAATGAAATTCCAATTTGCTCCATGCCAAACTCCAGTTAATGTCCACACAATAAATAAATTAAATATTAATCTGCTAGTTTTTTTAACTTTAGATCCACCTAAAGGAAAATATACATAGTCTCTAAACCATTGCCCTAAAGACATATGCCATCTTCTCCAAAATTCAGAAATTGAATGAGCCATATATGGATAAT
>CAZTTS010000012.1:0-8477 GCA_964616165.1 uncultured Lachnospiraceae bacterium
TATTAAAACTATACTAACCATAGTAAATAAATTTAAAATTACATGTGACACAATAATTGGCCATAAATTTTTAGTTTTCTTGTATATAAATGTATATAACCCAAATAATATTGCCAAAGATAATATTCTATAACCTACAAATACTAAATCGAATGAAAATGGGAAAAATCCATGTTGAGCAATTGTTAGTACTGCTATCATAATATAACTAGAAAATTTATCTTTTGCAGTATTTAGTATATATCCAAAAAAGAAAAGATCTTCAGCTATTATTGTTGTTAAAGGTAAAAGTATTAAAAGGAAATAATCTACTATCTTATATTTAGATTGTATAAGTAAACTAGATTTTTCCATAAATGTCCCATATGCTATAAATTCAGCAATAATACTGCCTATAACAAAAGAAAGCAATAATCCTAATACAATTAGAATAAATTGCCACCATTTAAACTTTCGCTCTTTATATTTGAATAAGTTTCTAAAACTAATTCTTTGCAATCTCATTAAAGGGCATAGAAGAATTATAGTTAATATATTTATAATAAAGAAAACAATTGGCCATAATTTTTGATTTGTTGCAAATGAATAGTCTTTTTTTATCATCATTATAGTCAAACCAGCTGTAATAAAAAGAAGTGGCCTAAACAATAAGAACAAAAGATTCATATTAGATTTAAATACTCTTTCATTAATGTTTTCTATAGGTTTTTTAATCTCTTTTTTTATTGAAATTTTTCTTGCTTTTCTCTCTTCTTTTATTTGTAATTTTTCTTCTTTTGTAAGCACTCTTTCAACTTCTTTCTTTTTTTCTTCTTTAGCTCTTGCTTGCCAGCCCATTACTAGCCCTTTCTTCTTTTTAAAATTTAAAAATTTAATATATTAATTCTACTTTAATACTATCAATTACACTTTAAAAATTCAACCAAATATGAGTATTATTAAGGTTAAAAAAATATTACAATATTATATCAATAACTTGAGTTTAGCCACTTTTTAAAAATATAATGATAAAATATTATTATGTACAAAGGAGAAAATATTATGAGATTTTCAGAGTGGAATAATTTTAACTCAGGTGAATGGGAAAATGCCATTAATGTAAGAGATTTTATTCAAAAAAATTATACAGAATATAGGGAAGGTTCAGACTTCCTTGCAGGACCTACAGAAAGAACCACTAAAATGTGGGAAAAGGTCTTAGAACTATATAAAAAAGAAAAAGAAAATGGAGGAATTTTATCAGTTTCTCTTGTTCCTTCTTCTATTACAGCACATGATGTAGGATATATAGATAGAGATAATGAACTAATATTTGGTTTACAAACAGAAGAACCACTGAGAAGAGCAATAATGCCAAAAGGTGGAATAAGAATTGTAGAACAATCTACTGGTGCATATAATATTGAAACACCTCCTGAAATTAGTAAAATTTTTAATGAGTATACAAAAACTCATAATCAAGGAGTATTTGATGTTTATACGCCTCAAATTAGAAAATTAAGAAGGTCTATGTTAATAACAGGTCTTCCTGATGGATATGGAAGAGGAAGAATAATCGGAGACTATAGAAGAGTTGCACTTTATGGTGTTAATGTTCTAATAGAAGAAAAAGAAAAAGAATATGCTAATACTGAAGAACCTTTTGATGATTATACTATAAATTTAAGAGAAGAATTAAGAGATCAAATTGCTTCATTACATGAACTAAAAATAATGGCAGAAAAATATGGTTATGATATCTCTCGTCCTGCTTCTAATTCTAGAGAAGTTATTCAATGGACATATTTTGCATATTTAGGTGCAATCAAAGAACAAAATGGTGCAGCCATGAGTATTGGAAGAGTATCAACTTTCTTTGACATCTATTTTGAAAGAGATTTAAAAGCTGGATATATAAATGAAGAACAAATTCAAGAATTAATTGATGATTTTGTTATTAAATTAAGATTAGTAAGATTTTTAAGAACTCCAGAATATGATTCACTTTTTAGTGGTGATCCTGTGTGGGTTACTGAAGCTATTGCTGGTATGGGTAATGATGGACGCTCATTAGTTACTAAATCATCATATAGAATTTTACATACATTAAATAATCTAGGTTCAGCTCCAGAACCAAATTTAACTGTTCTATGGAGCAAAAAACTTCCTGAAGCATTTAAAAAGTTCTGTACAGAAATATCAATTAATACTTCATCTATTCAATATGAAAATGATGATATTATGAGGCCAATGTGGAATGATGATTATGGTATTGCTTGTTGTGTTTCAGCAATGGAAGTTGGTAAACAAATGCAATTTTTTGGTGCTAGATGTAATTTGGGAAAAGCTTTACTATATGCTATAAATGGTGGTAGAGATGAAATTACTAAAGAACAAGTCTTGCCTCCATCTGAAAGTATTACTTCTGAATATTTAGAATACAAAGAAGTTAAAGATAAACTTGATAAAACTTTAGACTTAGTAGCTAAAGAATATATTAATTCATTAAATATAATTCACTATATGCACGATAAATATGCTTATGAAAAAATAGAAATGGCTCTACATGATAGAGATATTTTAAGAACAATGGCTTGTGGAATAGCAGGTCTTTCTATTGTTGCTGATTCATTGTCTGCTATAAAATATGCTAAAGTAAAACCAATTCGTGATGAAAATGGAATAGCAATAGACTTTGAAATTGAAGGAGATTATCCAAAATTTGGTAATGATGATAATAAAGTTGATTCTATTGCAGTAAATATAGTTAAAACATTTATTAAAAAATTAGAAAAAAATAAAACATATAGAGATTCAAAACATACTTTATCAATACTTACTATTACATCAAATGTTGTTTATGGTAAAAATACTGGAGCAACTCCTGATGGAAGAGAAGCAGGCTTTCCTTTTGGACCAGGAGCAAATCCATTACATGGTAGAGACACTCATGGACCTTTAGCAGTGCTTAATTCTATAGCAAAACTACCTTATGAACTTGCTAAAGATGGTATCTCATATACCTTTGCAATAACACCTTCTGCCTTAGGTAAAACTCTGAGTCAAAAAGTAAATAATCTAAAAAATCTATTAGATGTATACTTCTCTAAAGGTGGTCATCATATTAATGTTAATGTATTTAATAAAGAGCTATTGCTTGATGCAATGGAACATCCTGAACAATATCCACAACTTACAATTCGAGTTTCAGGTTATGCAGTTAACTTTGTTAAATTAACTAGAGAGCAACAATTAGATGTTGTAAATAGAACAATTCACGAAAGATTAAAATAGGAGAAAATATGATAAAGGGATATATTCATTCATATGAATCTTTTGGTACTGTTGATGGACCAGGTATTAGATTTGTAGTTTTTATGCAAGGCTGTAATTTAAGATGTAGATATTGTCATAATAGAGATACTTGGGAATTTAATACAGGAATGCAAATTACTCCTAAAGAATTATTAAATAAAATTCTTAACTTTAAAGAATACATGGATATATCAAATGGTGGTGTAACTTTTTCTGGTGGTGATTCACTTTGCCAACCTAAATTTTTAATAGAGATATTAAAATTATTAAAAGAAAATAATATTCACACAGCAATTGATACATCTGGAATGTTTAATTTAAATAAAGATGTAAAAGAAATAATAGATTTAGCTGATTTATTTTTAGTTGACATTAAACATATAGATGATGAAAAATGTAAAGATCTATGTGGTCATTCAAATAAGCTAGAATTAGAATTTATAAAATACCTTGATAGTATTAATAAGCCTTTCTGGATTAGACAAGTATTAATCCCAGGATACACAGATGATGAAAATGACCTATTAAAACTAAAGACTTTCCTAGATACTTTAAACAAAAAGAATTTACAAAAAATAGAATTGCTTCCATATGAAACTTTTGGTAAATTTAAATGGGAAATTTTAAATATTCCTTATACTTTTGACCATGTAATAGAACCATCTGAGGAAGAAATAAAAAGAGTTAAAGATATATTAAAAATATCTTAAAAGCAAGAAAAATAACAACAAGATCAATATAACCGAATAATAAAAAAAGACTATCTTTAAATAGTCTTTTATTTTTAGTTTCATTTTCTTTATCTGTTTTGCTTTTTTTATTTATAATTAAGCATTCAAATTTTCATTTTATTAATAAAGCTTCTTATTCAAAATACTCTAATCCAATTGCATTTTTAACTCTTTTTAAGGTTTCTTTAGCTACTTCTCTTGCTTTAACTGAACCTTCTTCTAATATCTTATAGACTCCATCTAAATCTTTGGCATATTCTGCTCTTCTTTTTCTAATTGGTTCTAATTCTTCTTCTAAAATATCAATTAAGAATCTTTTTATCCTTACATCTCCAATTCCACCTTTTTGATAAGCAGATTTAAGTTCTTGTAAATTATTAAATTCAGGATAATACTTAGTAAAGCTATCTTCTTTTATAAAAGTATCTAAATAAGTAAAAACTACATTTCCTTCTATCTTACCAGGATCTTCAATTTTTACATGGTCTTTATCTGTATACATTTGCATAACTTTATTTTTAACTTCTTCTTTACTATCAGATAAGTAAATACAATTATCTAGTGATTTACTCATTTTTGCACTACCATCTAAACCTATTAATCTTCTCTCATTTTCACTCTTAGGTAAAAGTACTTCTGGTTCAACTAAAGTTTTTCCATAGATATTATTAAAAGATCTTACCACTTCTCTTGTTTGTTCAACTAAAGGTAGCTGGTCTTCTCCAACAGGTACCAAATTAGCATTAAATGCAGTAATATCAGCTGCTTGACTTACAGGATAAACTAAAAAGCCAGTTGGAATTGAGTCTTTAAATCCTCTTTCAATTATTTCTGTTTTAATAGTTGGATTTCTTTCTAATCTATTAACAGTAACTAAATTCAAATAATATGTTGTAAGTTCAGTTAATTCTGGTATTTGACTTTGAATAAAAATTGTAGATTTATTAGGATCTAATCCTACTGATAAATAATCAAGTGCAACTTCAATAATGCTTTCCCTGATCTTTTTAGGATTTTTAAAATTATCAGTTAAAGCTTGCACATCGGCAATCATAATATATACCTTATGATTATCAGTATTTTGTAATTTAATTCTTTGTTTTAGTGAGCCAACATAATGCCCTAAATGAAGTTTGCCTGTTGGTCTATCACCTGTTAATATTACTTTTGTATCCATTTCTACCTCTATCTTTTGGTTTAAATATTTAATTTAATAATATATTTTACTATATATTTTTTTGCTATACATATATTTTACCATATATATAATTTTTTTACCATAAAAAGGCATGCCAGCCTAATGCCAACATGCCTTTATATTCATGTATTAAGTTATTTTAAAATCATATTTAATTAATTATGTGCTACTTATGGTCCAACTGGATCTGGATAGCCAAGTATTGTAAATTGTATATTATATCCTATGTCTGTACCAGATGCATTATTCTCACAATCAACATCCTCACCTTCAACCCACATGTACACTCTTATTTTTGTAATTCCTTCTTCAAGAGTTGCAAATTCTTCGTCAACAGTCATAGTTTTAGGTGTAGATAATGTTGGTGTTACAGTTGCAAAATATGATGTTGCCGCTGCTGTAGCTGTAATTGGAATTCCTGTTGTAAAAGGTGCTCTTATACCAACATACTCTAATGGATCTTCATTTGCTAATCCTAATCCTGTTATTCCATATACTGATGCTGCATTTTGAACTCCTGCTGATGTATGAACATCACTATTTGGTTCCCACAAGAATAAATCACTAGTAGTTCCTGCATTTAATGCTTGAGCTGCTGAAGGAGCTGAACCTATTTCTTCATGACCTTGTGTTAAAAATGCCACTCTAGCTGCATTTTCTAATCCTTTTGAAGCTGCAACTGCTACAACTGAAGAACTTGTTGTTAATCCAACTATTGTATCGGTATTAACTTGTAAGAATATATCAAAAGCAATATATCTACCAGCAGTTCCTCTCGTATCAACTTCTTTTGTAGCTGTTATTTCAAATTCACCAGATGTTTCATTTGCATCAACTACACCATAGTAAATGTCTAATCTTCCTGAAGTAACTAATCCTGCTGAAGATACTGGCTCCATTGTAGTTGGAATTTGGTTAGTATGTGTAGGGTAAGCTGCTGCTACAGTTGCATCAACTAAATCTGTAGTTGTTATAACTGACTTCCAATTTGCTGCATCAACAGATATTTGTAGACCAGTTGTTGTTTGAACATTAACATTCAATTGATTAATTGTTACAGTCTGGTTCGCTGTAAACCACGCATAAGAAGACGCTACTAACATTATAAGTGTAATTAATAATACTAACAATAATGATTTTAAGTTAGTTTTTCTCTCTCTTTTCATAATTTTCCTTTCGTACTTTTATATTTTTTATTGTATTTAAAATATAGCAAACTGAGCTTATATTTACAAATGTTTATGTGTTTTTTTAATTAAAAGTTATAAATTTGTATTGAAGTTGTAATATGTTTGTAATATAATATTATGCCTATTTTAAACATTTAAAACATAGTAAATGTTAAATCCCTTGATTTAACAGTCTTTTATTCCTCTTCCTTCTTTTCATCAATTGCTTTTTGATTTATATCTATTCCTTGATTGCCTTTGTAAACCCATTCAGGTTCTACTGCTGCCTTTCCATCTTCAATTTGTTCTTCAGTAATCTCCATATGCATTTTCATTTCTCCACCAATTAAAGCGTCTACACAATCAGGATCAGGTCCATGTATCCATATAACTAATGTAATCCTATCAATTTCATCTTTCTTAAAATCTTTTCTTGGCTCAACTAAAACCATATCATCAGAATAAAATGCTTTTGTTCCTGGTTCTGGTAATCCATTAGATGCTAATTTTGCATAAGTAGTTTCATTTCCATTTAAGTAAACTTTTACTCTTATTGCTCTATCCACATCCCTTATAACATCATCTATAAATATAGCATACCAATAATTCACTGTATCTATACCTCTATTTGCTACATAAAATGTATATGCTATATAATTTTGCCCATTATGAGTTCCTTCTCCTTGCTTGTCTATATCTCTTGGTATCCAAGGTTCATCAATATTATCCATAAAGTTTAATTTATCTACCTTCAACACTCTTCTACTCTCTTGGTCGCTCATTCTTTCAAATATAATTACTCCTGATTTTTTAGCAAAATTTTGATCTAATGATATTGTAAAAGCTCCTTGTAGAAATAATATTCTTAAAATTACATACATTATTATTAAAAATAATAAAATAATTAAAAACCCCAACTTTAAAGATCTTTCTCTTTTTTTGCTTCTTATCCTTTTTTCAGTTTCAGATTTTATTCTATCTTTTTCAGCCTTAATTTCTATATCAGTCATATGAGAAATATTTAATTTTTCTTTTTTATTTTTCTTTTCCTTTTTTGCCATATTAAAATTTCCTCAATTAAAAACTCTTTTAGTTTTTATCTATATTTGTTCCTTTTTTTAGTCTATATTTCAATTTTAATTATATATAATTGTTCAAGCATTGTTGAGAGATAAATTCAAAAGTATATACCATTAATATATAAAGTTAATAATTGTTTAATTAATGTTACATTTTGTTAATAACAACGGCTTTTTGTATACTAAATAATATTAAAGTGCTAATATATACATAAATTAGAAAATGATTTAAAAATAATTAAAATATAGGTGTAGGAATGAAATTTAAAATTAATCTTAAACATATAATATTAATACTAGCAATTATTCTATTAAGTGTTTCTGCATATGTAATTAGTCAAACCTATTCGAAATACCTTTCTACAGCTGAAGGACAAAGCTCTGCAGATATTGCTAAATGGCACATTCTAGTAAACAACACTCATATTACTAGTGGTACAGATCTTTCAAATACCATTGAACCTGTTTTCCCTGGTAACGATCATATCAATGAAGGAATTATTGCTCCAACTGCTGAAGGATATTTTGATCTTTATTTAAAATTTGAAGAAGTAGATGTTTCTTTTAAATATAATATTAGCTTAGATATAAATGAAGAGAGTGCCGTAACAGATTTAATAATAACAGGATACTCTTTTGATGAAGGTGATAATATCATATCTTTCACTGATGGTGATACTTCAATAACAGAAACTATTGCTCTTTCATCTACATTAGAAGATAGAAGCATTAGAGTTTATATAGAATGGGATGATAATCCTTTAACTGAAACAATGGATAATGAATCTGATACTATTGCAACAACCGATGAAGACTACTTTGCATTAGTTGATGTTATAGTTGACTTTACTCAAATAACAGAATAACAATATGTAAAATATAAATAACAATTTGTAAAAGATAAATAACGATATATAAAATATAAATAACAATTTGTAAAATATAAAAAAATAGAGATATCTCTATTTTTTATTTTATCTATTCTTTTATCTATTCTTTATCTATT
>CAZTTS010000012.1:8577-19393 GCA_964616165.1 uncultured Lachnospiraceae bacterium
TTTATCTATTCTTTTATCTATTCTTTATCTATTTTAATTATAAGTTTTTACTTACCCTTATGGTTCTTCCTCTTCTTCTGGCAATTCTTGAATCGCACGAACTAATAACTTTACTTCAATTGCAGGATCATCTGGACTAGTTGCATAATACTCGTAAGCTGATTCTCCCCAATATGTGTCTTCTTCATCATCTCCTGACTCGTAGTCCCAATTAAGAGTTATCTTAAAAGACTCTGCACCAATAACACTTGCTATAATATTCGAAGATGGAATAAATGCAAATTTAAATGGATACATATCAGTTAATCTATATTCTAACATCTCAGAAGTGGTATCATCATCTATTTCATATTCATCTTCAAAAATCCTTACATAACTAATTTCATAACTTAGTATTGCAGGTTCAGTTCCAGTATTAGTAACAAACAAAACAGAAGAAGCTTCTTCCATTCCAGGATATATTCTATCTACATCAAATACCATATATGAAAGCTGCTCACCATCTCCAGCTGTAAATTCTATATCCCAAGTCGCAACATGTGCTGTTGTACCAACACTAACTTTTGTAGAAAATATAAACCAAGCATAAGAATTTGCAATAAATAACATTCCTAGAAGTAATAAATGTCTTACTTTAATACGTCTACCTATTTTAATTATTAAATTTGCTTTCTTTTTTTCTTTTTCCATTAAGCTTCCTTAATATATTTTTAAAAGAGCATTGTTTTACTCCTCATAATCTGATGTTTTTTCATATTTTACTTGTAAAATCTTAATAAATACTAACACTGCTACAGGTATAAAAATAACAAAGAAAAATACATACATATTATTTATAGCTTTAGATAAAAGCGAAAAACTTCTTACTTTGTATATAATTTTCCCATAAACTTGAGATTCTGTAATTATAGGGTCATCAACATCATTGGCAAGACCTCGAGTTATAAATTTATATGTTCCATCTTCTTCTTCATTTAAATCCACAACCCTATGTGTAACAATCAAATCTGTAAAAGGTTCTTCTTTACCTTCATAAACTATATCATCTCCTAATTGAATATCTGCAGGATCAATTTCTTTAGATATTAATACATCACCAACCTTATAGTCTGGCTCCATACTGCCTGTAAGAATATTAAACATTCTAAAACCACCCAAAGCTATTTGATTATTAGAAAATCTTTGGATAGCTACTAATAGTAATATTAAAACAATAAATAAAAAAGCTATATAATAAAGAATATTCCCTATAATTTTTAAAGCTTTTGGTGATTGTTTTTTTGTCTTTTTATTTGTTTTTTCAACTTTTATATTGTCAACTTCTTTAACTTCTTTTGTTTCTTCTTTGACTTCAGTTTCTTCTTTAAGCTTAATTTGTTCCATTTCTTCTTCGTCAATGCTAAATAATATCTCTTTTTCTATTTCATTAACTTTTTCACTACTTAAAATAATAACTTCATCATTTTTATTTAAAGCTTCTTTTTCTAATTCTTCTATTTTTTCTTTAATTTCATTTAATTTTTGTGATTCTCTCTCAACTCCAGATTCATTTTCTATCTTTTCTAAGATCTGTTCTGTTGACCCTTTTATCTCTTCTTTAATTTTTTGAATTGTTTCATCTGGATCTATATCATTAACAAGCTTAATAGGACCTTCAACTTCTTTTTCTACATCACCTTGAAAAAGCTCTTGTTTTTCAAGTTCCATTTCCTTGTCTTCTTCTTTTTTTCTTTCAATTTCTTCCAACAGTTTTTGATATTGTTTTTGTATTTCTTCTTCTTCTTTATCTAATTTTGTTGGTTCATCACTTTTATACCTTTTGCCATCACTCATATAATTAACCTCTCTTATTTGAATTAAAGCTCAATTACCTTAAAGACTTTATCTAAAGCTTCTCTAAATATTTTTTGAATATTATCTGTAGATAATTTTGTCTTATATTTAATTACTTCATATTTTTCAGTAATTAAATCTTTTATTTCTTGTTCGGTTAAACCCGAATTTACAAAAACTAATTTCTCAATTAATTGCTCTGTAGTCATAAATGCTTTTGCTTTTTGTTTTTCTTCAATTTCTTCTTCTAATTCTTCATCTACTGAAAGAACTGATAAATAATCTAATAAAAAAGTTTCATCTAAAAGTCTTTTTAATTCTTCGTGATTTTGCACTTCATCTTTATCATCTAATATTCTAGTTTTATCTTCCAAATTGTCTTGTAGATATGTCCATAATTTCATAGCATATTGAAAATGTGGATCTTTTAATATTTTATTTGTTTTTTTAATCGGTGGTGTAACTAATGAAACTCTCTTTTTGTGCAATATTTGATAAACTTCTGTTTGTCTTAAAAATAGCATATCATCTTCTATTTTTTCTATTCTTTTCAACACATTGGCTGTAGCTGAATTTATTGAGCCATCTAAGTCTGTAGCTAAATTTACACTAATACTAACATTTTCATTATTAACTCTTGTTGCTCCACTATATTGCACTTGTTTACTATTTTTATTTTGGAAATTTCTTCTTTTTAAAATTGCTTCTTTTCTTCTATGCAAAAAGAATTGCATATTTTCTATTAATGTATATATTAATCTGTTTTCATAAGTATCATAGTCTTCTTCTTTATTAATATTTAAAATTTTAGAAGGTGTAACTTCACCACTTTCATCATCAATAGATTGTATAAAGCTAGTATGTTTAGCTAAATGTTTTATACTTTCAACAGTAGTTCTTCTAGCAAGTTCAATTTTTACAATCTCTTCTTCATTAACAATTAATCTATTTGGATTTTTTAATATGTCTTGAATATGAGGTATTGTTGTTTCAAACTCTTCTAACCATTCTGTATCTTCTTCTATTTTTTTCATTTCAGTAGACATAGTTAAAGAAGACCTTATACTTCCTCCAAAGTCTTCAACTCTAGATCCACTAGAATCTCTATACACATCAAATACATTTAAATCAGACATTTTTCTCTCTTTCTTTTATCCCTATGTTAATTTTTTCAATCTTAAGCAAAATTCAATACATTCTTTCATTTTATCTTTTCCAAAAGTTTTATCCAAAAAGTCTATAAAAGGATCAATTTCATCTCTTATATATGCAATATTTAATTGCTCAAATTTTCTTAAAACCTTTCTAGCCATGAAGTAATCTACACCATCAACTTCATTCCCACCACATGCCACATAAATTGGTACATATTCATTTAATTGTCTAACAATACGATTACCAAAAGCTATTCTAAAATGTCTTATAACATAGTCGTCCATTTTTTCAACATTTTGCAAAGTTTCTATTGACACAGGATTTTCTTTAATTGCAGCTGTAAATAATCCATCTAAATATGTATAATTAATACTCATTGGAGGTGTATCTACTGGTTCAAATGGTTCACCCTTATCATTAATATCTATAGGCATAGCACGGTCATACACTTTATCTGTAACCATAAATGTTGAGTCGTCATTGTTGATTGTCCCAATATACCAAATATTAGGTGCAAGTTTTAACTTACCAGCAGTGACTCTCTTAGGGTCTCTCTTCCAAGAACTTGGAACAAGCTCAACAATCCATTCTTCTTTATTAGGCATCTCCAGTATAGATAACATTTCAGCAAAATAATACTCAACTCTCGCAATATTCATCTCGTCTAGTATTATTGTATAAATATCATCTGTATAGCCTGCTAAATATATTTCTCTTAAAACATCTGTTTCATTAAATTTTTTCGTAAACTCATTAAAGTAACCAAATAACTCTGTTCTATCTCTCCATGATGGTTGAACTGAAGCAATACATGAGTCTTGATTTAAAAACTTACCCCAAGCATAAGCTAGAGAAGTTTTTCCAGTTCCAGATATACCTTGAAGTATAACTAATTTTGCTGCTCCAATTGAAGATATAAATAATCTCATCATATCATATGAATAATATAGTCTTAATCTTGAAGCTGCAAATTGTCTGAAAGCTTCACAAAGTTCTGATAATGTAAAATTATTATTATAGTTTTTAACTTTATAATTTGCATATTCAATATCAATCTCATTAAGTTTAGGGAATCTAATTCCACCATCTACTAAATCTTCATCTTCAGCATCTGTTACTTCACCATCTATTGCCATTGTTGCACTTTCAGTAGGACTAAGCCCCATTTGAGAAACCTTCATAGCTAAAATATCTTCTTTTTCTTTTACTAAGTCCACTACCTTATTATGTAACATCGCAATTTCATCTAATAATTCTTGTTGATTAAAACCTTTTTTTCTTGAAAATACTCTCTTTTTAAATAAGAAAAATATTAATAATGAAAGAATGGCAACAAAAATTAATACAACTCCAACAGCGATTACAACCAATACCCATTCTGAAGCAGATAAGTCTCTTTGGTAATTTTTAATAATGTCTTGATAACCTTTGAAGTTAAATATCTGTTTTAAACCTTCCCAAAGTCCTCTAAAAAAAGTTATAAAGCCTGCAAAAAATTGTGTTAAAAATTCATATAAAAATCTTAAGTATGTATTCATATTTTACCCTTATTCTTTTGTTTATTTTGTCTTTTTCTTTTGTTATTTGTAATTTTTTATTTTATTGTTTAATAATAAATTAATTATTACCCAATTCTATTGATTTTTCTCTTAATCTAGAAACATTTTTTACTTCTTTACTTGATGGTAAATTCTTATTTAAAATTATATATTTAAATATATTTAGTTTTTCCAAACTTGCATAATCAGGCTTAAATGTAGAATCTATAACAACAGCGAACTTGTATCCTTCTCTCATTAGCGAATAAATATATTCTGTTTCCTTTTCAAAATCTCTATATGTAATTTTAATAAAAACTCTTTCTTTTATTACATCATTATCTAAAATACCTGTAAGTCTAGATCTTTTTTGTGTTTTGTTTATTATTGATTCTGGAAAATCTACAATATATTCTCTATTAAATTGACCTAATATAACATCATTTAGTACTCTAATTGATATTAAATAATAAGCTAAAAGTAATTTATCTTCATTTATAATTGTGTCCCTATATACTTGTTCAATCGCACTAATACTATATAGCATAGGAAAATTTAAATTGTATCTAATTTTTACTCTTTTAACTTTACTATGTTTAGGATAATCTGTTATTCTTAAATAAAAGTCTTTATTGTTATTTGCTCTTGCTAATAGGTCAATCTTGTCATCTATGTTTTCTGCTATCATTGCCTTTAATTCTTTAACAAAATCATCTTGCATAGATTTTCCAAGACGTTTTTCTCTTAATATAACTAGGTCTTCATATACTTCATCAAGTTCCCCAACTTTTTCACTTGTTTTTAGATATTTTTTACCTTTGTTTTCTTTAAGTTCTTTTTCTTTTAACTCTCTCAAATATTCTAAATATTTTTCATTCGTAAAATTATCAAAATCTATAACATAACTTGAAAAAATATATATTTCTTCTACCTCTTTTTCTTTATTCGGAAACTCTTCTAATAATTTAGTTTTCTTTTCTTTTAATTCTACAAGTAGCTTGTTTTTTATAGATTGCCCTTTAGAGGTATATTCAGCCATACCATAACGAATATTCATGTAAACTTCCATTAGTCTTTCACAAATTTGTTTATTATACCTGTTTTCTAAAATTAATTTAAAATAAGCATTATAACTATTATTTAATCTTTTAAAATATTCTTCTGTTATATTGTATGACATTTTACTCCTTATCTTATAACTTGAAATTGTACTGCAGGTAAAGGTGACCCTCCTGCTGGATATGTGTTATCTTCTAAAACATCTGTTTTATATAGTATTACATTTGTTGAAGATAGGGCATGTACTGCAAATGTTATACTATTTATATGATTATATCCCCCAATATTCTGATATGTAACATCTAGGGCATCTAAATAATTTTGATTAGTCATATCTAAAACAAATTGGGAAGGTGAAAAAGTAAGTTTAACTTCTGCTGAACTACATCTTGTTTTATTAACTTCACTTAATCCCTTATATGTATCTATATTAATTCTGTCCCCTACTATATAACCATTAAAAGCTGTTCTTACAACATAGAATGATAATGAATTAGTTATATTTACTATAGCATATGGTGAGTGAGGCTTGTCTACTATTGAAAATGTTAATTGTTCTTGTCCAACTCTTAAAATAAATCTTGCTTGTAAAGTTTTTTCATATGCAGTTGTAGAAACTGTTGTAATTTCTACTGATACAGAATCTCCATCAAATAATGATATTATTGGCGTTAGAGTTAATGTAAATGAATCTTCATTTGTTGTGCTTGGTATGGTTCCTGATGTTTTGCTAATTTGACAACTTAAATTTGATGATGCTGTATAAGATATATTATATCCAATATCATAGTCTGTTTTTAAATAATTGTTTTCCATTGAAGACATATTTATAACAATTGTATATGGATCAACTCCAGACCAATTGTCTATAATATATGCATAATTGTCTGTTGTTAATTTGTCTGATAAAAAATAAAATTCTCTAGTTCTTGTAAAATAATTATTTATTGAATCTATTGCATATCTAGACATTGTTATTAGCAAAGGTGTACTCAAAAGTATAATTAAAGCAACAACTACTAATATATAATTTGTTGTTTTTTTGTCTCTTCTTTTTTTAAATCTTCTATTATTTGTTTTTTTCACTTTATTCATAATAATTATTTATATTTTCTCATTAGTTATGCTTTTTTATATTATTTAGTTTTTTATATTATATAGTTTTTTATATTTAAATATTGCTCAAACTATATCTTTTGTTTTGAATCAACATTTATTTCTACCAATTCTATTATATCTTGATAGTCATCAGATCTATATGTTGTTGGTAATACTATACTAATTCTATAATTATCTGTTTGATTATTAACAAAACCAAATTCTCTTTGTGGTATATTAATATATCTAAAATATGTGTTATCATCGTCTTGTGTAATCGTTTCTATTCCAATTAAAGTTGCTCCATTATTAGTATCATATAGCGAAAAATTTATTGGTAAATTAGTTGTTGTTCTAATTGTTAAATCATAAGTTAAATTAGTTTCTGTTCTTTTCGTTCCATTATTATTAGATACAGAAAAATTATATGTATATGGAGCAGTTCTTGGTATAATATCATCTAATTTTAAGGTCATACTTTGATAATCTTCTTCAATACAGTAAAACGCTATATCTAAGCTTGCTTCACTTTCTGTTGTGGTCTGGAATATGGCTCCCGTTCTTTGAAGTACTAATAGTGTAATACCAAGAACAATTATTAAAAAAATAAGTGTTCCAGCTATCTTTTTCTTATTTAAAGCGTTTCCCTTTTTGTATCTTGTTTTTCTTTTTTCCATTTATCTCTTTCTTTGTTTCTTTGCCATCATCAATCATTAATGTAATAACAAGAAGTATAGTTCCGCTCAAAAGAGGTACTAAAACTGATTTTTCCGCGAAAACTTTCTTCCATATTGCAATATTTGGAATGATTTTTACAACTTTACCTACTATGTCTTTATATAATATTGGATCATCCTCAGTATTGTTTGCATCACCTTTTGTTATTATGTCTTCATCTCTTTTTTCTAGTACTCTATGTGTTATTAAATAATCTTCTTTAATAAATGTAATAATATCTTCAACATTAATATTGTCTTTAATCTTATCTATATCATTATTATCTATATTCTCTTCAGCATTTTTTTCACTTGCTAAAATTTTTACTATTACTAAATCACCTATCATGATTTCTTTTTGCATACTACCAGATTTTACATCTAATATTGTATAGCCAAATATATTCGCATAATTTTTCTTTAATACTTTTGTTTGTACTAAGTAAAAGCTACTAAAGAAAATTATAATTAGTGAAATTAAAAATATAAGATATGAAAATATTTTTGATAGTTTAAGTTTTCTTTTAGTTTTATTGCTTGTATTTTCTATATTTACTGTTTTATTAATTGTTTTATCAATTTCCTTTTCTTTTTCCTTATCATATTGCATTAATTGCTTCTCCTAAATATTGAGAAAATTTTATTGTTATTGGAATCATAATTTCGGTAATAGGATTTATACCCAATATTGTATCTTCTTCATTATTATCTTCATCATTTGTCCAATCTACTCTAAGTTCAATAACATCTTCAAAGTTTACTGTTAAATCAGACAATAGCACAACACCTGTATATGTGTTTTCATCTGTTAAAATTAAGTTTTTAACCTTGTTTTTTACAACTAAATCTGCAATTTCTATTTGTTCGTTTTCTACTACTGTTTTATCTACAAAAATATCATATCTAAACGATACATCTACATCCTCTGGTATAATACTTATTTCTCCTGTGCCATACAATCCTGGTGCTATTTTCCCACTCTTTACATTAACACTGCTAGAAAAATCTAATGCATCCATTGTAAAAGTCGTTTCATAATCAGTAGTAACTTGGGTGTTATTAACTAATATATCCCATTTTCCTATTTGTATTTCTGCCGTTCCTTCGAGCATACTATAAAAAACTGAATAGGTCTGGGATATTTTAAAAATTGCTATAAGTATTAAAATTAAGCTTAAAATCAAAAGTAATATTTTTGTGTTTTTTTTAGTCATCTTATCAAAATTAATAATTCTCCTTTGATATCATTGTTAACAAGACTACTTCTTGTTTTATTCATCCTGCTCTGTTGATTCTGATTTTTTTGTTTGTTTTTTAGATGCTTTTAATTCAACTAGTATTGAATATATTTCATAAATAAACGCCAATAACACAGGTAAAACTATTAAAAACAAGAATCCCCATTGTGACTCTAATATTTTCATAACAGATCCCACAAATGGGACTCTTATAGAGTCTTCAACCTTACCTATTACAAACTGACTAGATAAAGCTTTTTCATTATCTAGAGTATATGTGGTCTCATATTCTGTAATAACTTCTTCAGCCATAATTTTGCCCACTACTGGATGCACATTTTTTTCATAAGCGTTATAAAAGAATATTTCATCACCAACTTGCAATTCATAATCTGAACTTACAACCGCTAAATCACCTTTAGCAAAAGTATCTGAATTTGTATGTTTATCTACATAAATAAAAGTATATTCTCCTAATTCAGTAACTCTATATTGATTTATAGAAAGCAAGCAAACTGTTGCAAATATAGCTATTAAAGCATAAATCACTATAAGTATATTCTTTATTATTTTCATGATTTTCTCCTTATCTAAAGATATGTACTTACTACATACTACTATGTATAAAATATATCATATACTAATTCGTTTATCAATAAAAAGCATTGATTTTACTTTTAATTCTTTACAACATTTGTGTGTGTTTTTTATTACATTTTTTACTTCAACTTTTGATGATACTTGATCTTTGATATAATTATCAATATATAAAGCCGTATTTGAGGTTGCTTTTGATTATTATTACTAAAGATGACAATACTAAAAAGAAACTCATAGAAATCATTCAAAAAGAATTGGATTTTATCAATTCATCTCTTAATATGCAGAAAAATCTTTCAACTCAAGTTTTAAAATATTTCAAAGAATTAGCTACAGATATTGATGTTAATAAAGATACCAAAAATATGGAATTATATTTCTTAAAATCTAATAAAGTTAATGAAATGCTTTTAAAATCAAATGAAAATATTACCGAATACGAAAAAATATTTGTACATATAAAAAGATTAGCCGATACTGCTAGTAACTATACTGTTGCAGAATTAATTGAAGAAATTGATGAATATAATAATTTCTATAGAGAAGCTAGTAATCAAATTTCTATAAATACAACAGAAATCGAAGCTTTCTTAAAAGAAACAACACCTGAATTTCAAAATATTGTGTATATTGAAGATGAGACTACTTCTATTGAAGATACAGTATCTTCTGTGGCTAAAGAGCTTGAAAAAGAGGAAAAAGAGCGTCCTATTGGAATGCCAGAAAGAAAAATAGATCCTGATTTAGTTAGACATAAAGATTTAATAGAAAATACTCTAATTATATCTGAACAAGATAAAACCGTTGTGCTTCCTTATACATTTAAACAATTAAATAATATTTTAAAAGCAAATCCTGATAAATATACTGATGTATGGGATGTTGTAGATAAAATGTTTACCAAACCTATAAAATATTATAAGAATGCTCCAATTGCTAGATTTAGAGAAGCATATAAATTAGCAAAAGATAGAGAAAATATGTCTTTTAAAGGAGCACTAGATTTAGCTTTTGAATGTTTCTTTAATTCAGCGCTACATCCTGCTATTATTTCATCTTGCAATAATTTAAATCAATTAGATGTTTATTTATCTTGTTTAGAATACAATGAATTAGATGATTTCTATTTCTTTGATATTATGTATAAAATACCACCAATGAAAACAAATAAAACAGATTTTTTTAATTTTTAATATCTGTTTAAAAGTTTTTAATTATATATTAAGTTTTAAAATTATATATTAAGTTTTAAAATTATAAGATTTAAAAATTATAAGATTTAAAAATTATAAGATTTAAAAAACAAACAATTTATAATTGTTTGTTTTTTATTATTTTATTATTGAATTTTATTGTTGAATTTTATTGTTGTTTTATTGTTTAATTTTATTGTTTATTATTCTTTATTGTAGTCCTTCTCATGACTTTGCTTCTTCATTTTTAATTTTTTATTACGATTTCTTCTAGCTTCTAATCTTTGATTTACTTCTTCTTTTTGCACCTTCCTACTATGCTTAAATTTAATCCTTTTAGTCTTTCTATCTTCTTTATTAAAAATCAATTTAATTTGAGAAAATAA
>CAZTTS010000012.1:19493-30758 GCA_964616165.1 uncultured Lachnospiraceae bacterium
TCCTTTTAGTCTTTCTATCTTCTTTATTAAAAATCAATTTAATTTGAGAAAATAAAGACATTTGTTTGTTTTCTCGACTACTTCTACTTGGATTATATTGTTTGATTTGTAAAAGTAAGAATAAAACAATTGCTAATATAATAATCATAACAATAGTAGTTGTTCTAGATCTTGCTATTTCTAATAACCATCCAATTTTAGCAATTTTAAAAATATATTTACCTATAACCATATCTTCATCAATTAAAAAATTATTATAATAGTAAGCTTCATCTGCTTTTGTAAGATAGCTTTTTGTGATTTTAGCTGTATTTTCTGTATTTGTTGTATCATTAATAAATACATCTGCTATTCTTTCTAATTTAACGCCAGATTGATCTTGAAGAAGAATAATATCATCTTTCTTATATTCTTGTTTTCTTGTACTTACAATGGCTACATCCCCTATACTTATGGTATTCTTCATTGTATTTTCTTGCATATGATATAGCTTTGTATTAAATATATTCTTTTTAAACACACTTCTATTTTGTGTAAATTGATAGATATTATTATAGAAAATAAAAGAGAACACTATAAACCAAAGGAATCGTTTTAATATCTGCTTTATTGATACTTTATTTTTTCTCTTATTAGCCTTATTGCTCTTTTTGCTTGTTTTTTCTATTTCTTCTATTTTAATTTTCCTTTTCTTGATTAGTATTATTTTCTGTATTAGACTCTTTTCTTTCTTCTTTAATTCTAATCTTTTTCTCTGTATTTATTTCTTTTTTTGATTCTTTTTCTAATTCTTTTTTTTGTGTCTCATCAACTTCCTTTTCCATGTCATTTCTCAAGTTTTTTTCATCTTTTGCTTCTTTTCTTAAAGAGTCAGCATATCTTTTTTTAGCTCGTCTTATCTCACTTTTATTCATTAGTCTTCTTTGATATAAGTATATTGTTAAAATAATTATACTTAAGAAAATAACATAGAAAACATTTTCTACTTTTAAAAATACTTTCCCAATAAATGGGATTTTAAAAATTACTTTACCTTCAATGTTTTCGTATCTAACTATATTTTTATCTTCTAATTTATTATTATCTCCCTTAGTTACATAAATATCTGTTGATTTGTCTACTACTCTATGTGTAATTCTTTCTAAGTCATTAGATAATCTATATGTAATTACATCATTTACACTTAAATCATCATTCTCAGTTTTTTGAATAATAACAATATCTCCAACCCTTAAATTAGGTTTCATACTGTCTGTTGTAATAACATAGGCACGAAAGCCAAAAACATATTTAGCTTCTTTATCTGTTTTAGCAGAAAAAGCTAAAAGAAATAGATTATATAAAATAGCTACAATAAATATTATAAGTAAAGCCCTTACAATATATGCAAAAACATTTGAATTGTGTTTTTTTACTTTATCTACTCCTCGCTTCATTTATTTTTCCCTTTGTATTTTTTCTTTATTTTTTTATTTAATAATTAAATATTCGTATGCTGTTCCTATTAAGTTTGTGCCATCATACAATGACACAACAAATCTATATGTTCCTGAAACTAGATTTTCATCTAAAGTTAAGAATGATGTTCTTCTTCCATTAACTGGAGCTGTTGACATTACATACTCCAATGTTTGACTTGCTTCTGTAAGATTTGTAGTTATATAGTCAGCTAAATCTACTTTTTCATATTCTCTTTGGTAAATTGAATCATATTTCCTGCGTTCTAAATGCATATTAAGCCTTGGATTAGCAAGTCCTGATTGATAATCTGTGTATACATTTAGAGCTTTTGTACCATATTCTGTAATACCGGTTTCCTTATCTACTACTATCATTTCATCTAAAGTTTCAACTTTTAAACCAAATATTTTATTTACTATTCTTACATCTTTTGTAATAATTTGTGAAACAATATCACCATAGTATATTCCGTCAGGAGAACCAAAAGATTCAATTTGAATTGTATAGTCATCAGTTGATAATGTTTTATTATATGTAGTATCAATTTCTATTCTAGATAAAACATTTGATACTGTATCTGCTATTTTTATTCTAACAGAACCATCTACTCTAGGAGTATAGTATTCATTATCTAGTTTAAATCTAATACCAAGTAATGAATCTATTCCTAATTGATTTCCTTCATGATCTATAATACTTATTCTAAGTCCCATTTGTTGGTCAAAGAAAGTAGTATCACTAACTATAGCTCCATCCACAACTATTTGTTCATATGATGTAGATACATCAAGATTACATTTATCTCCCAAATACACTGTTGTCGGTGAAACAGTAGCAGTTAAATTAATTACAGAATCTTTATTTGAATAAATACTATATTTAGTTCTATCTCTAGCAATACCTAAAACACCTATATGAGTTTGCTCAGTATCATCTCTTAATTCCATCCATAATGAGTTTTTAATAGAATCTGTATTAATATTAGCATCTTCAAAAGATGTGTGGAATATGAAGTTTTCATAAACTAAGTCTTGTGCAGTTCTTACATATTGAAGTGCTGCTATAGCTTCATTATACATCTTATTTGTTGTGCCCATCTCTATAAAGTCAGACAAAGCATAAATATATTTACTATTAGCTACATCAACCGGAGACACAATATAATAATATGTCTTATTATTAACGAGATCTAACATAGTAAGTTTTGTTCCTGCAGGATATACAAATGGATTATCATTTTCATATCTTGAAACTATTACTCTGTGATAATCTAGAAAATCATCATAATGTTTGTTTTCAGAAAATTCTGGTATCATTAAAGAGAAATAAGACGAAAACATTGATCTAGTTGTAATATTAGTTTCAGTTGTTGTAAATAGTGCAAATTCTTTACCAGGAGTAATAGAAGCTTCATAGAAGTCATCTTGATAAAGAGCTGTTACCATTTCTATTTTAATGTCTATATATTTTACATCATAATTTAAATCATCAATAGGTACTAGTACTTGCCATCTTATAGTTGCTTCACCTAAGTCTTGCTCTAGTGTTAAGTTTTGTGAATGGTATAAATAGAATAAGAATGATGGTGTTGCAGTAGAGTCTTCTGAACGATACTCATTTGTTCCATCGTATTTACCACCATCTCTAGTATAATAATTAGTAGAACCAACTGTTTTCCAACCAGTTCTACTAGCTTTTAAAGCTAATCCAAACAATGAATTTGCTAATTCTTCTGTTGAAGCAACAGATTCTATATCATTAACATGCACTAATTCTATTCCAGACTCCATGCCAACAGAAAAACCAAACATCCTATATGTAGTATTTGGTGTTGAAAAACCTGTTAAAGGTAACTCATAAGTACCTAAAGTTGCATACTTTGATGCAGTTAGAGTTATCTCAAAAGTTGTAACATCTAGTGCTTCTCCAACAAGCCAAATATAGTACAGGTCATCTTCTGGAGTTACTCCTACATATTCACTTTTTATATAATCTTCTTCATTTATATTTGTATAAAAACCATCAACAGTTATATCATGATTAGGTTTATGTTGTGCTAAAACATATGAATTATATGAAAAAGTACCAGGATTAGAAATATAATCTCCATTATTATATGAATGGTGATAAAGTCCTGTTGATGTATTAGGATTTGTTCTACTTGTATAAAGTCCTAAGAAAGACATTCCATTAACTTTTCCATATGCCGTAACAGACTCATTTGTTGCAATATTTAAATTTCTTCCTTCAAGCATAAATATTCTATTATCTACATTTCTTGTAGTTGCACCAGTTTCTTCGTCAATACTTACTTGTTGTAATGTTGAGCCAGATGCTGTAACTAAAGAAGAAAGTTCTTTTAATAAGTTAGCACCATAAGCCATATAGATAGTGGAATTATTTGTTACTTTTAAATGATCAACTCTACTTACAGAGAAATTAACATTTGAATACTCATTTGTTCTGTCAGTTGCACCAGACAAAGAAATATGAGTATTATCTAAAGTTATTGAATGTGCTCTTTGTAGAGAAATATTTTTACCAGGTGAATTTAATTTACCATAATTTCTAATTAAAATAGAAGAAACACCTGATGTAGATGAAGCATTTCCAGAACCAAATACTGAACCTTCTGTATCAAATAAAGTATGGTCTGAACCATCTATAACAATATTAATAGCTTGAGTAACAGAAATAAATGAGAAGTCATATATTTCAGAACCTGATGCATTTGCCTCTCCTCCACCAAATATAGTTCCACTAATATATATATTGTCTTTTTCTAAGCCTGAAACACTACTTACATTTATTCCAATATTTACATTAGTAGCACCATAAACAACTGATGTATTTGCTCCACCATATACATTTCCATATATTGTTCCACCAACAATATTAACAGTTGCATGAGAATTGTTAACATTTTCTAGTCCTGTTGCAGCAGCATTTCCTCCACCAAATACACATGCTTGTGAAGGTATACTTGATTCTTCTGAACCAATTATAGCTCCTTTTCCTACACTAATATTTGTATTATTATATACTATTGCAGTAACACCATTTCCACCAGCATAAACAGAACCCTCTATTTCTGCATCCTTTATTCTTAAGAAAGTAGAACCTCTTACTATTCCTTCATTTCCTCCACCATATACATTGTCTGTAATATATCCACCATATATTTCTACATTAGTATTATTAGTAACTTCTGCAGCATCTCCACCACCAAATATAGTTTCTATTTCTCCATCATTTATTATAACATTGGTAGTCGGCACTGTTGCCATATTCCCACCACCATAAACTGTAGAAATAGTTCCACCTTCTATATAAACATTTGGAGTTAGAGTTGTTCCACCTTGATTATTTCCACCATATACATTGTTTACAATTCCATCATTAATTACAACCGATGATGATTGAACAGTTCCAATTACATTAGAACCCCCAAATATATTACCACTAATTGATCCACCATTTATTTCTACATTAGTATTTCCTGCATTAGTCGAGTTAGAACCACCATATATATTAGTTAAAGTTCCCGAATTAATAGTAACATTAGTAGTATTAGTAATACCTCCAGCATTATTTCCACCAAATGCATTTTGCATTGTTCCACCTGTTACTAAAACATTAGATGTTGTAACAGTACCAGATGTATTTGAACCACCATATACACTTTGAGAAATAGTTCCACCTTGAATATTTACATATGTATTAGTTGCATTTGCTGAACGAGAACCACCATATACATTAGTTATATTTCCATTTGTAACTGTCACATTAGTTGTTCCAGAGTTTGCTTGATTTCCACCACCATACACACTAGGTACTGTTCCGTTTTGAACTAATACATTAGAAACATTAGTAGTTCCACCTTGATTGTTTCCACCATAAACTTCAGTTGCAGTACCAGATACAACAGTTATATTAGATGTTTGAACAGTTCCAGTTAAATTAGAACCTCCAACAATTGTAGTAACATTTGCTCCATCTAAAGCTATATTTGTTGTTGTAGCACCTGCTCTATTTCCTCCACCATATACATTTGTTACAGTACCACTTTCTAAATTTACATTAGATGTTGTTACATCTGCTTGGTTTCCACCACCATAAATATTAGAACATGTACCTCCTAAAAGATTTACTTCTGTACTGCCATTAACAACTCCAACATTTCCTCCACCAAAAATGTTTTGAGTATGTGTACCACTTATAATATTTATTTCAGTATTTGTTTCTGTCGGAGCAATGTTTCCACCACCATAAATACTTATTGATGTTGAAGTTTCTAGATTAATTGTTGATTTTCCTGTAAGTTTTGCCATATTAGGATATTGACTAAGTCCAGCGCCACCACCATATATAACTCCAGATAAAGTAGGTGCTCCATCAATATTTATATTTGAAGTTCCAATTAATGCTGCAATTAAAGGTTTTGTGCTTAAATTGTATCCTCTTCCAGCACCATATATTGCACCTGTAACTGTTGGACTTCCACTTATATTTATATATGAATCTCCATAAAGAGTTCCAGCATCTGCTTGAGTAACTCTTTCAGTTAAATAATTTGTATAACCATAACCACCACCATATATATCAGCAGTTACTGTTCCTCCTGAAATATTAATGTCTATTTCAGTATCATATGGTTGCCCATATGATCTATAAGCATCAGATGAACTTGCGTGATATCCAGACACTCCGTCCAGCTCCTGCTCCATATATATCACCAGATATTGCTCCACCAGATATATTAATTTCAACTACTCCATAAAAATATGAATCACACATTATAGTTGAATTATTAGTTAATGCTGACATATTTCTTCCAAGTGAACCACCGTAAAGTTCTACAACTGTTCCACCAGATATATTAATCTCAACTGTTCCCATAAAAGTATTTAGTGGATAATTCCAATTGCTTGGTCTTACAGAAGAATCTCCAATTGCTCCACCTAATACTCTTCCTACACTACCAGCTTTTATATTATGAACAACATTTGAATAATTATTTCCAGCAGCTGAACCACCAACAAGTAAGTTTAAATCATAAGCATGTGTAGATGCTTTAGTACTATTTACTATATCTATTGTAATTTCTATATTAAATGGATCTTCTGCTGAACCAATGAAATTTCTAGAAGTAGTATTTTGAAGATTTGCTACAGCATTTGTTCCAGGAGAACCACCTCCAACAATTCTTCCAAATGTTCCAGATTTAATTAAAACTTTAGGATTATTCCTTGGAAGAGTAGCATAATTATATCTATGCCACGAGCAAAATATATGAAAACCTGGAGCATTACCTGTAATCAATCCTTGGTTTGTATTAGCAGTAGTATATCCTGTCATTGTAACTTGTTCGCCAATTGTTAAACTATATCCTTGTAAATACCAGTATAGCTGATCATTATTTCCATTTATAGTTAAATACATAAATGTTGTATCACCATTCATATATTTATATGTTGATGAACCATTAAGCCTTATTAGTGCAGGATAATTCGTTTTCTTATATGTACCAGTTATTGTTACATCTCTTCTATATGTTGTAGTATTCTCACCTGTAAATAATGCATTATCTGTAATACTATTCATTACAACAATAACATTAGTATCTCTCGTACCATTTGTTGGCAGTTTTCCATATGCATTTGCAAAATCTCTTACAGGTGTTGTTGGAGTTAATCCATTATTATTATTATTTCCACTTGAACTTACATATATAACAGTTCTAGTTGCATATTCAAATCCGCCTTCAACAGACAGTTGTGGTATTGCATTATTAATTGCTATTAATTTATAATCATATGCTGTATCTAATCCAGTTATAAATCTTGTATCTGCACCAACAATCGCTGTTTCTTCATAACCAGATATATCTTCTTGATACCATTGGAAAGAATAATCACTATATCCCGTTAAATACCAACCTGTACCAGAGAGAACAGCTTCTGCTGTATTTTGGTTATAATTAATATTAAAAGTTATTTCTACATATAATCTTGGTATTATAAATCTATATATAGAAATATATCCATTAGTATCTCTTGTCCTTACAACTATATCTAAATCTACATCAAAACTTGGTTGTGTATGAACATATATTGTTGATGTATTACTGCTCGTTACACCATTAACTATCCATTGATATGTATATGGAGTAGCAGAATAATAACTATCATCTACTTGAATACGAAAAGTGTTTTCAGGATTTTCATCAATATATGCCCTTAGTCTAGGTCTTAATTGAAAACGATTTTGTGTACTATATTGCCATTTAACACTACTACTTGCAGAATTTTGATTAAGAGAATTTAAAAGAGTGTTATTATTACTCTGATAAATACCTTTGTTAACACCTTGCACATAACCTATATTCGATTGAGTTGTACTTCTTCTAGCAGTTGAAGTACCTGAAATTATAGTATTTGTGAAAGTTGTGTTATATGCTCTATACGAATTATAGCTACTTGTACAAGTAAGATTTCCTCCATCATTACCTTGCCAAAGAGTTTCTCTATTAGCATCAGTACTAGGATTTGAAGCTTGTCTTAATTGTCCAAAAATAGGCCCTATAAAAGAATGGGTCGAATAAATCTCTCCTATATATACACAGTTTTCTGGCCAAACTGGTTGATATCTAATTCTACCAATAATACCAGCTACTGCAAATTGTCCTGCTGAACCTGCACTATTTGCAGTAGCAGAACTCATATTAATATATCCATCAACAACACAATTTTCAATTCTATATCTTAAATTAACACCTGGGTCTGAGGCATTAGCAGGAAGTCTTATAGCTTCGCCAACTAATCCTCCTATTAAATATTGGAATCTATATGATCTTACTGACATTGAATAACCAGTATGATGTACATCCATATTTCTAACATTAACATTAGATATTGTAGAATTTTGGAACATAGTTCCTGTTAATGTTCCTAAATTAATTCCAAACATTCTGTCTGTTGTTCGATTTGCTGTATTCCCTGAAAATCTCGATTCTACTATTATGTTATCTAATTCTAGATTTTCAATTACTTGCCTATTATTAGCATTTGTTCCACCACCTATTGAACCAAAAAAACCAAAAGAAAGAACATTTCCATTAGTATTGCCTGGTAAACTACCAGAAGCTATTACTATCCCATTTTTAATTGTTCTTCCACCACCATCTAAATTTCCTCTAAATGGTCTATTGTATTCTCCTATTGGTTCCCATTCTCTGCCATCTAAATCAATATTATTTGTTAATTGGAAATATTGATTTTCGTAGGTTACATTAGCATTAACACGATTTCTTAAATATGCTAAATCTGCACCTGATGTAATTAAATACGGATTATTTGCTTGACCATTTCCTAAAAAGCTTGTTGAAACACTGCCATCCCAAGTATCTGTACTAGTATTTGGGTCAAAACTTTCAGGTATTTCCATACCCATTGGCATCATACCACCACCTCTAGGTGGTATCGTATTTTTATAATCATTATCTCTTGATATAATTGCTAAATATTCAACTTCTCTAATTCTTATACTTAATTCTTCTGTGTTAAAATATGTTTCTGTTATTTCGTCTATATTAAAGGTGTTTATAGGATTTCCTAAAGCATCTTTTACATCTTCTTGTCCAATATATTCACTCTTTTTATTTATAGAGTAAGCAGAATATACTTTATCTAAATCTACAGGATTTATTAATATTGTAAGATCTTCTTCAAGTCTAGAAAAATCAAATTCCTCATCATTTAGTGTAAGATCTATTTTCATGATTTTATCTACTTCATGATTTTCATCTATATTATCATTTACTAAAGAATCTACTTCTAAAGGTATTTGATTCCCAATTTCTAACTCTAAATTTAATGGCATATAGGCTTTTAACAACATATTTCCTAGTATATCTTCACTCTCAATATAATCATTTTCATAAAGATCTCTATAATATACTTTCTCATTAAATGTACTGTCTTGAGATACTTTTGAATTATATTCAACTGTTATTTCAACTTCTCTATTTGCTAGTTCTTCTTCATTTAAGAAAATCTTGTCTCCTGCATTTAAAACAGAATAATCGTATATTTCTCCATCTGTTTCTTCATCATCTGGATTAATATCTAAAATCTCTGTGTTTTCTACATGGTATCCTATTGTATACACACTATTAACTTTTTCTGGAAGCAATATAAAATGACCACTGTCTCCTGAGTCAATAGCATTTAATATAATATTTTGGTCTGCTACAAGATTTTCACTATCTTTTACTGTAACTTCAATTTCAATTAATCTTTGTGCACGAGATAAACCAAGAGCAATAAATTGCAATAATAATAACACCAATATTCCAATTACAAGGTATATTCTTGTATTCTTATTATTAGTGTTTTTATATGCTTGTTTTTTCTTAGAATTCTTCATTTTCTTCGGCATAAATATTCCTTCTATTTTCGCACACTTCCTTATATATTTAGAATATCACAAAGGAATTTAAAACTCATTATTTAGTATTTATTTGTAAGGAATATGTAATATATTTTTAGTGCTTTTTTAAGACTTAAAAAATATATATTCTCTCTATCTTTTTTAAAAATAAATTTTTAAATTTATAAAAAAATATCTTAATATTTTTCTTGTAATAACTAAAAGTTTACAATATAATCGAAGTGTATTTAATTTTTAAGGAGAAAATATGAAAAGAACTGTAGGGACTGCTGCATATGGTGTTAGGACGAAAATTATTAAAGAAGGTGATGATTTAGTTAATATTACTGTTGATTCAGTACTAGATACTGTTAAACAACATAATTTAGAACTAAAAGAAAAAGATGTTATTGGAATAACTGAATCTTTACTTGCTAGAGCTGAAGGAAATTATTGTACTGTTAATGATATTAGAGATTTTGCATCAAATATGTTTGGAGAAAGTCTAGCTATTGTTTTTCCTATTACATCAAGAAATAGATTTTCTTTAATTTTAAAAGGTCTTGCTATGACAGAGAAAAAAATTAATGTTTTCTTGAATTTTCCACAAGATGAAGTTGGTAATCGCCTTATGAGTGAAGAAACTATTTTAAAACATAATATTTCTACTTCAACAGATATTTTAACCGAAAAAGAATATTATGATTTAACTGATGGTGGCTATTTGCATGACTTTACTAATTTAGACTATATTGAATTATATAAAAGTTTTGCTGTTAATAACAATATAAGTATATATTTAACTAATAATCCTTTAGAAATCTTAAAATTAAATGATGAAATATTAATTGCAAATGTTCATGATAGAGAAAGATTAAAAGATCTATTTACTAAAAATAGAGCAAAAAAAGTATATACTCTAGCAGATATTATGAATACTCCAATAAATAATAGTGGGTATAATAAGGAATATGGGCTATATGGTTCGAATATGGCTACACCAGATTCATTAAAGCTATTCCCTAGATCATCTGATTCTTTTGTTTTAGAAATACAAGAGAATTTTAAAGAAAAAACAGGAGTTGCTCCACAAGTATTAGTTTTTGGAGATGGTGCTTTTAAAGATCCTGTTGGTCATATATGGGAACTTGCTGACCCTGTTGTTGCAATAGGCTATACTGATAGATTAGTAGGAACTCCAAATGAAATAAAATTAAAATATTATGCAGATAATGAATTTAAATGTTTAAGTGATGAAGAAAAAGAAAAGAAATTAAGAGAAAAAATTAAAGAAAACAAAAAAGAAAAAGAAAGTTCTTTAGGAACTACTCCTAGAAGAATAACAGATCTACTAGGTAGTCTTTGTGATTTAGT
>CAZTTS010000013.1:0-25876 GCA_964616165.1 uncultured Lachnospiraceae bacterium
TATATTGCTACTAATTTATTAGATGTTCCAGACCTTGCATCTATATTTAAAGTATTAGCACCTGCAATTGTTTTTGTTTCTGCTTCTTCAATGATAAGAGGATATTTTACAGGAATGGAAAATATGACAGCAACATCAGTTTCTCAAATATTAGAGCAATTGTTAAATGCTGTTTTATCAATAACTTTTGTTTATGCAGTAATTGGTAAAGAACCTCATATAATGGCAACAGCAGCAAATGTTTCTGCAACAGTTGCTATTATAATAACATTTATATATTTAATAATTTATTATTTTAGAAAAAGATTAAGAGTAGAAAAAGACGAAAAATCTAAAGAAGATAGTATAAAAACTTCAACTCTTTTATCAAGAGTTTTAAAATATTCAATACCTATTACAACAAGCTCAATTATATCTGTTTTAAATAATGTAATAGATACTGCAACTGTCAGTAGAGGAATACAAAAAGCTTTTGCAAATATTATACATATTAAGACTGAATTAGAAGCTAAAGCAATGGAAATGCAAGGAATTTTAGGAAAGATAGAAACAATAACAATGCTTCCATTAGCTGTTAATTTAGCTTTATCTACTGTTTTGGTTCCATCACTTGCTTCTGCTAAAGCTTTAAAAAATGAAAAAGAAATTAGTAATAGAATTAAGTCTTCATTGTTTATTTCAACAGTAATAATATTACCTTGTGCTGCAGGACTTATTGCTCTTGCTAGTCCAATTCTACAAATGCTTTATCCAACAGCACCAGATGGAATGTATGTTATGATGATGCTTTCTATTGCTATGATTTTTATAGGATATAATCAAACAATGAGTGGATCACTTCAAGGAATAGGAAAAACATTAACACCAATGATGGCACTACTTGTTGGAGCAATAGTAAAAATAGTTTTAAATATTATTTTAGTTCAAAATCCTAGTATTAATATTTATGGTGCAGCAATAAGTTCAATTATATGTCAGTTAATTACCTTTATTATTCTATATGCTGTTTTAAGAAAACAAGTAGATATTAAAATGAAATTTTTTAAGAATGTATTTAAACCAATTATTATTTCTGCCTTTATGGGAGCAATAGTTTATGCTTCATATATAGGTATGAAATATATTACGGGTAATACAATATCAACTTTAATTGCAGTACTAGTTGGAGTATTAATATATATTGTTTTAATTTTTAAAAGCAAGGTAGTAATTAAAGATGATATAGAATATTTAGTTAAATCAGAAAAGTTAGTTAATATTTTATATAAATTTAAATTATTATCTAAATAAAAAAAAGAAACAAAAAATAAAAAAACAAAAGAAAAAATAATAAAAACAACAAAAAAAGAAACAAAAAATAAAAAAACAAAAGAAAAAATAATAAAAACAACAAAAAGAGAAACAAAAAAAAGAATAAATAAAAAAGAAAAATAAAAGAAATAAAATATAATTTTAAAAGATAAAATTACATTTAAAGTCAAGATAAATATGGAATAAAGGAACTAAGAATAACCTAAAATAATAAGGTTGTTTTTTTCTTGTCTGATATGTTCTTCTGTGTTACAATTACTTTATAGTAATATAAGAAATTAAAGTCTTACAATATTTTGTAGACTTAACTTAAAATTAAGGAGGAGACAACATGTCAAATGGTGGTTTTTTTGTTGAGTTATCAACTCAATCAGATGATGTAACAGGATCGTGCACTTTAGTAACTTTACGGTTACCGGATGGTGATAGACAACAAGTCATTGTGGATTGTGGTTCTTTTATTGAAAAAGAATACAAAGATAAAAATGAAAGTTTTCATTTTGTACCTGAAGAATTGGATGCTTGTGTAATTACACATGCTCATATTGACCATATCGGCCGATTACCATTACTTGTAAAAAAAGGATACAAGGGGAAGATTTTTTCCACAAAAGTAACAGCAGAGATTATTCCTATTTCTCTTGAAGATAATTTTCGGATTATGTGTCGAGAAGCCAAGAATGGCAAGAACAATGGGGGTAATGGAAGACTATATGAAGAAATTCATGTGGATCAAGTAAGTCGTAAATTAAAAAGATGCGATTTTGAAATGTTAAAACAAATAACACCAAATATAGAAGTAGCTTTTTTGCCAAATGGTCATCTATTTGGAGCAGCCATGGTTTACATGAAATGTTCATATAAGGGATATAATGATATTAATATCTTATTCTCAGGTGACTATAAGAAAGATAATAGATTTTTTAAAACTTCTAAACGTTTACCGTTTAAATTATTTCAAAAGCGAATAAACTTAGTTATTGAAACAACGTATGGAGATTCCATGCAAGATGAAATTGATTATGTTTTTTTCGCAGAGATTATAAAAGCGATAAACAAGAAACAAAAAATTCTTTTACCAGCTTTTTCATTAGGTAGAACACAGGATGTTTTACTAACTCTTAAACGCTTGCAATCTGAAGGACATATACCATATTATTACAATATTTATTGTGATGGTGCATTGGCTAAAAGATATCTTAAACTTGCTAGAGAAGGCAAATTAGGGATCAAGAAAAATAAGAACTTTTTACCAAATCAGTTTTATCTTATTGGTGAAAGTAGGTTTGAAAAAGCTCAAGAAGAACGAAGAAGAGTTTATGAATCAGTTATGCCTGCTATTATAGTAGCTTCCTCTGGGAATGGATCGTTCGGACCATGTAACACATATTTGCGGAATATGGTTGAACAAAGAAGTTCTACAATAATCTTTACTGGTTATTGTACTGAAGGAACATTAGGAAGAAGATTGATTGAAGCAGAAAATGATTCTGAACTTGAAGTTTGTGGTGAAACTGTTGTTAAAAAAGCTACAGTGTTAAGCACAGGTGAGTTTAGTGCTCATGCACATGCAGATGAACTCTTAAAATTGGTAGATCAATTCGACAATTTAGGTTCTGTAGTACTAACTCATGGTAGCAATGAAGCAAAAATAGCCTTTACTGAATTACTGGATGAAGAGTTACAAATTAATTCTGATAAAGTTACCATACTTAAATCAGATGAAGTAACAAGAGTAGACTCGTGGGGTCTAACTAAAAGCTAGCATATAGTAAAAACATGAAGTTAAACTTAATTAGAAAGAGGGGGATAAATTTCCCCCTCTTTTTTATATTAAAGTATTAATACAATTTAGAATATGTCTTTTCTTTTATCTTTGCTTTTGATATATTATCTATAGGTATAATAAAAAACATAAAAATAAAAAATATAATAATTGAATATTATAAACAAATAATATTAATTATTTAAGGAGGAATAATGTACAAAATAGAAAGAATACATGCTAGAGAAATTTTAGATTCTAGAGGTAATCCAACGGTAGAAACAGAAGTTACAATACAAGGATTGACTGAGATGGCAGCTGTGCCTTCAGGAGCCTCTACAGGAGCTTTTGAAGCATTAGAATTAAGAGATAAGGATGAGAGTAGATATTTAGGGAAAGGTGTTTTAAAAGCAGTTGGATATGTAAATAATGAATTATGGAATGGCTTAAAGGATTTTGAATTTAATTCTCAACAAGAATTAGATAATAAGTTAATTGAACTAGATGGAACAGAGAATAAAGACAGATATGGAGCAAATTCATTACTATCAATATCTATGGCTGTAGCTAGAGTTTTGGCTAAATTACAAAGTAAAGAGTTATATGAATATTTAGGAGATGGAAATGTATTACCAGTTCCTATGATGAATATTTTAAATGGTGGTGAACATGCAAGTAATAATGTAGACATTCAAGAATTTATGATTATGCCTGTTGGGGCACCAAGTTTTAAAGAAGGCTTAAGATGGTGTGCTGAAGTTTATCATAATTTGGCGAAGATTTTAAAAGAAAGAAATTTATCTGCTGGAATAGGAGATGAAGGCGGATTTGCTCCTAATTTAGAAAATGATGAAGATGCTTTAAAATTAATTATGGAAGCTATAAATAAATCAGGATATGAGCCAGGAAAAGACTTTATGCTAACTATTGATAGTGCAGTTACAGAATGGCAAGTTGATGGTGGTTATAGATTACCTAAGGCAGGAATATTTAAAACAACAGATGAAATGATAGATTATTGGGAAGATTTAGTTAATAGATATCCTATTAGTTCATTAGAAGATGGATTAGGAGAAGAAGACTGGGATGGCTGGGTAAAACTAACTCAAAGATTAGGAAACAGAATACAATTAGTAGGAGATGATTTATTTGTTACTAATCCAAAAAGACTGGCAAAAGGAATTGAAATGGGTGCAGGTAACTCAATTTTAATTAAATTAAATCAAATAGGAACAGTAACAGAAACAATAGATGCAATTAAACTAGCATATAGTGCAGGATATAGGGCAGTAGTTTCTCATAGATCAGGTGAAACTGAAGATACTTTTATATCAGATTTAGCTGTTGGTTTAGGAACAAAACAACTAAAAACAGGAGCTCCTGCAAGATCTGAAAGAGTGGCTAAATATAATAGACTACTTCGTATTGAAGAAAAAATATAAGACTAATATTAAAATAAAGAAAAGGAGTTTTAACTCCTTTTTTTATATTCTTGCTAATTATAAATTTATTGAAAAATAGCCGAAAACGTGGTATAATAAGGGTATATTATTTCTAACTATATCAATATAGTTAAGACAACATGTAATAGGAGGAAAAAATGAAAAAGTTACACAAAAAAATTTATGGAAGATTTGTAAAAGATCATAGCGAAGACGCTTGGAACATACCGGAATACCCCAATCTATTGAAAAATGGATCCCGTTGTTTGATTACAGCGACAGATGAGACAATGTACGAAGCAAAATTTGGTGGGCTTGAGGTAGAAATACCACATGATCGGATCATTATTGAATCTGGAAAGTGCTATTTTTCCATGGGTAATATTTACCCTTCGGTAGGTGAAATGGAAATGCACATTGTGGAGATGGATCAAGAAGAGATTCGGGTTGAAGAAAAAATTAAAATCAGAATAGGTTTAGTTGAACAGCTAGGCGAAACCGTATGGTTACTTCTTGATTTTAGAGGAAATCAATTCTATTATCTCTTTTCATGTTCTAAAGATGATGAACTTGCTCAAAAGTCAAAAAACGTTTTACTTGGCAAAGAGATTTTATTCGGAGTCTTGCATGATTCTGGGAGAAGTGAAGTTGGACATGATCTTAGGTTTAGTTATCTAGACATAGAAATTCATGAATGTCGTGATCCGAGTGAAAACGAAACTAAATCTCCGGAACTTCAAAATAATGATGAACAAGATGTTCAACAAAGTTCTGTTGTTGCCGTTAAGGTAAAAAGAAAACAGAAAGAAGTTTCTAAATTTATTAAGACTTGGCATTTGGGTAAAATGGGAGATGACAATGTCTTAATGTATGCAAGTTATCCATCTGTATTGCTTGGTATTCCAAATACAAGAATTGTTATGAGAGAATGCAAGCAAAAAAAACTTAAGTAGTTTTAAAACCCTTAGAACATTGTTCTAGGGGTTTTTTAATATTACTTAGTTAAGTAGTATACAGATATAAAAATATACATATATATTTTTAAAAACAGCATATTTATGGTATAATATAGGTATGAGTATCAGTCACTAGACATTTTGTCAAAGGAGGTAAAAGTATGTCTAGACGGAAAAAAATGATTTATGGCAGATTAGCGCAGGAACATCTTAACGACAAATGGGAAATCCCAGGGAAAGAGTATTTAATAAGAGAAGGCAAACGTTGTCTAATCTTAAGCATCAAGGGCAAGTATTATGATGTCAAAATAGATGATGTGAAAGTACGAATTCCCAGAGATCGTCTCATTGTGGAATCGGGGAAATGTCATTTTTCTGTGGGGGATATTCATCCCTTATTAGGAAATATGCAAATTAACATTGTAGACATTGAGAAAGAGAGCTTTAAAGTTCAAGACAAACAAACCGTTAAGGTGGGTTTAGCTCAACGAATCGGACGCAAAACTTGGTTGCTTATGGACCATAAAGGTGATCAATATTATTACAGATATGTGTATGATAATGATGATATGGTTTATCCTACTGACAAAGTAAAATACGAATTCGGATTTTTGAAAAGTTCAGTACGAAATAGAGAGGGATTTGACCTAAAGATAAATGCTTTAGATGCAAGGGTCTATGATAGAGCTGATTATTGTGATGAAGAGTTTGTAGCTCTAGCGTTACATGGCTTATTTCCTTCTTATGGAGAAAAGGTAATACCAGATTTTGTTTGTCGAGTGATGCCTACAAAGAAATGTTTAGACAATTTTGTTCGAGTTTCACACTTAGGTAAAATTGGTGAAGATGATGCAGTTTTGTATGCCAGTTATCCAGCAGGATTATATGGCGGCGAACACACACGAACCATTGTAAGAGTAAATCAAGAAACAAAAAAGTAATTTAAAACCCTTAGAACATTGTTCTGAGGGTTTTTTTATGAAAGCAAGAAAAATTTAAAAAGAATAAAAGATAAAGAATCAAAAACAAAATTTAAAACAATAAAATAAATAATAACAAAAAAAGCAAAAATTTAAATAAGAAAACAAATAAAACGAACAAAAAGAGTAAAATGAACAAAAAATAAATAAAATGAATAAAAAATAAATATTATAAAAAAATTTGAAAAATAAAAGAAATATAGGCTCTAGATCTCAAGCTTTTATAATTATATGAGTAATAATTTATACAAATTTTTTAATATAATCGCAATATTGTTGTAATATTTTTGCAATATTAATTGATATATGTATATAATAGAATTACAGATAAAACATGTGCTTAATATTTTATAACTAAAGAATCTTAAAACTTCAAGTTACTCATAAAACAAAGTTTTATTAGAGAGAATAAATTAAAGTAAGATATATTAGGTTATTGGAAACAAACAAATCTCTCTTGTTTTGCTATAACTTTAATATATTAGAAGGGAGGGGAAATGAATGACACGATGAAAAGGCTAATTTTACCAATAATTATTGTTTTACTTTTAATTATAGTGTTCCTATTCATTTGGTTGAATAAAAAGCAACATACTGTTACTTTTGAGAGCGAAGATGGAACTGTTTTAGAAATGCAAAAAATTATTAAAAATGGATTAATTGAAATGCCTGATGCCCCTGAAAGAGAGGGCTATGTCTTTTTGTATTGGACATTAAATGGTAAAAGATTTGATTTTAATACTAAAATAACAGAAGACATGGTACTAATACCATTTTATCAACAAGCAGGCACAGAAGAAGTAAAAGAATATATTGTAGCTTTTGATACAGATGGTGGGAATGAAATTGGGAGTCAAATAGTAAAGCAAGATGAAAAAGTTATTAAACCTGAAGATCCAACTAAAAAAGATTACAAGTTTAAATACTGGATGCTAGAAGATGTAGAATTTGATTTTGAAACACCAATAACTATGGACATGGTTTTAAAAGCCAAATGGGAAAAAGTAAAAACAGAAGAAAAACCACAAACATCTACACCAACGCCAACACCAACGCCAAAACCAACACCAAAACCAGATCCAAAACCAACACCAGATCCAAAATACACAATTTCAACTACAGAGTTTCAAATGGGTTCTCCACAAGTTATTGTAATTGTAAAAAAAGATGGCAAAGAAGTGAGTGCTCTAGAAGCAAGAGATTCAACGGGATTTGTTTTGGGTAAAAACAATAATTCGACAGGAAAAATTTTAATTGATGCTAGTGAGTTTAAAAATATTGTAAAAGTTAAACTTGCTAATGGCAGCATCGTAAGCGTAAGCAAATAAGAAAGGGGAAAGAAATAAAATGAAAAAAACTAAAAAAATAATAATAATCTCGTTAATTATCTTCTTTTTAAGTATGCCTTTGGTTTTTGCTAAAACACCTGATGCGTTTCCTAGACTGACATATATAATAGGAACACATGAGTTTACTCCTTATGGAGAAATGACTACACAAAAAATTATGTTAGCAGCACAAACTATACCAGATGGTGAATTAGATGATATGATTATTTATTATAAGAATAGTAGGGGCCAGTGGGTTAATGCTGCTCTTCCAAATAGACCACCAGTTACATTGCCAGAATATTTTATAATTCATTTTGTGGATCTTGTAGGAATGGAAGTAAAACCAGCTACAATAACTACAAATCCTGATGATGTATCAGCTTTAGGTCCAGAAGAAATATTAAAATTCACACTTGCCACTGAAACTGTAGGTGCTGAACTTTATTATACAACTAATGGTCAAAGTCCTATAGAACATGGGAAAGAGTATACTAACCAAGTAACACATTGGCTGGGTGAAAATAATTATTTAGGTAAAACTTTAACAATACAAGCAGTAGCTAAAAAAGATGGTTACTATTCTGAAATAACAACAAAGGATGTGACATTTGAAGGACTTTATGATTTTGAACTAGGTAAAATTATAAAATATAAAGGAACAGCAGCAAATGTTGTAATTCCATCAGCGATAGGAGGAGTTACAGTTGATACAATTGGAGAAGAAGCTTTTGATCAAAATACAACTTTAAAAAATGTAACTATTCCAAGTTCTGTAGAAGTAATTGAAGATAAAGCTTTTTATGTAAATACTAATTTAGAAACCCTTACTTTTGGAGTAGGTTCTAATTTAACTACAATTGGTAAATGGGCATTTGAACAAGCAGAAAAACTAACAGCTCTTACTATACCAGAAAGTGTAACAAAAATAGATGAAGGAGCTTTTGCAGGAGCAACTGTACTAAAATCTGTAAGATTACCAGCAGGATTAACTGAAGTTGGAGAAGGAGTTTTCTTTGATAGTGGATTAGAAGAGGTATTTATACCTAGCAATACTGTGATTGGAAATTATATGTTTGCTGAATGTGCTAACTTAACAACAGTAACAATAGGAGCAGATGTAGTATTTGGAGATATACCTTTTACTCTAGATTTTGTAAATGATACTTTAAAAGAAGCATATAAAACACATTTGACTGGAGGAACAGGAGTATATAAGCTGATTGAAGGAGTATGGACAAATACAACAAAATTAGATTTGGATAATGCTATTTTTACATTTGAACATAAACTAGATGATGACATTTGGGATGCTGACCTAAAAGTAGAATTAGATGCAAAAATTAAAGCAGGAAAGATTGTTCTAGTAGGAGCTTATGATATTGATGAAATTGATATATTAGAAGCAAATATTGAAAATGCAATGGAAGATCTTTTCGTAACAGGATTTAAAGCAGCATATAGTAAAACAGCATTAGTTGATCCTTTTATGCCATTATTTATAGACATTTATGGTAATGCAAAATATGAACCTTTAACTGTGGCTCAAAAAGGAAAATCTGAAGCAATTGGATTTATAAATATGGAAAAAATAAGATTAGATGAAGTAACTTCAGTTGAAGACATTTCAAATTTAATAGATGGAGCAGTAGACAAATATTCAGCTTTGTTAGAAGATATGAATGATGCTCTAACAGAAGAAGAAGTTGAAACAGCTTTAACAGACTTTATTGAATATACAATAGATATATATGGAGATTGGGCAAAAGCTAAAAAAGGAGTTAAAGAACTAGCTTATCTTACTGAAGATGATGGTGAAACATATAAGGTAAAACCAGGAGTATACATAGGAATACTTGAAGGTAGTAAACCTTATGGAACATTGGCAGAAATAGTTGGAGCAGGAGTAAATGGAGTAGAAACATTGTTTAATGCTAAAAAACAAGCTCTACAAAATCTTGTAGACTATATTGATGATACAAAAGATAATCCTATAGTAGATGGACCTCATTGGAGAAGTGAAGCATTCTTAAAAGATCCTTTATTAGCTTCACTTGGAGCTGCTGAAGTAGTTTTAGCAGATGCAGAAGCTACATTAGATGATATAGGAGATGCATTAGAAGATCTTTTTATAAAAGCTTTTAGAGCATCTCATGAGAAAAAAGGAAAAAAACTATTGGTTCCATTATTTGATGGAGCATATGGTATTGCAAGCTATGCAGACTTAGAAGATCAATCTAAACAATGGGCTTATGCAGGAGAAGCTCCTAGATTTGTTAATACGGAACAATTACTATTAACAACTTTTGAAGGAGAAGGAGCAGGAAGAGTAATAACAGAAATTGATTTAGATTCATTAGACGATATTATAGGAATTATAGATAGGGGAATAGAATTCTATCTTAACCTATTAGATAGAGCAAACAATGCAGAAAATGTTGAAGACGTTAAAGAAGCTTTTGAAGACTTTATACAGTATACAATTCTTGTATATGATGGTTGGGAAGGCGCTAAAATAGGTGTAGAAGAATTACCATATCTTGTTATAGATCATGGTGATCATTATGAAATAATTGATGAAGTAGTAGAAGTTATATTTGAAAATAAACCTTATATGCAATTAGATGAAATGTTTGAAGCAGTTAAAACTGCTACGACAGAGAGATATGGAGTTCTTAGTGCTACAATTCATACGATAGAAGGCTATTTAGGAACAGATAGATTTCCAGTACCAGGTGAACTATATGCAGACGAGCTAGGCAATGCACTTGATGAAGTAAGATTAGTGCTTGCGAATCCAACTCTTAAAGGAATAGAAGAATCAATGGAAAATCTTTTTGTAGTAGGATTCCAAGCTGCTCAACATAAAAAGGGATTACAAGTGATGGTTCCACTATTTATTACTGCTTATGGCAATGCTAACTTTGAAGTTTTAACTTCAGATCAACAAGGAAGAGACGAGGCTCTTGGCTTTATAAATATGGAAAAAGTAAAAAGATCTGATTTTGATAATGACGGAAAATTAACAGCAGTAAATTTAGGATCAGTAATGAGTATTACAGCTATGATTGATGATGCAGTAAGTGAATATTGGGGAGTACTAAATGGTATAAATTATTCTGAATTAGAATATATAGGAGATGTTCTTTCTGCTTTTGTAAGATATACAGTTGAAGTATATGATGATTGGACAGGTGCTTATAAAAATGTAACAGAATTAGCACATATTGCTGAAGATAATCCATTATATCCAGACGAAGATCCAGGTGAATTTAGGATTATAGATGGAGTTCCAGAAAGAATATATGCAGCAAGACAATTAATAGGCCTATTTGATACTTTAACAGAAGTTGTAACTGCAGCAGCTACACCATAAGACTATAATATTCTAACACAATAACATAAATAAATACGTTGATTGTAAAAGGTCAACGTATTTTTTCTTTTTTCTAAAAGCCAAAAGTGTGGTATAATAGATATATGTATAGTACTTTTAGTACTTTTGTTATCCTTGTAAGTAATATAAATAGAAGGAGGAAAGAAAATGGAAATATGGGGCCGGGGATGGTTTATCCATCAGAGATATCTAGAAGATCGAAGAGTTGAAGTTGGGTTAGAAAATTTTAAATTGTATAATCTTTACAGATCCAAAAGTCTTCCAGAGGACAAGGTAATTGTTAGAATTAACAGGAATGTTTTCCAAACAATACCAATTGATTATTTTTTGGTGGAAAGTGGTCTCTGCTTTGTTGGAGAAATTGACACTATTCCAATCCCAAGGAGAGAAACAATCTCTATTCGCGTTTTGCGCTTAGAAGATGGAGTACCAGTGCCAACCACAAGGACAATTTACCCTATTTTTGCTAGTAAAAGTGGTTATGGGGTATGGGAAATTGTTGATGAAAGAGGCAACAGATATTTTTTGTTAGAAACTTATGCTGATAATGAAAACTTAGAATTGCCCTTAGAACATATAGGGGAAAGTTTTCGTGGAACTATTCCAAGAGTAGGGAAACCTTTTATGTTCTATTCAATTGTTCCATATCCAGAACTTGTGGAAGACACTTTTGTAAGGTTAGTTAATCCTATTTATATGGAATATGTGCTAACTGTTGAACGGGTGGTAGATAACTTTTATAAGATTTCTGGACTGTGCAAACCGCTTTTGGGTAGTCATAAAGAATATATTGAAGTATGTGTTTCTACATTGCCTTAATTTTCATTTAATTTGCTCCTGGGTTCTATTAGAACCTGGGAGCTTTTTTATGTTTATGTAATAAAGAATAAATAATAAAAAAATATATTTTATGTTTAAATTGCCTAAAATGTGGTATAATAGATGTAAGTATAGTGCTTTTAGTACTTTAAGTACTTTTAGTACTTTTGTAATCCTTATTTTATAATATGAAGGAGGAAGAAAAATGAATGGTGAAAAAGAAACGTGGGGATATTTCCTCCCTGGTAGCTGCAAGCATGAGGGTTTTATAGCACCCAAAGGTCTTGTAGAAGGCAAAAAGTATGAAATACTTGGTGAAGAACAGACATTTCTGGGTCTACAACTTACTATTAAAGTAGGAAACAGAGAAGTAATGGTTCCTAAAGAGTGCATGCTGATAAAGTCGGGCAATGTTTATATGGGCTCACTTGAAGGCAAACCTTTGGTTAACAGAGAAAATACGGTACAACGCTTTAGAATTTCGAAGGATGACGTGGATGTAAGGAAGAAAACTATTATTCCTAAAATGCTAAATAAGCATACAGATAAGCTGCGGTCAGTGCTTTGTGATAATGGAGATATTTATTTCCTTTTTGACAAAAATGTGCACAAACCGCCCTATGGCTATGTCGGAAGAACATTCAATGGTCCTCCAGAACTTGAGAAAGCGTTTCAGTTCAAAACTATTCTTCCATTTCCTTATGGAAAGAATAAAACAAGATGGTTTCCAACATGGGTTACCATTTATTCAGTGAAAATGTGTGAACTGATTGGTAAAGACTTCTATAGAGTCAAAGGCCTAACAAAGAACAAGGCTGGGAAACTTTACCCTATTACGGCATATGTTTCTTTGTAAGATTCATTTAACTCCTGGGATATTTTTTCCCAGGAGTTTTTATTGTTTTTTCTTCTTGTTTTTCCTTATTGCATTTTCTTTTCCTTGTATTTTGTTTTGTTTTTAAAATCTTGCAACTTTGCTATAAAAAATATATAATGTGTTTATCATATAAAATAAGAAGTGAAAGATAATAGTATTAAATGCAAGGAATAAAAGCTTATACATTAGATGGATTAAAAGAATTTTTTAAAACTATAGGCGAAAAACCATATAGAGCAGAGCAGGCATATTTTTGGATATATAAAGAAAGAGTTGAATCTTTTGATGAAATGACAAATTTAAGTTTAGAATTAAGAAAAAAACTTAAAAAAAGATTGTATATTGAAAAATTAGAATTATTAGAAAAACAAGAATCTAAAGATGGAACAAAAAAATATTTGTTTAAATTACCTACATCTGATGCAATTGAAACAGTTTTAATGGAATATAATCATGGTTATACAATTTGTATTTCTACACAAAAAGGTTGTAAGATGGGTTGTCAGTTTTGTGCTTCAACAAAGGCAAAGTTTACAGGTAATCTAACAGCAGGTGAGATAGTTGAACAAATATTAATGGTTGAAAAGTTAGAAAATATTAGGGTATCTAATGTTGTTTTTATGGGCATAGGGGAACCTTTAGATAATTTTGAAAACTTAGTAATAGCAATTGAAAATATTAATAATTATAAAGGTTTAGAAATTGGAGCAAGACATATATCAATATCAACTTGTGGGATTGCAGACAAAATATATGAATTGGCAGATTTAAAACTTCAGAGTACACTTTCGATATCATTACATGCAACAACTGATGAAGCAAGATCCAAGATTATGCCAATTAATAATAAATATAATATAGCTGAACTATTAGAATCAGTAAAATACTATACTAAAACAACAGGTAGAAGAGTATCTTTTGAATATGCATTAATTAAAGATCAGAATGATAATTTAGAAGATGCTAAAAGATTGGTGGATTTAATAAAAGGAATTAATTCACATGTTAATTTAATTCCAATAAACGAAATAGAAGAATCAAGTTTTAAGAAAAGTACAGATGAAAAAGTATTAGAATATAGGGACTATTTAAATGAACACCGGAATAGTTGCTACAATTAGAAGAGAATTAGGAAAAGACATTGAAGCAGCTTGTGGTCAATTAAGAAAAAGGAGTACATAAATATTTATGGAAGTCTTTGCAAAATCTGACTTAGGTAAAGCTAGAGACATAAATGAAGATGCGATATATATACCTGAAGAAGATTTAGGAATTAATGCGTATATTTTAGCTGATGGTATGGGTGGATACCAAGGTGGTGATGTTGCTAGTCAATTAGCAGTAACTGCAGCAAGATCATATATATTAAATAATTATGAAATAACATTTGAAGATAAAGATGATATTTTAAAATTAGTTAATGGCTCTATTGAATATGCAAATATGGTTGTTGCTGAAAAAGCTAAAACAGATAAAAAATTAAATAAAATGGGTTCAACTTTAGAAGTCCTACTTATTATTAAAAATGAAGCATATATGGGTCATGTTGGTGATAGTAGAATATATCTTGTTAGAAATAGAAAGATAAAACAATTAACAAAAGATCATAGCTATATTGAAAAACTTATTACTGATGGAAGAATAACAAAAGAAGAATCTTCTACACATCCAGATAAAAACATGATTACCAAAGCTATTGGCACAGAGATTGTAGTAGAAGCTGAACTAATACATAGAAAATTAAATACTAATGATATTATCATTTTATGTTCTGATGGTTTAACAAATTTAGTAAGTGATAAAGAAATTTTAGAAATAGTTGTAGATTCATTTGATGAAGATATTGCAGAAAAATTAATAAATAAGGCTAATGAACTAGGTGGAACAGATAATGTTTCAGTTATAGTTGTTAAATATAATTAAACAAAAACAAAATATAAGAAATAAGGAGACTAATATGAATTTAGTTGGCAAAATTATCAATAACAAATATGAAATTCTTGAAAAAATTGGAATAGGAGGAATGGCTACTGTTTATCGTGCAAAAGATATAAAGTTAAACAGAGAAGTTGCACTAAAAGTTTTAAAAGATGAATTTACTACTGATAGTGATTTTATAAAACGCTTTAATCAAGAAGCACAATCAGCAGCTTCTTTAACACATTCTAATATTGTATCAGTTTATGATGTAGGTAATGAAGATGAGATTTACTATATTGTTATGGAGTTAATTAAAGGTAAAACATTAAAAGATATTATAAAAGATGAAAAACAAATATCTTGGAAATGGGCAGTTAATATTGCTAAACAAATTGCACTAGCACTTGATGTTGCACATAAGAATGGTTTAGTTCACAGAGATATTAAACCTCATAATATCATAATTACTGAAGATGGAGTTGCAAAAGTTACAGACTTTGGTATTGCTAGAGCTATTACAACAGCAACAATGACAGCATTTGGTAATACTATGGGTTCAGTACATTACTTATCTCCAGAACATGCTAGAGGTGGAGCTACAGATGAAAAATCAGACATATATTCTTTGGGAATAGTTATGTATGAAATGGTAACTGGGAAAGTTCCTTTTGATGCAGATACTGCTGTATCAGTAGCATTAAAACAAGTACAAGAAAAACCAACACCTCCAATTGAAGTAAATAAAAATATACCATTAGGTTTAAATCAAATAATATTAAAAGCTTTAGAAAAAGACCTTAGTTTAAGATATTCTTCTGCTGCAGAAATGCTAGTTGATTTAGAAATTTTGAATAAAAGTCCTGAAGCAGATTTTAGAAATATAGATTCTGCTATTAAAGAATCAGTAACAAAGATTATTCCTACAATTCCACATAAAGTTAAAGTAGAAGATAAAGAACCATCTTTATTTGAAAGAAAACCAGCTTTAAGATATGCACTAATTGCTTTTCTTTCTCTAGCTCTATTCTTTATAGTTCTTTTTGTTATTTTAACATTAACATCTAAGGGTTCAAATAAGGAAGCAAATATTCCTAATTTAACAGGAGAATTTGGTAAAGAAAGATTAACTAAAGATGAAGCCATTAAGCTTTTAGAAGAAATGGGCTTTACTGATTATGAAATAATTGAAGAGTATAATGCGGAAATAGAAAAAGATCTTGTTTTTGATCAAGATCCAAGATATCAAGATAATTTTAAAGTAAAAATTAAAACTAAATTCAAAGTCTTTGTAAGTAAGGGTGAAGAAACAGTTAAAGTACCTAAGGATTTAATTGGAAAAACAAAGGATGAAGTTAAAACAATATTAGAAGAGTTGAAGTTTACAATTGAATGGAAAGAAGAATTCAATGAAGACAAAGAAATAAAAGAAGGTACTGTATTTAAAGTTGATCCAGAAGCTGATGTAGAAGCACCATTATCAAAACCAATAAAAGTATATGTTAGTAAAGGGCCAGAACATAAAGATGTAAAACTTCCTGACCTTAGAGGAAAAACAGAAGCTGAAGCAGTTAAGGCTTTAAAAGACTTAAAATTAAAATCTGAAATAGCTTATGAAACATGGGGTAGTGATAAAGATAAGGTTATATATACAGAACCTGCTGGAGGAGAAACTGTTAAAGAAGGTAGTAGTGTAAAGGTATTTATTTCTAAGCCTGCAGAAATTATAGAAGGTGAAGTTACAATCAATTTTAAAGAATTGCTAAAAGTTACAACAGAAGAGGATATTACAGTAAAAATGACAGTAGATTATGAAACTTTTGTAAATGATAGAGTTATTAAAAATACTGAAGAAAACTTTAAAGTGAAGTTTTCAGTTACGGATTACGGTTCACCAGTAGACTTAAATCTATATGTAAATGGTGAATTAAAAAAGAAAATGTCAATTAAAATATATGAAAAAACAGACTATAAAATACCTTAAAAACATAATGAAAGATAAAAACTAAAACAAAATTAAATAAAGCTAATAAAGCTAAAAGAAGATAATGAAACAAATATAATTAAATGAAAACAAAAGAAAAGAGATAAAATGGAAGTATCAGTATCAATATTAAACATATTAAATCATCCTGATTTTGCTAAAAATATATATAATTTAGAAGCATCAGGTGTTGATTATTTCCATATAGATCCAATGGATGGTAAATTTGTTACTCCTAATAATTTAGATGAGATGTATGAAGTTTTTTTCAAACTTAAAAGTTTAACAATGATACCTATAGAAGTTCATTTAATGACAGAGGATTTAGAAAATAATATTGATAAATTTGCCTCATTAGAACCAAATTCTTTAGTATTTCATCCAGAAGGATTAAGTGAAGAAGAAGTATTAAAATATATTGCACAAATTAAAGAATATAATGTAAAGCCTGGTTTAGCTATTAAGCCAGATACAAGCATAAATAGTATAAAGAAGTATATGGATAAAATCTATATACTTCAAATTATGTCTGTAGAACCAGGTTATGGTGGGCAAGGATATTTAGAAAAGATTACTGATAAAATAAGATATGCTATTCAAGAAAAAGATAAATTAAATCCAAATCTTTTAATTTCAGTTGATGGTGGGATAACTAATGTTCATGCTAAATTATTAAGAAATCTAGAAGTAGATATAGCTATAATTGGCTCATATATGTTTAAAAATGATAGATATAAAGAAACAATAGATAAAATAAAGGAGAAAACAATGCTAGTAAATACAAAAGAAATGCTAGAAAAAGCTAATAAAGAAGGATATGCGATTGGTGCATTTAATTTTAATAATATGGAAAATGTTCAAGCAATAACAAGAGCTGCAAATGATTTGAATTCACCTATAATTTTACAAACATCTACATCAGCAATAGAATATATGGAATTTCCATATGTTTTAAATTTAATTGATGCTGCAATTGAAGAAACAGATATTCCTATTGCATTACATTTAGATCATGGTCCTGATTTTGAAACTTGTAAAAGATGCATTGATGTAGGATATACTTCAGTTATGTTTGATGGTTCATCTCTACCATATGAAGAAAATATTAGGATAACAAAGATGGTAGTAGACTATGCTCATCCTAGAGGTGTAACAGTAGAAGCAGAACTTGGAACTTTAGCAGGAATAGAAGATGAAGTTAATGTTGATGAAAGTGAAGCAAAATTTACTGATCCTAAACAAGCTCAAGAATTTGTTGAACTTACAGGTTGTGATTCTTTAGCTATAGCAATAGGAACGAGTCATGGAGCATATAAATTTAAAGGTGAAGCAAATTTAAGATTTGATTTATTAAAAGAAATTAATGAATTAATACCAGATACTCCAATAGTACTTCATGGTGCTTCAACAGTTATAGAAGAGCTATTTGAACAAGCAAATAAACATGGAGCAAAAATTGATGGAGCAAAAGGTGTTCCTGATGAAATATTAAGAGAAGCAGCTAAAAATGGAGTTTCAAAAATAAATGTTGACACAGATTTAAGATTAGGGCAAACAGCAGCAATTAGAAAGCAATTTGATGATGTTCCTGAAGATTTTGATCCTAGAAAATATCTTGGTAAAGCAAGAGAGCTAATATATGACACTGTTTATCATAAAATTAAAAATGTATTTGGTAGCGAAAACAAAGCTTAATAACATAAACTACTTATTATAGAATAGAATAAGTTTTTAAATAAAATAAAAAGACATTATATATGTCTTTTTTTATTAAAATGGTTAAAGCTTATAAAGTACAAAATAACTAAAGAAAAAGGAATATTAAATTATTATTAAATAAGTTGTAATTGTTTGAAATTTAAAATGTTATTACATATACTATATTTAAATTCTTAGGAATGAGTCAAATACTGATTTAGAAAGAGGTAAAAAGATGAATAAAGTTAAGATTGCTCGGTTTTTGAGGTCAGTTTCAGTGGGTTTGATGGGACTAGCGGTTATGGTTACTATTGTTTTCTTAGCGGGTGAACCCCCTTTGAACAATCCATTTCAAAGTTACGCAGTAAACTTGAAATATGCTGCTATTCCAGCGCTTATTGTCGTGGTTCTCTTCTTCTTTCGTCGTTTGCTTGCTATTTGGGCAGGACTTGATTTCGATGATGGCGATCCTGAAGAAGGCGAGTATTAACAGGGAAAAGGTGAAGTTGCTTTACCTAATTCATCCGAAAAGATATCCAGAGATTTATTAATTTCTGGATATTTATTTGTTTTATTAGACTTTAAAAAACTATCTTAATGATATTATTATAAAATTTATGTAACAAAAGCATGTTGTAGCTTAATAAGGTTAGACAATGAGAAAAACTTTATAATATAATATATATAACTAACACAATTACTAGCACTTAGTTGGAGCTAGGATAAAAAGGAGATCTGAAATGACAAAGAACAGAAGGATTTTTGCGGAATTGGTGGCAATCGTTGTTTTGGTAATCCCTATGGGATTCATGTTGTACTATCTTGCTGGCTATATCGCTCGTGGTAGCTTTAAGCATCCCTTGACGATGGAGAGTATCAACCTTGTAATTTTGCCAGTTGTTTTGGCAATTGGATATGGAATCTTTCGGTATATAAACTATATCGAAAAAGACTTGAAGAAAGCGTTAGCAAAAAAGAAGATTGTGTCTTTAAATGACTGGAGGTGCAAGAGAGACCTCATAAATGAGCGAGTAAAGAGTATTCGTCACAAACTTGTCGCAATTATTTGCGTTTTGGGCATCACTCTTTGGTTGGCTATTTCAGCTTTGTTTTATGAAGAAAATGTTATTTTTGCTGCTAAAGCACCAAGTACTTTTTACTTTATGATTCACATGCTGTTTATCCTGTCTGTCTTCGGACTTATAACAGTAGTACTAACCAGGTTCGTATATGAAGATTTATGGAAGGAGATTCTTTCGGATGGTAAAATAGAGTTGAAGAGGCAACTCTAGCCTTTTATCCAGGAGTTTAACAAAACTCCTGGATTTTTTTATTGTGAGAAATACCTAAATTTAAAGAATATAATATTATGATTGTTTTTTTGTAGTGTTAATATTTTAAAGAAATATTGTTGATAAAAAAGGTACAGCATGTTATAATTTATACAGCATAGGGGCTTAGTATAATGGTAGTATACCGGTCTCCAAAACCGTTGGTGGGAGTTCGATTCTCTCAGCCCCTGCCATAAAAACCACGAGTTAACTCGTGCTTTTTTATTTATTATCTCTTCGTTTTTATATTGCAAAAAAACAAATGAAAAAAGTGTTAAAGCGTTGAATAAATCTAGTTTTAAGCGACTTTGTCTATACTTAAAGAGTTTTTTATGGTATAATATAAATATTCGTATGAGGAAGAAAATGAGAAGACTATATTTAATTACAGGACCAGCAGGTGTTGGAAAGACTACAATATCTAATAAAATTGCAGTAAAGATGAAGAGATCTGCTTTAATTGAAGGAGATGATATTTATCACTTTGTTAAAGGTGGTTATGTACATCCATGGTTAGAAGGCAATCATTTAGATGTTTTTTGGTTAAACAGTATAAATTTAATTAAGAATTTTTTAAACAATGGCTATGATGTTGTTTTTAACTATATTATAAGTAATGAAAAATTTAAAATTCTAAAAGAAGAATTTAAAGATATTGAAATAAGATTTATTGTTTTAATGGTTGATGAAGAAACAATTTTAGAAAGAGATAAAAAAAGACCTAAAGATACACAAATGGGAGAAAGATCATTAACACTTTTAAATGATTTTAAGAAAGATAATTATCATAAGAAATATTTACTAGATACTTCAAAACTAAGTATAGATGAGACTGTTGATGAAATAATAAGGAACAATAGATTTTTAGTAGTTAAATAAAGGATTTTAGAAAGAAAGTAAAAGAAAATGGAAGAAATAAATTATATAGAAAAATATGATGAAATAAAAAATAAGTTTAATAAATATATTAAAGCTAATTATGATTTTAAAAATAAACAAATTAAGTATAAATTTGAACATACTCATAGAGTTGTTGATTATGCTGAACATATTGCTAGAGATTTAGACTTAGATGAAGAAAATATTTTTATTGCCAAACTTATAGCATTATTACATGATTTTGGTAGATTTGAGCAACTTACAGTATATAATAGTCTTGAAGATATACACACTATGGATCATGGAGATTATGCAGCTAAAATATTATTTGAAGATGATTTAATAAAAAAATTTTATGATGATCCACAATATAATAGCATATTAAAAGAAGGAATTTTAAATCATAATAAATATGAAATTGAGACTAAAAGACTAACAGAACAACAATTGATGCATGCAAAAATTATTAGAGATGCAGATAAAACAGATTCCGTGTATCTTTATGCAAATAAAAATATGTTTGAATTTTCAAGATTCACAAAAGATGAATTAGAAAACTCGTTATTATCTGATATAGTTTATGAAGAATTTATGGATGAAAAATCACTTTTATTAACAGATTTAATAACACCTGCAGATAGATGGATGTTCTATATTGCTTTTGTTTTTGGATATAATTTTGTTAGTGGACTTAAAATTTTAAAAGAAGAAGACTATATTAATATGATCAAGAATAAAATAGATTTTAAAAATGAAGAAACAATCAATAAAATACAGAATATGTATATTTTAATTGAAAATTATATTAATTACAGAATACTTAATAATATTAACTTTTAAATAAGAATAAAAGAAAGATATAATAAAATTTAACTATTAAATAAAATAATTTAATAATCCTAAAAAGAGTTGAAATAAGACTCTTTTTTAAATTGTATTTTTATCTACTATGTTATAGAATATAGACATGTGGAATACATGTAAGGTGAAAAATATTAATAGATATTTATCACATTATTGATTATGTATTAGGAGTAATATGGAAGATTTAATTGAAAGTATATTAGACTATGTAAGAGCAGACTATACTGATTATGCAATAATGATTAATGGAGAATGGGGTTCTGGTAAAACATATTTTTGGAATAATAAAGTAAAAAACAGAATAGAAACATTAACATTAGGTGGTAAGAAGTTCACAACAATATATATGTCGCTTTATGGAATATCTAATTTAGAAGAAATTTCTAAAAAAATATTTTTAGAAACTACTCAGTTGATGGATAAAGAATTAAAACAATATATGGAAGAAAATGAGATTGAAAAGATTCCAGAATATGCTAAAACAGGGATGAATATTGCCAATAGATTTGGAATTACACAAGATGCTGAAAAATTAGATTATAGTAAATTCTTTGAAACAAATAATAAAGTATTAGTATTTGATGATTTAGAAAGAGCTAATGTAGATGTTATAGACATATTAGGATATATAAATAATTTTGTTGAACATGATCATATTAAAACAATAATTATATGTAATGAAAAAGAGCTTGCAACCAAGATTAAAAATGCTAATTTAGAACTGAAAACTTTCATAGCTACATATTTACTTGATAAACAATCTGAACTATTAACAACAGATTTACCATTAGTTGAAAAGATAAAAGATAAAATTGATATTGTATTTGAAAAAACTAATGATTATGAAAGAATTAAAGAAAAATTAGTTGGTGAGACTTTTGAATATGCTCCTCAATTTAATTACATTATTGATGGAATACTTATGAGATATGAGCAAGATAAAGATTTAATTCGTTTTTTAAGGGAAAATACTTCTCTAATTACTAGAACTTTCTTAAGATCTGGTACTAGAAATTTAAGAATACTAAAACATTCATTAAATGATTTTGAGAGAATATTTAAAGAAGTTTCAAGAGCATATCCTAATACTAATAATAGAGTGGTTCAAACAATGTTAATATTTACGATAGCGGTTTCATTTGAAATTAAAGCTGGTAAGATTACAAGATATAAGTTTGAGACTATAGACGATAATGAATCATATAGATCAATACTAGTTTCATCTAGAGTATTATCTGACTCAAAACAATTTTATATTAAAGAATTTGATAATAATTATTATTATAATTTTAATACTGATTATAGATTCTTTAAATTCATTGAACTTTATGTTAGAACTAGAATTTTTGATATGAAACAATTTAAAACAGATATGGAAGTAATTATAAACACAGTTGATACTGCAAAACTCCCTGCACATAAAAGACTATTAACTGAAGAATATTGGAAAATATCAGATGAAGAATTCCCTAAAATTATTAGAGATACATATGTATCTGTAAAAAATGGGAAATTAACCCTATTAGAAACATTAAAGCTATTCCCATATTTTTCGTATTTTATAAATAAAGAATTAATTGATCATTCAATGGAAGATTTAAAAATAGACTTTATCAATGGTATGAATAGAGCCTCTATTGAAACAGAAGAATATACAGAAAATGTTGATGAAGAACTTTCTAAAACAGGCATGGAAATATCATCTGATATGGATGATATATTAGAACATTTTAATCATTTAAATGAAGAGATTAAAAGAAGAATTAAAGAAGAAAGAGCTGATGAAATCTTTAAAAATATACCAATTAAAATGGAAACATTTTATGATGCATTTAATAAAGAATGTATGGAAGAGGCAATATTTAAATACTATGATCCATTTAAAATGTTCCAAAGAATTATAAATGCAACTAATGAAGATATAGTTACAATATCAGAAATTTTACTTACAAGAGCAAAAAATAAAACTCATGAATTTAAAGAAGAATTAGATTTTATGAAGAGTTTTAAAAGACAATTAGAAAACTATATTAAAGAAAGAAAACCACAGATTAAAACTGTAATTTTAAAAGCCTTTGTTGAAACAATAGATGATATTATATTACTATACTCAACAGAAGCAGTAGAAGAGAACACCTAAAGTTAAAATTACATTTAAAAATAAAAGTTATATCAAATTATAAAATCTAGAAAGGTAATAAATGGCACGATTTAGGAAAAAGAAAAATGTTATGGAAGAAGCATATTTTCCAGATAGATATATTAACAGGATAACTGATATTAATTCAGGCTTTTTTAAAGAAGAAGGAGTAGAGGGTGTTATTATTGATATTGATAACACTGTTATTGATGAGAATAAAAATTTAATAGATGGATTAGTAGAATGGAATAATGAACTAAGAGACAATGGTATTGAAGTAATAATTTTATCTAATACTGTTGATAAACCGAAAGTTTTTAAAATAGCAAGCCTATTAGATGTAGATTACTTCATATTTGCTAGAAAACCAAATTTAGGAGGTTTTAAAAAAGCTCAACGTCATCTTGGTCTTCCATCTGAAAAGATAGCTGTAATAGGTGATCAAATATTTACTGATGTTTTAGGAGCTAATAGATCTGGAATGCTTTCTGTTTTAGTAAATCCATTACAAGAGCATTTGGATTTTTTTGTTACTAAATGGAGAAGACCTATAGAAGAAAGAATTTTAGCAAAATATTTGAAATATATCCAAGAAGTAGAGAATAATCCTAAAAAACATGATCATGTTTTAAAAGCCTTAGAGCAAAGACTAATAAATCAGAGAAAAGGAACAGATACTTCTCATACAACTAAATTATCTAAAATTATTGAACAAGAAAAAATGAAAGAAGAGAAGAAAGAATCTTTTAAAGAAAGTATTAAACAAGAAGTACCTCAAGAAGTAAAAAAAAAACAATAAGCGGCACAACTAAATCTCTTAATAGGATACCTACTATACACAATAGACCTGAATTAGAATTCTATAAGGATCATGATAGATAAAAAAGAACTAATAAACAAATGAAATAAAACAAAAATAAAAAAGTGAACAAACAAAAGACAGGGAATGAATGTAAAGGTAAAAAATGATTAATGGCATAAATGTATATTATTATATTATTCAAATAGTTTTAGGAATAATTGTAGGATTATTTTCTGCAGTTGGAGTAACAAGATATAAGGATGAAAAGAAAATATTTTCTAAAGAAACATTTAGAAATATAAAATTAGAAGGAATACCAAATCTTTATATTATTATTTTATCAAATATAGCAATCTATTTATTGTTACTATATTTTATAGGAATATCTCCAACATTTGTTGCTAATATTAATTTGATTAAATACATGCTTGTTACACCTCTTTTGATTATAACTTTTATTGTAGATTTTAAAATTAGAGAAATACCAAATAGAGTAACATTATTCCTATTTCAATTATCATTAATTAATATTTTAGTATTAGGGCTTCTAAATGTTAATTTAGCATTAGATTCAATTTATGGTGGCTTAATTGGTGGAGGAATATTTGTTGTTTTAACAGTTTTAGGTAAATTAGTTTATAGAAAAGAAGCAATGGGAATGGGTGATATTAAATTAATGGGACCTTTAGGAGCTCTTCTTGGCTTTTCTATAACTTTAAACTTAACTCTTTTAGCCTTTATACTAGCAGCAATTGTTGGAATAACAGTTTTAATTATTAGAAGAAGTAAGAAGAATAAAGATGGCTATGTACCATTTGGACCATTTCTTGTAATATCAGCATATATTATGATGATTTTACCAAATAATTACATACTAGATCAGTTTATGGTTTTTTCTAATTTTCTAGCAGAACAGTTATCAAAATTAATAACTTAAAAGAATGAAAAAAGTAAAAAAAGTACAAGAAAAAAGAAAAAATAAAAGAAAAAAATATAAACAAAATAAAACTAAACAAAACAAGGAAGATAAATGAATAGTAAAATTAAATTTTTAAGAGAAAAATTAGAAAGTAAAAATTTGGGTGGAATGATTGTTTCTAATCCAATTAATATTAAATATTTAATTGATGTTGATGTTGAAGGATTACTTTTAATTACTCCACTAGAAAATATATTTTTAACATCTTCAAGATTCTATGATCATGTTAGTAGTATTTTAAAGATTGAAGATGGTGTTACTATAAAAGAAATTGAGAAATCTAATAAAAAAGATTTAGAAGATATATTTATGGCATCTCACAATGTTGGTATTGAAGAAGATACAATTACTTACAAGGAATATAGAGATTATTTAAATGTGTTTGAAACTGAATTAGTTGAAACAGA
>CAZTTS010000014.1:0-25213 GCA_964616165.1 uncultured Lachnospiraceae bacterium
TGCTATTAATGTTATTCCTTTTTTCAGCTTCATCTCTCACCTTTGTCCTATTTATATAATTGCTAGTATATCTATGTTTTTAATTAAATAAATTATATCTTATAAAAATCAAAAAAACTATATTTATATACTCCTTCTGTCATTTTTTAAAGTAATTGTAATAAAGAGTAAATCAAAAAAATGTATATAAAAAGAAACTCTCAATGATAAAAATAGGACAAAAAAATTAACCCAATTTCTTAGGTTAATTTTTTGGTGGAGATGAGGAGAATCGAACTCCTGTCCAATAACCATCCAAATAAATTTCTACGAATATAGTTCCTTTTTTACCTTTGTATATATTATAAAAGAAACAAAAAAATATATACGTATTTTGTTAAATTTTTAGACTATTTATACAAAATTTTAAATAGCTTAAAGTCTGTCTTGATTCGCACCTCTAAATAGACTCAGACTGTTTCTTTAAAGAGATGTACGCTGGTATTTTAAGCAGCGTAAGCTAATTCTTGATTTTCGTCAATTATTATCTTTTATGTGATTAAAGTGATACATCTTCACTATTCGCTTATTATTCTTCAGAATTTATCGTCAAATCCAAAACATCCCCATAAAATATTATTATAATACTAATTATAAATAACATTTTAATAAATCATATTAATGTTTATGATCATGCTTTTTTGTTTTGTCTTTTACTTCTAAAACTTCTATCCCTTTATATGTTCCACAATTTGAACACATTCTATGTGGTAGTTTTGGTTCACCACATTTAGGACATTTATTTAAATTCTTAGCTTCTATATTTCTATTCGCAGCTCTTCTAGATGCAGTTTTACTTCTTGACACTCTTCTTTTTGGTTCTGCCATTTAATGCCTCCTACTTATTTCTCTTCTATTTTATACCATAAAATTGACAAGTTGTAAAGAAAAGCCTTTACAACTATCAATTTATTTTATTTTATGTTTTACTTATTTGTATATTTTGTTTTTATTTCTTATATTGTATATTTAATTTTCTATCATTTATATTTATATTTTATACAATATATTTTCTTATTAATACTGTTCCTAAACCTACAATTAGTGCCATTGTTAGTGATACTGTAAAGAATGTTTCTGCAGCACCTGTTCTAATTGCTACTAGAACTGAAGCATCATCAATATCATCTTCTCCTGGTTTTCTATTTCCTGGAATTGAATCAATATCTGGTAAATCATATTCATTGTGATCTTCTGATATTTCTGCAACATTAGTCTTTACTCCCATATTGTTTCTATGATTAATCCATCTAAGAACAATTTCTACTGTTGTATATTCACCTGGTTTTAACAATACATCTGCTAGATCTGTTGTTTCAACTAATCCTTTTTCTATTTGAGTCCACTTATTATTCTTTTGATCTTCAGCATGGAATTCTAACCCTTCTGGAATATAGTCTGCTACTTTAGTTGCATATCCTTCTACTAATCCTTCATTAAATACTCTTATCTTATATGTGTATTTAATTTGTGTTTTATCCAAATATCTTTCATCTAAGTCTGTTTTAACTATCGGTTCAGGTATCATATCAAATGTATGTCCTGTAGGAATATTTTTTGTTTTACCATTTTCTGTAAGTTCAACATTTGTAACTATTTTTAATAATGCAAGATCAAAATATGTTACCTTTAAGTCTTCTTCATCAATATCATCTTCTCCTGGAACATTGTTTCCTGGTGTTGAGTCGATATCATCTACTTCATTTCCATCTTCATCTTCATCATCAGAAATTTCAGCAATATTTCTAAGATTATTAGCTCCTGGTGTTGCCTTTTCATTTACTTTAAATGCTATTTCAATATCCCTATATGAAACTACTTGAGTATCTTTGTTAAATGCATTTAATATAGTATTTGCTCTATCAGGTTCTTCATTATTTCCTTCTCTTTCAATAGCTGCATCTCTAGATAAATATGCTGTTTCAATATATGTTGCATCTTCAATATCTGCTACTTCATTTCCATCTTCATCTATAAAATACCATTGATATTTTAAATTTATTTCATGATCATCTAGATATGTTAAACCTGCTGGTAAAGTATCTCTAACTCTCTTAGCATATCCTGATATATCACCTTCATTATATACCCTTATAGTATATATGACTGTATCATCAACACCTACCAATGGTGGTTCAGTATTAGCTTTTGTATAAATTATCTTATTATTGCTATCTATATTAATTACAGGTCTTCTATCTGCCAAGTCTGTTGGGCTTTGATTTCTTGCTTCTGCTGTTGATATAATTTCAGTTATAAATTTTTGTAATGCAAGATCAAACACCATTGTTATTGTTGTTAAATTTTCATAGTCTTCATCATCTTCATATGGACCTTCTTGGTGATCTCTCCAGTTGTTTGGAGTTGAATCTCTATCTATAACATCATTTCCATGTTCATTCGAATCATCACCTATTTCTGCCCAATTTCTTAAATTACCAATATAGTTATCTTCATTATCATGTTCTCTATCTTCTAAAACCACTAATACAATTTCTACATCAACATATGATAATTCATCACCATCAAATGCTGGTATTAATGTGTTTTCATGAATTGTAGTTCTAAGAATAGGTGAGTCCACTGCTAATAATGTATTTTCTAAACTAGTAACCTCTTCTAAATCATCTTCTCTTAATTTAAAATCTATTTCCGGATAATCTGATACAATCGCATCTGTACCACCTTCTAAAAGTTCCCAACCATTATCTATATTTTTTGTATGTTGTGGTAAAAATGCTAATCCTTTTGGTATGTGGTCTATTATTTCTGTAACATGTCCATCCATCATACCTTCATTATATACTCTAATTGTATATGTAACTAAATCTCCTTTTTGAACAGTAACAGGTGTTTTTGGATGACTATATATTGCTGTTGTTCCTGTTTCATTTACTAATGGTGACACATCAATTACAGGTTCTCTATCTACTACATCACCTGAAGTATTTGGATTTCCATCATCATTTATACTAGTTATGAATTTTCTTAAAGCTAAATCAAAGAATGTTGTTGTTAAATCTTCATAATCTTCATCGTCTTCATATGGTCCAGTTGGATGCTCTATCCAATTATCTGGAGTTGAATCTCTATCTCTTATTGGGTTTCCATCTTCATCTGCATGTTCAGAAATTTCTGCCCAATTTCTTAAATTACTTCCTTCTATTTCGTCTAATACTACTGAAACTACTTCAACATCTACATATGACAATCCTTCTTCTCCTAATGCAGGATTAAATGCAGGTATAATTTGGCTTTCCATAATTTCAGTTATTATCTCAACTTCACCTTTAACAATGTGTATATCCATAACGCTTGCAGCGTTTTCAGTTAATGAATATTCGCCTGGATCTCCTTCTATTTCTAGGGCAATATCTTCTAAAGGTATATTAGTTAAGAATGGCATTTCTAGCTTTTCTTCATTTGTTAATTGTGCTTTTGAACCAAGCTGTTCCCATTCATTTAATAAATTAGTCTTATGATTAATTATATACCCAAGGCCTGTAGGTAAATGATCTTTAATTTGTCTAACATAACCTTCTAAACCACCTTCGTTATATACTCTTATTTTATATGTAACAACATCTCCTTGTTCTACAAGTATAGAGTTTTTAGGATGTGTATATGTTGCTGTAGTATTTGTTCCATCAGCTAAATGTGTAACATCTACAATTGGTTCTCTATCATATACTTCTCCATTTATATCTATAATGAATTTTCTTAAAGCTAAATCAAAAGGTTTTAATATGACTTTTTCAAAATCATCATCATCTTCATATCCTCTATAATACCATGTTGGTTGGTCAAGTGTTTGTGAATCATTGTCATATCCTCTATATCCTGGTAAATCCACATTTCTAATATCTGAAATATCATTTTGACCATCTTTTGATATAAGGCCTGGCTGAGAATCAATATCTTGATCTCTTTGACGATTAATAAATGCAATATTTGTTAATTCTAGGCCTGTTGGTGCTTCTTCGTCAACTAAAATATCTACTGTTATATCATAGGAATCCATTTGGTAATTTCCTTCACCATCTAGTTCTGCAGCATTTATTTGGTGAGGACTTGAAGGTTCAAACAATAAAACTGTTCTACCATCTCCCAGTTCCTCTAAAACTTCCCAATCTTCATTTATACCAGGTCCAGTTTTTAAAGACAAACCTTCTGGTAATATATCCATTATTGAATACAATAGGTCATTTTTTGTAGACTCATTATATACTCTCATTTTATATGTAACTGTATCACCAGGTTTAACTATTAAAGGTTTCTTGATATGGGCATAATGTGCTGTTGTTTGTGATCCTTTATTAATAGCTTCATTAATTTCTGTAACAACTGGCTCTCTACTATCAACTTCAATTCCATTAATATGTGTAATAAATTTTCTTAAAGCTAAGTCTGATAAAATTTCAGGTTTAGTATAACCTGCCAAAATAAATTGAGAACCAACATATGTTTCTATTTTAATAACATTTTGATAATTACTATCATTAGCTTCAAAGATTTCAGCATCAGCAAATCTTCTTGTATAAAAACCTAATTCTAATTTAATTCCATCTATTTCAGAAGGGTTATCAAATCTTAAAAAGAAATTATGATTTAATAAATCTGGATTATTTCTATTATCTTCTAAATTACCAACTATAGGTATTCCATAATTAGTTCCTAAAGCATCTACATCTCCTATGAAAATGCTATAGTTTGTAGATGTAGTTATATCAACATCATCATAATCTAATAGTCTAATATCAAAAAGAAGTTCTGGATAATCTGTGTTTATTCTAAATGTTCCAAAGTCTATATATTCTTGTCCACCATCTTCAAATTCAACATGTGTTAAGTCTGTAACTAAATCCGTATTATTTTGTGGAATTGGTTCAAGTTCGCTTGTACCATATTTTCCTGCTAAATTAATTAACATTGCATTTCTATCACTTCTATATCCTGATTCTCCAATTGGAGTCTCATCATCACCCGTTTGATTTAAATCTCTTTTAATAATAGGTGAAGCTCCCCAACTTGCATCAGAAGTTGCATTCCATAACGCCCATTGTTGTGCAACTTTAATATCATCATCAGTTAAATATTGATAAATTTTATCTCTAGAATTGTATCCATCAACTAAAGAATTTACTAGTAATTCTTTATACTCATTTTCAAAAAATGTGTTTTGAGGAGCCACTCCATAATTTTCTACTAAATAAAATTTTTGAATTAAAGATTGTAGTTCTGCAACTGTAACATTTTTATTCAAAACAGCTGATAATTGTGCATCTGTAATTTGCGACAAACTTCCAATACTAGTATATAGTGTTCCATCTGGTTCAGGTGGGAATAATTTAGTAGGATCTAAACAATAAAACGATGCATGTACATCAGATGTTGCATGCCCTTTTAGATTCCTTATATAAATTTCACCAGATCCTGCTCCTGAAGGCGGTGTTATCCCTGTAACTGTAGTAATATACCTATAATATCCTGATATATCGTAAATAGAATTACCAGGTGGTACAGTGCCAGTTTTTTCGTTTCCACCTTCATAAGATGTTGTACTAATAATTTTTGTATCTCCTGGATCTCCTAAAGGGATAAGATCAAAATTATTAAGAGAACTAGCCATTGATTGTGCATAAGGTAATAACATTACCAACATTAATATTGTGGCTGTAAAAATTTTCAAACTTCTTCTTTTCATCATAAAACCTTCCAATAATTGCGTTTAATTATCTCTTTTGCTCATTCATATTCTTCTATTATATCAAGTTTTTGCCTATATATCAACATTTAGATGAATTTCACAAAATATTCTCACGCATAATTATTTAATATTACTTGTGATTCTATTTTATGAAAATAAAGCTTAATTTTCAACTTTTTAACATTAAAAATGCTTGTCATTTATATTACAATCTTGCATCATAAAGTAACAATTTTTTAGTTTAATTTGTACTATAATTAATTTAATTAAATTAACAAAATTAAATAAAACAAAATCAATTGAAATGAAAAGATATGAAAACATAGTAGAGTAGAGTAGAGTAGAGTAGAGCAAGGCAAGGCAAAGCAAAACATAACATAACATAACATAACAAAACATAATAAAACATAACAAAATAGAAAAAAGATTGTATTTAAACAATCCTCTTTTTGTATTTAGTGTTTGATGTTTAGTACATATTCCTTAATGCTTAAACTTTATTCTTTATCTTTACAATAAACATTGGAGCTTCTAATGAGAATCGAACTCATGACCTCTTCCTTACCACGGAAGTGCTCTACCAACTGAGCTATAGAAGCTTTTCTTTGTTAAGTTTATTTCTTATTCTCTGTATTGCATTATCTATAGCTTTTTCATTTGTATCAAAATTTTCTGCTATTTCTTTATATGAATAGCCTTTTAAATATTCTTCCAATACATCTTGTTCAAATATACTTAAAACACTCTTTGTTTTTTTCTTTAATTCTTTCAGCCTTTCCTGTTTTATTAGCTTTTCTTCTGTTGTGTCTTCATCACTTTCTAATAAATCTAGGAAAAGAATATTATCTTCATCAGTAATAGAAATCATTTTATCTAGACTAAGAGAAGTATTTAATGCCATATTCTTCTGTCTTTGAGAAGAAGTTAATATGGTAATTAGTCTTCTTTCTATGCAAAGACTTGCAAAAGCTGGAAAATTATCATTTTCTTCAGGATTAAATGTTTTTATGCAGTCTAAAAAAGCAATCGATGCTTCTTGTTCTAAATCTTCTCTCTCCATACCTTTAACATAGTATTTAGAAACTTTAGATTGAATAACCTTCTTATTATCATTCAATAATTTTTCAATTGCTTTTTTATCATTTTCTTTAGCTTTATTTATAATGTCTTGCATAAAACCTCTATTTCATTATTTTCAAATTCTTTAAATTTCGAATAAATGTTGAATAAACTTTTTCATTAATTGCTTTTAAATTTGCCTTTAGTCTTTCTTCAGTGCCTGATGTTATTACAATATTATTCATTGGAGTATCTATTTTAACTTCATCTTTTTCTTTAATTACAATATCAGCTTTTATTAATATTTCTATTTGATTAGAATTATATATAATATTAAAATTCATTGCAGATGTATTGTTTATTGGCCTATCAAAGCTTAAACTAGCCTTTAGTTCCATCTTTTTAGTATATAGCGATTCATCTGCTTCTAATAATTCAATATCTTCCATAAAATATATATCTTGTGTTTCATCTCTATTGTTTGGTGGAACAATTGTATTTGTGTCTTGGTTTCCATCCTGATTTTCATTTTCATTACTAACTGGCGTATCTGGACTTTCTTCATCTTCAGCATCAGAGTTAGTATTAGGAGAAATAGGATCTGTTATAATTAAATCAGTAGAAAAAGAATTTCTTTCTCCTTGAATTGTGTTTGCTCTTCCGTCTTGTATTTCTTTTTCCTTTTCGTCATCTATTTCTTTAACTGGACTTTCTTCTAAATCTAAAATACTAGGAATTGGTATTTTTCCATCAATATCTATTTTTGAATAGATCTTACTATTGTCTTTAGTTATTGTCATTTTAAGTTTTAATTCATCATTAGATATTATAATTTCATTTGTATTTTTTTCACTAACTAATTCTACTTCAAATGCTAATTTATCTTCCTTAGCTTCTTCAAGTTTTACAAATTCTATTTTTACTAAATTATTTTTTATGCTATACATATTTATATGTAATTCTTGTTTAGAGTTTATCCCAATCATTTGTTTAAAATAATTAATAACTCCATCTATCATTTCATCTGTTTTACCAACTAGTGAAGGTAGTTCAATTGATAAATTGTTTGCATCAACTTTACTTAGTGTTTTTAGTCTTTCAATTAAATTTGTATATTGTTGATAATTTAATTTAATTGTATATGTTTCTGCACTTAAACTATTATTCCTATAATTTACTTTAACATTTCTTTGTATTTGGAAATTTTCATCTGTCAATATTTGTAATGCTTCTGGTAATGATTTAGTTATTGAGTTTAATATTCCATTTACTTCTTTAATATAGTTTCTATCTAAAGATATCTCTGTAAGGTCCTCTATAGAAGATGATATATCATTATCTAATCCGTATTCTTTTACTAATATAGATTTTAACTTGTTTTTTTCTATTCCAATATGTTCTTTAAAAAACTCTTTACCATATAATCGAATTTCATCTTCTACATCTTGAATTTGAAAATCTATAACAGTATCCTCTTTATGTTTTAAAGCAACATCTGTTTGAAGATGATTGTTTTCTCTATCTACCTTACCAACAAAGTTTACTTTAAAATCTTTAATATTAACATCTTCATTTTGTGTTAAATCTTTAATAGCATTATTTAAATCATGACTATTTGCTTCTAATCCAAGATTAAATTCATAAGAATTTGCATTTATATTATCAAAGTATTCTGATAATCCTTCAATATCAGTATATTTATTTAGATCAATATTTTTTGCAATTTCTATAATATCTAGTTTTGCATCTCTATTTCTTATTTCTGTTAAATAATAGAAAACACCATATGCACTTCCTGATAATAATATAATTATTAATATAACTACTAAGATTGTTTTAAAAACTTTTTTAAAATCCTTCTTTTTCTTATCTTGGAATAATGCTCCTTGTTTATTTGTTTCTTCAAATAATCCTTCCATCTTTCACCTCATCTGTATTTATATTATTTTGTTATAATATCATACTCTATAACATTAACATTTTTAAATACTTTCTCACTTGTATAATTATTAAAATATTTATTTATAACTATTTTTTCTCTTTTCTTTTCTTCTAGTTTGAATTTACTTAAATCTAATAATACTTTTTTGCCTTTATCCATACCTAAAGGCAGGGTGTCATTTTGATTCTCATAATAGATAATATTTGTATAAAAAACTACAGAAGAATCTTTTGGTAGATTAATTTTAATTAAATTTAAATTGCTTCCTACTCCTTTATATTCAGTTAATTCTTCTTCTACATCAATATTAAATATTTCTAATTTATTAGGTCCTAATTTTTCTATACTTGGTATTGCCTTATATATAGGTAGTTCAATATTTGTTTTAATCTTTAACATTGCTTCATCTATATATTTAGAATTTTCTGTTAATTTTTCTAAAAATTTAAATTTATCCATATTTTGATTTATACCTATAATTTTAAATTTATCTCTATCTAATTCTCTAAACTCATTTGTTTTTAAATATCTAGTTTTTATACTTGACTTAACTGTTCCGAATACATCAAATACTTCTCCAACATATTTACTCTCATCTTTATATTCTTTCTTTAAATCTTCTAAAAATGCCATCATTGCATATTCATCAATATCTTTTAGTTTCAACATATTAATATATTCAATAAAACCTATATCTAACAAGAAAACAGCATTTAATTCTTCTTTAGATAATTTTCTTCTTTGAATTTCATCCATATATTCAGCAGTTGCATCTGTATCCATATCAAAGTTAAACACTCTATCTTTAGGTATTTCTACTTCTTTTTTTGTTTCATCACTTTCTCCTGCAAGTCCTGCTTCTTCTAATGTAAGTTTTTTATCTTTATTAGCAAATTTCCAAAATTCAAATATAGATTTTTTATGGAAATCAATTTCTTCTAAATATGTTTCTGCATTTGATAATTTATTATTAATATTTAATAATGCAAGCTTTATTCCTCTTATATCTAAAACAAGTTCTGATACTTTTCTATTTAGTTTTTCATATAGCGAATGTACAAAGATAAAGTCATCTATTGTATAAAATTCTTTTTTCTCTAATGCTCTTACTGTGTCAATAACTGTATAATCAACTTCTACTTCTTTTCTGTCTGCTTCTATCTTTTCTTTTATTTCTTTGATCTGATTTTTATTCATATCAGTTTTTGTAACTCTACTGCTTTTCTTAAAGAAATATTTTACTTTTTTAGTAAAAGAAGTTTTACATTCTAAATATTGAACTATTTCTTTTTGCTTGTCTTTATATAGCTGTTCTTTTTTCAACATGTCATCTTTTAACATATTTATTTTTACTGTTTTAGATTTATTCTCATTATTTAATACTTCTATTTCTTTTAATATTTCATTGTATTTTTTAAATATTAAATCCGGAATATCATCAAATCCTATTTCCATTCCATCATATGTTAATTGTAATTCAAAATTTCTTTTAATTTCTGGTTTAAAACCAAAATAGTTGTCTGTTGCTGTTTCTAGCATAAATAATGCTTTAATATGTTTATATATTTTAATTGCATCTTCTTTACTTCTTATTATAAATTTATAGTCTGATTCTACTCTATCATATACTTTTGTCTCACCCTTTATAATTAAAGAATAATTGTTTTTCATATCATAATATTCATATGTTATTGGCCATTTCTTTGTAAAATACCATAGATAGTTTTCTATTTCTAATAATTCATTTGGAACAATATATTTTTCAGACATTGATACATAGTTAATTGGTGCATAAATATATCTATTTGTTTCCGCTATCTCTTCATTCTTATTTTCTGTATTACTAGCTTGATCATTCTCATTCGCATTATCATTCTCATTGTAATTATGATTATCATCATTATTTCTACTATTCTCTTCATTGTTATTTATAGTATTGTTTTCATTACTTTCTTCATTAAAAGCTCTATCTTCTTCATCAAAGTATTCTTCAAATTCTTTTTTCTCTTCTACAATATGTGCTTCATCTTTTTCTTCTTTAACTATATGCTCTTCTACTATGTTTCCTTCTACTACTTCATCTAATCTATCTATTCTATCTATTTCAATCTTCTTTTTTATAATATAGAAAAGTTCTCCAAAGTCTCCTTCTTTTGTACAAACAAGCATAAAGTATTTCTTTGTTTTATCATCATAGTATATATTCCACATATGTGATCTATCATATCTAATATCAAAAGGTATATTTTCTATATATCTTTTTTGTTCTTCTTCTATATCTTTTATTTGTTCTTCTCTAAAATATTTAAACATATTAATAAATTCTAAATATCTAGCATAGTCTTCTGGATTCTCGGTCTTAGAGTCAAGATATCTAGAAATAGGAAGTGCATCATTATATCTAGTTTTTAAATCATCACTCTTATTATGTGGTGTTAATAATATTTCTATATCTTCAATAGGTATATATTTATATACTTTTAAATCTTTATCATCTTTTAATCTTGATATAGTAAATTCTAAAGGAAAAGATTTTATTAAAGACTCAGATATATTATCTAAATCCAATCCCAAATATTCTAATTTACTTTTAATTTCATCTTTAACTACCATATTTCATCCTTATTTTAATAATGCTTTTATTGCAAGTTCTGCATTTATTTCACCATTTTTTGATAATTTATCTATTTCCATAATTTCAAACATAATTTCTTCTACTTTTTTCTTGCCTACTCTCCTAATATATTGTTGGAATTTAGGAAGTAAGAAAGATTGATTTGCTGATAATATCTTTGCCGGATTCTCTCCATCTTCTTCTGCAAGAGCAATTAAATACATTCTTTTGTATACATTGTATATATATCCTAGAATAATATATATATCTACTCCTCTATATATCTGTTCATCTATTAAGTCTACAATTTTTCTATGATTACTTGCTAATATATTATTACTAATTTCATAAATCATAGAATCAAGTGACTTTGTACTTGTCTCATCTATATCACTTTTTTCTATTCTATCTTTGTCATATGTGTAAAAAAACAATTTATTTAAATCATTTAATAATGTATATAGATCTCTACCTATTTCTTCAACCATATAGTTTAAGTCAAATTTAGATATTTTTATATCTTTATTATATGCTTCATTTAGTTCTTTTAAATGTTCTTCTAAGATTTTTATAATTTGTTGATTGTCTTGTTTAGTAAGAGCATTATATTTAAATATTTTTCCATGCTTTTTTATATAGCTCATTAGATCATTAGTATTGATATCATATTCTACAAAAACAAGGTCAACTGTTTTTAATATATTCTTATTATCTTTTAAATATTCTAATATTTTTGATGTTTCTGTATTTTCTGTTTTGCTAGTTTCAATGTCTTCTGTTTTAGAACTTGCTTTAGAATAATTTGTGCTAGTTTTACCTTTATCAAAAAAGCCACTTTCTCTAACTATAATAAATTTTTTTTCATATCCAAAAGGCGGTATTTCTATTTCATCAATTAATTCATCTGCTGAATCTAAATTGTTTAGTATTATATAGTTTAGGCCTAAAGATAGCGGAGCATTAGAACTTTCATATTCAAATTTAACTTCTTCAAGCTTTCTATTAACTAAATATCTTTCTTCACCATAGATTAAATAAATCATGTGCTCCCTTTATTCTGCTTTTATTTTTATTTTGTTTTTAGTTTTTTAACTTTTGCTTTTGTTTTTATCTTTTTTAATTTATTCTTTCTTAATTTATTCTTTTTTAATTTATTCTTTTTTGTTTTTTATCTTAAATTATTAAGTAAACTTCCTGATGAATGTGCATGACATACTGCTATAGCCATTGCATCTGTAACATCGTCTAGTTTAGGTATTGTTTTTAAATTTAGTATATTTTGTAGCATTTGTTGTACTTGTTTCTTTTCTGCTCTACCATAACCTGTTACAGCTTGTTTTACTTGAAGTGGAGTATATTCACCTATATTTAAATTTTCTTGTTTTAGTTTTAGTAATATAACTCCTCTTGCTTCTGCAACTTCAATTGCTGTTTTAGTATTTTTATTAAAATATAATGTTTCTACGGCTGCATCTGTGGGTTTATATTCTTCAATAATTTTATCTAATTCTTCATATATTGTGCATAGTCTTGTATTAAAGTCTGAATTAGCTTTGGTTTGAATTGAATCAGCTATAATTAATTTAAAACTATTATTCTTATATTCTATTATTGAATACCCAACTATTCCAAAGCCAGGATCAATTCCTAATATTCTCATTATTTCCTTTTAGTTTTTTCTTTTATTTTTTATCTTTAATTACCAGTAACTATTCTAATGATTGCAGCAATACTCCAAGCTTGGAATGGTGCTCCTTTTGCGTAGAATGGGAATACTGAGTCAGTTAGTTCAGAGACTCCTTGCATTCCTGGTTTAATATATAGTTCTTTTGAATACATTTTGGTAATACCTTTAATATATTCTTCTAATTTTATATTTAGTTCTGGTTGTTCTTTTGCTACATTTTTTAATGCATCATAATATATTTGATTTAACCATTGCCAAGATATTCCTTGATGATATGATCTATCTCTTGCTTCAGGACTGCCTTCATAAATTCTAGTATATCCAGGCTCTCCCCTTGCAAGAGATTTAATTGCAAATTTATTTACTAATTTTTCTTCTACTATATTGATAACCTCTTTAGCTAGTCTTGAATCTAAATCAAGAACTGGGAATGTAGTTGATATTGCAAATAATTGATTTGGTCTAATCTTATCATCATGAGTTAAATCTTTTAGACCACCCTTCTTGCTTTCAAATTCACTAGCAAATGATTCTTTGCATTTTCTTGCATATTCAACATATTTATTTATATCTTCAGTTATTCCTAATAACTGAGAATATTTAACAAATACAACAAGTGCATTATACCAAAGTGCATTAATTTCTACTGCTTTTCCATTTCTTGGTGTAATTACTTCTTCCCCTATTTTTGCATCCATCCATGTACTTTGAATATTTTCTCTACCAATAGATAGTAATCCATCTTCATCAACAAATATATTATTTCCAAAATAGTCTGTACCTTCTATATATTTATCTAAAATATATTTCATATGTGGATACATTTCTTTTACAAAATCATAGTCTAAATCTCTATTTGTATAACGAACCAATAGTTCAAAGAATAATAATGAGGCATCTGCTGAATTATAGTATGGTGTGCCTTCATTTTCATTATATGAATTAGCAATTAAGCCTTCTCTAATATCTTTAGTTAAAAATTTAAATAGTTCTTTTGCTTCTTCTTTTCTGTTAGTTGCAAGAAGTATTCCTTCCATTGCAAGAAGTGAATCTCTTCCCCAATCAATAAACCAAGGATATCCTGCTATAATACTTGTTAGTCCATGGTGTTTTATAATAAATTTATCAGAGCCTATTATTAAATCTTCAATAAAATCATTACCACCTGTTCTATATGTTTCTTTTAAGTCTGTATTATTTATTATATTCTTTAATCTATTTTCTTCTGCTTCAAAAGCATTATTTGCTCTTATAAATAACTCTTCTTTAAAATTTTCTTTATTATATTTTGCATTATTAGAATTAGTTTCTTCTTCATTTTCTAATGTTGCTGATATTATTATTTCTTTTTTCTCTCTTGGTGCTATGTATATAATAAAAGAACCTGGAACAGAATGATCTTCTAAATATGGGAAACCTCTTTCTTCTTCTACAGAATATTTCATACCATTAAACTTATTTTCATGATATGAATCATAGCTTCCTTCTGATACTTCAATCCTTAAAGGAAAATCTTTCTTGTTTTTTATAATATACACAATATTATTATGACTTAATTGATGTTCATCAACCCAAACATTTGAATCAACTGTATGAAAATCTCTAAAGTTTAATATTGGTGTTAAAAGCATTCTAGCTTCATGGATTGTATTATTATCAATAATGTATTTAATATATATTCTATTCTTATGTCTTTCCATTACTATTTGTTTTAATATATTTACATCTAAATCTGGTAATACATATTCAAATTCTGGATAATATTTTTGTTTGAATGCATTGAAATATTCAGTATTATCATCTTTAAAACCATCAAATTCATTATTAGCTAAAGTATATTTTTTATTGTTTAATTCTATTGAATCATCAATTTTAGATAAAACTACATGTCTTTGTGCTGGAGGACTAAGCGCTGCAACCAAAAGACCATGATACTTCCTCGTATTACATAATGAAAGTGATGATGATGAGTATGAACCTGAACCATTGGAAATTAACCACTCTTTTTCATAAGAATTTTTAGGTCCAAGATTTAATTTGAAAACTTCCATAAATCTTCTCCTTTATCGTTTGTATATATATTATTGTTTATTATTATTTGTTTTTATTTATTATTATTTGTTTTTATTTTATTTTTATTTGTTTTTAATATAGTTTTATTTGTCTTCTTTCTTTTTCTTCTTTGTTTCTTCTTTTCTAATTACTTCTCTTTTTCTTTCTAGTTTTTTAATTTGTTTAAACAATTCTTCTGCTTCAATTTTTATATCGTCTTTTACAGCTTTTTCTTTTTCTTCTTTTCTTTTTTGTTCTTCATCTGCTTCTAGTTTTTTAATATTTTCTTCTCTAATTATATCTGCATATCTTACAGATTCTATTCTATCTTTATATTTTTCTAAGAACTTTGATTGTTCTCTTTCTTCTAAGTCATCTTCTTTTTGAATTTTTTCTAAATTCTCTTGTTGAACATTTCTTATTCCAACTCTAGCTGTTTTTGCTTTTTCTTTATTTTTTTCTTTTTCTTCTTTTATATCTTCTAAACTGTCTTCTGGTTTTGATCTTCTTCTGCTTTTCTTTAAATTTTTATCAATCTTTTTTTGAATTCTTTGTTGTTCTTTTAATACTTGATTTAATAATCCATATTTTACTTCATCTCTTTTTTCTGTATATTTAATTTCAGAAAATATAATCTCCATTAAAGTAAGAGCTACAGTATCTGCATCATGTCTTATCTTTTCATTAATAACTCGAGATAAATCTCTTTTCATTACTTTAATACCTAAAGGTTTTAAATTATCATAATCTATTTCTACAACTTCAGAACCTTTAGTATGGTATAGTCTAATATATTCAGGAATAATTTCTCCTGTATCACATATACAAAAATCAAATACTGCTCCACCTGAATGTTCAAATATAGCTCTAATATGATCTGATAATGTATAGTCATTAGTTTCGCCTTTTTCAGTCATTATATTTGCTATATATACTTTAGGTGCTTTTGACTCTCTAATTGTATTTGCAATATTTTTAACTAGAAAATTTGGTATTAAACCAGTGTATAATCTTCCCGGACCTATTACTATTAAATCAGCTTTTTCTATTGCTTCAATTACTCTTGGATTTGGCCTACAATTTGATGGAGAAATATATACTCTATTGATTCCATCTTTTTTATTCTCAGCTGTATCTACAATTTTATGTTTTCCTTTAACTACTAGTCCATCATTAAATTCAGCACATAATATCATTTCATCTAATGATACTGGTGCAACTTCTCCTATCATATCTAATATATCTTGAGTTTTATTTAATCCCGCAGCAACTGTTCCTGTTATTTCTTGTACTGCTGTTATATATGCATCACCAAAATTTATCCCTTGAAATTTATCAGATGAATAATTCCAGTTTAAAAGTTGCTCCATTAATGGTTGATTAATTGCTAATGCTGATATAGATTTCTTAATATTTTCATTTAATGTTTCATCATATGAACTATCTTCTTCATCAGATAATGATGCTATTGCTGTTATATTATTTGTATATTTTTTAAGTCCTGATATTACTGTTTCTAAACCTGAGCCTCCACCTATTACTACAACATTAGGCCCATTGTCATATATTGTTTTATCAAATATTAATGATTTCATATTAATCTTTTCATCTTTAAGATTTTTATAGTTTACACCATTTGCTTCAATAAAGATTTCTAAAGATCTTTTTTGTATTCTTATTAGCCCATATACAATTATTAATATACCCAAAACTCCTGATATTATCATTATTATAATATCAAGTAAGTTTATAACATTAACAATTAATACTTTAGACATTGAGTATGATACAAACATTACTCCTATTAATATAAATAGTAGCCATCTTTTAATTTTAGCACCACTTTTAAACCATTCAAAAAACGAAGTCATTATTCTTCTCCTATTATTATTACTTCTAATTCTAGCTTTTTACCACTATTTTTATACACTGTTTCTTTAACATATTCTACAAGTTCTTTAAAGTCCTTGTATGTTCCCTTGTCTTTATTTATTACAAAACCAGCATGTTTTTCTGATATAGCCATTCCACCAATTTGTTTACCTTTTAATCCTGCTTCATCTATTTCTTTTGATGCAAAGAAATCTGCACCTCTTTTAAATATTGATCCAGTATTTGGATAATCTAATGGTTGCCTATCTGTTCTTATTTGCATTATTTCTAATGCTCTTTTTGTTTCTTCTTCTGCATTTACTCTTTTAAACTTTAATATTGTTTTTATTATAACTGCATCATTATGATGAAAGAATGAATCTCTATATCCATAATTATGACCTTCTAATGATAATGTATGGATTTCTCCATCATAATCTACATAAGTAGTTTCATAAACTATATCTTTCATTTCTAGGCCATATGCTCCTGCATTCATTTTTACTGCTCCACCTATAGTTGCAGGTATTCCATACATTTCAGCAACAGGTCCTAAGCCTTGTTTTGCTGAATTAAATATTAATGTTTTTAATTGTGCTCCAGCATATGCTTCAACATAAACATTTTCTTCATCTTCTCTTAATGTATTAATTTCTATCATATCTATTTTAATTACTAAAAGTTTTAGACCACCATCTTTTACAATTGTATTAGTTCCATTTCCTAATATATATGTTGAGATATTTTCTTCTTTTGCTATTTTTAAAATATTTATTAAATCTTCTTCATTTGTTACTTTCACAAACATCTCTGTATTACCACCTATTCTCATAGATGTATATTCTGACATCGAGACATCTAGCATAACTTTAGATTTAGTCATACTTTCAATTTTTAGTTTTATGTTTTCTTTATTCATTTGTTTTGTTTTTCCTTTGAGAATATATTTTTTACTAATATTATTATATATACAAGCTAGTCTTTTTTCAAGGTAAAAAAAGAAGAAAAAGTAAATAACAGAATATATTTTCTCTATTTTTTAGTGCCTTTTTACATACTTGTTTAATATATAAAAAACACAGATTTATTTTACTGTGTTTTATTGTTTATATTTTAAGTTTGTCTTTTAAATTTATATTTTATGTTTATATTTTTATATTAAAATTATACTTTTATTTCAAATCCATATTCATACAATACTTTCCCAGGAACAATATCTTCTTTCCATATGCCTGATACTTGTTTAAATCCTGCTTTTAAGTATAGATTTATAGCAGGAGTATTTGATTTTACTACAAGTAATCTTATGTAGTCTAATTTATTTTCTTTTGTTATTTTTTTAATTTCTTCTAATAATAGTAAGCCTAAACCTTTTCCAATATAGTCTACATTAACTCCAATTCGATTAATATACATTGCTTGAGCTTCAGGCTCTTCCCATCCTAAATCACTTTCCATGTCTTTTTCTATAGACATAACAAAGGCTGCTAGAATTATTTTGTTTTCAACTAATAAATACAATTGTTTTTTGTCTATGTCTTCTTTAAACATTTCATAAGGATAATATTCATTCCATATTTTTATGTCCATGTCATCCATTCTTTTAACAATCTTTTTGTACATTTCTTTTAATTGTGGTAGATCATCTTTTTTAGCTAATCTAAAGTTCATTATATTTTCCTTATTGTTTATTCTTCTTTCTCTTCAGAATTATCTTCTTCTTCATTATCTGTTTTATCTTCGTCTTCTTCATTATTATTTTGTTCTTCTTTTTCTTTTTCTTGTTTTAATTTTTTATTATACTCTTCTAAGGGTATTAATAACTCTGTGCTTTGTATAAGCTTTTCTGCTTTTAAAATTTCTGGAACATTTTTTATTCTTAATTCATATGAAAAAGTTTTATCTTTTAATTTTCCAATTTTCAATATATATTCTCCTGCATCTTTGTCTTCAATAAGCAAGTCATCTCCTAATAATAATTCTTTTTCTTTTAATCTATATACTGTTTCTAATATATCTGTTTTAATTCCTTCTTTTTCTAATGCTAGAATTTTAGCATTTGTCTTTTCTTCCTTATCTTTTAGCTTATCTTTTTCAATAATTAAAGTCTCTCTTTTTTCTAGTTCAATTAAGATTAATTCATATCTTTCTTTTGATGCTAACGATGTACTTCCTTTTTCTAGTATTAATTCACTTTCATTTTTATTATCTATTTTCTTTTTGTTTTTAGCATTATTAAATAATACTAGAACTAACACAATAGTTAATATTAAAATTACTAAAGCAATCAAGATGTATTTTTTCTTACTCATAATATTACTATTATTAGCTTTAAAATTGTTTTCAATATTTTCATTGTTTTTATTGTTTTTATATATACTCTTCATATTAATCCCTTATTCTTTATTTTTACAACTCACCTTTTCTTTTATACTCTTTATATTGATTAGTATATTCTATCATATGTCCTATCCATGATATTAATAAAAAGCTTGTTGTTAATATTAGAAGGAAAACACTTAAAGTTGTGCTCATTCCTTTTATCAAAAATATTATAATCATAGAGATATAGAATACCATTGTTGATACTTTACCATAAATGATTGCACCTTCGTATTCATGGCCTTTATACATAAAATATAGATTATATAATGCCATTGTAAATTCTTTTAATACAAATATTACTAAGGTAATAGCAGCTAGTGGGAAATATATTACTAGTCCTATTAATATTGCAACTTGGGTTAATTTATCTGCTACTGGATCTAACATTTTACCAATCTTCGTAATATCTCCAAATCTTCTAGCAGCATATCCATCTAACAAGTCTGTTAAGCCTGATAGTATTACAAATACTGCACCTAATAAATATTCTCTTTGTAAAAAGCTTAGTATTATAAATGGTATCATTAGTATTCGTACAAATGATAAGATATTTGGTAATGTTATTAACCTATCTTCACCTTCTCTTTTTTTCATCTTCCCTCTTATTAAATAATGTTAAATTTGTTGTTTTGTTTATTTTATTTTTGTGTGTATTATTTTGTTTCTTATTTTATTCGTATTTATGTTCTTGTTTTTGTTTTTTATTGTTTTTATTTTTATATATTCTTTATGTCTCTTCTTTTAAATACCATAAATGTTGGTATTAAAAATATCAATAATGTTGCTATTGTTATTGGAATAGCAATATTGGGATCTATGCTTGATGATAATAAATATTCTTGACTATTAAAAGCACTCCAATTCCAGTTTATTGTTGGTATATATTTAATCCAATCTTTTTCTGCATATAATATTAACTGATTAACAATGTCTGTTGCAAATACTGATGTAATTCCTAGTGTTATAGCTGCAGCTGATGAAGTAGTTAAGGTTGATACTGCAAAACTAAATAATGTAAAAACTAATATATATGGTAATGTATAAATAAATTCTTTTATTACATAATAGAATAAATTATATTTTTGTATACTACCTGCATTAACATTGTAAAATACTACAGGATCTAACATTGTATTAAAATCATACATTAAGCCTGATATTACTACTTGTGCTAAAAATAGAACTACAAATGTAATAACTGACATAATAATTATTGTAATTAATTTAGATAATAATATTGTGCTTCTTTTATATGGTACAACTAATAGATTTTTAATAGTTCCTTTACTATATTCTTCTGCAACTATTGTTCCTGCTATTACTATTATAATAACTAAATATAACACTATATAACCTGATAAGAATGTAGATAAACTTTTATTTCCTGTATTTGGATTATTTATTTCATGTCCAGTGTCTAAAATGTATTTTGATTCATTTAAGTTTTTTAGATTATAATAATATTCTCTTTTAGTCATCTTATCTTTATCTTCTGTAGGTTTATCATTTACATCAAAATTAAATTTCAAAAAATCATATTCATTTAATGCTTGATTCATATAGCTATTCCAAGAATAAGAAATATTTTTATCTTTTCTAATATTTAATATTTCAATATCATGTTCGGTTATTTTAATTGTATACTTTAAATCTTCTATTTGTTGCAAAAGATATCTATCATCTTCAATATTGCCTATTTCTTTTTCTAGTTCAGCCAATCCAATATTAGTTTGCTTTATAATTTCTTGCTTATCTTTAAGGCTTTTTTCAATAAACTCTTCTTCAGTCATAAGAGCAAATTCTTTAAGACTTTTTTCATACTCTTCCTTTACTTTTTTATATTCAGTAGAGTCTAATATTTTGTAATTACCTTGTGCTGCTTGCAATTCTAAATCAAAATATTCTCTTTGTAATGGAAATATTTCAGAATCTGGATATAATAAGTTTATTTTCCATGAATGAGCTTCATCTTCATTTAACATTTCTATAAATTTCTTTTGTTCTATATCAAATTTAATGTATCTCCATTCATCTTCATCATATAGCTTGTCTTTAAAACCAGCTGTTTCAATTGCTTTTAATTCTTCTTCAAGTTGTTCTATTGTTCTGGATTTATCAAACATTCCAAATTCATCATATACAAAATTCAATACTAATTTATTAAGAATATTAATTCCTAATAGCAATAAAATTACTACTATAAATATTATATAAATACTTTTTTTAGCAAATAATTTTTTAAATTCGTTTAATACTAATTTACTCAATTTTCTGCCCTCCTGTTCTACTTATAAAGGCATCTTCTAAAGTTGATTTTTCTTTTGATATTTCATATATAAGATATTTTTCTTTTGTTAATGCATATGTAAGTGCTGGAACATCTTCTTCATTTATTTGAACATAAAAAGATTGTTTATCTCTTTCTTCTAGTTTTACTTCTCTTTGTAATACATATTCAAATAACCTTCTTAGTTTCACAAAGTCTTCAATTTCAGATAATTTAAATAGATATTTTTCATTTACCTGTGCTCTAATATGTTCTAGTGCATCAGTTTCTAATATCTCTCCTTTGTTTATTATAGAGATAGTAGTACATAGTGATTCTATTTCAGATAAATTATGACTTGCTATCATTATTGCTATATTTTCTTCTCTTGCTAATTTTCTTAGTAAGTTTCTTAACTCTCTTATTCCTTCTGGATCTAATCCATTATTTGGTTCGTCTAATACTAATAGATTTGGTTTATGAAGTAATGCAATTGCTATTCCTAGTCTTTGTCTCATACCTAAAGAATATTTAGATACTTTGTCATTAATTCTGTTTTCTAATCCTACTAAATGTATTACTTCTTCTATTCTTTTCTTAGTTATACCTTTATATAGTCTGGCATTCATTTTTAAATTATCATAACCAGTTAAATACATATATGAGTCTGGATTTTCTACTATTGCTCCAACTTTTGCTATTGCTTTTTTATAGTTTTTTTCTACATTAAAACCATTGATGTATATTTCTCCTGATGTTATTGATTGAAGACCTAGTATTAGTTTTATAGCTGTTGTTTTTCCTGCACCATTAGGTCCAATAAAACCTAGGATATCACCTTCATTAATGTAAAAAGAAATGTCTTTTAATATTTGTTTTTTACCTATTTTTTTATTTATGCTTTTAACTTCTAGTATTTTCTTTTTATCCATTTATATTACTATCCTTTCTTTTAGATTTTTCTTTTGTTAATTATTTATTCAGTTTCTTATTTGTTATGTATTTATTTATTTTTTAGTTTTATTCTTCTTTGTCTTTTTCTTTGTCTTTATCTTTATTTAAATTTAGACTTAATCCTTCACTATATTTTTGTACAAACTTTCTTCCTTCTTTTTTCTTTTTTAATTCTATTGCTGTTGCAAAAAGTGATGTTAAAGGAATTATTAATAATATACCTAATCCTGCAATTAATATTTGTGTTATTAATACTATAGTTTGTTCTGAGTTAAGCAAGTATAGGTAGTCTTTAGTATTCGCAATATAGAAGATTAAAAGACTTAGAGTTCCTCCAATAAAAGCTAATACTAGTGTTTTTATCATAGGTGCTATTTTTGTTCTACCTTCTTCTATTCCATGTTTATATAGTGTTTTAAAAACATCTTTTTCCATATTGTCTGATATTTCTTCTTGTTTTTCTCTTATCTTATATGAAATATGTGTTGCTACACTTATTACTGCTCCTAATGTTCCAAGTACAATTCCTGCCCACACTATACCTCTTAAATCTATATTTGTTTCTACATTATCCATAGAAAATATTACTGCAGATTCACTTGTTAATCCTGTTATCATAAATACTTTATTTAATACTACTGTTATTAATGCAACAGCTGATGTTCCTATAATTACTGATAATACAGATGAAATCGTTTTCTTATTAAAACCATTTAAGAATATTGAGTCAGATATAGTTATATATATTACTAATAGTGTTGTTGCAACATATATATTTGCTCCTGATATTATTGCTGGAATATATACTAAGAAGATTAATAATATATTTAATAATAATGCTATTATTGCTTTAAATCCTCTCCATAATCCTATTGCTATTGCTAGAACTATTAATACTACTACTAATATTATTATTAGATTTGTTTTATCATAATCAACAAAAGAATATATTTCTGAGCTTTCACTTTTAGTTACTATTATTTTGTCTCCTTCTTGAATAGTTTTTTTAGCAACTAGTGAGCTTACTACTTGTCTACCAAAGATCGTTTCTTTTTGTACTTCACCATTTACTTTAAGTCTTGCTTCAAAGCTTATATCTTTACGTGTGTTTTCTTCTTCCATTTCTTCTTCTGTAAGTTCATTTTCAAATACTGATGTAATCTCTGCTTTCAAAAATTTAACTTCGTTTTGACCTTTAAAGCTGTATTTATTATGTCCTACTACTATGATTAATACACTTATTGTTACTATCATTAAAAATGTTAATACTGCTCTTATTCTAGCTCTTAAAAGTTCTTGTTTTTCTTCTTCTTCCATTTTGTTCTCTTTCTTTTCTTAAATTAATTAAAATTTAAATACTGTTAATATTTATTGTCTTCAACTTATTTTACTATATTAAACGCAAATAAACAATATTTATTCTACTTCTCTAAATAAAAAGTAAATGTTCTAATTAAATGAAAACAGCAGCTTGCACTGCTATTTTAAAATTATTTTTATATGCCTTTTTTTCTTATTCAATTTAGTTTTTTTTATTCTATCTTTCTTAGCCTACTGATTTAGAAGCTTAGTCTTCTGAGCATCAAATTCTTCTTGTGTTATAGCCTCTATGTCTAGCAATTCTTTTAGTTTTTTTATTTCATCTGCAACAGATAATGTGTTTTGATTTGATCCAATACTTTGAAATCTCTTATCTTCTTTTTCTTCTTTTAAGTTTTCTTTTTCAGCATTTAGCTCATCCATTATTATTTGAAATTTAGATAAGATTCCTTGAACATTTTTAAATATTGTTTTATATACAAAACTACTTTTTTTAGTTGGTGAGTTAATGAAGTTAATGTATAGAACTGGGTAGTCTGGATTTCTAGTTGTTATCTTAATTTCTAGTTTGTCACACATAGGTTTATTTTTCTTAGAAGTTCCTCCTACAATTGCTCCAGCTAAACCAAAGATTGCTCCACCAATTAAAGCTTTTCCTAAACCACCTCTACTTACTGTAGACCCATCTTCCAACACTTCAAATGCAAGTATTTCTTTATATTCAAAAATATATGATTCAGAGATTTTGTTTTTGTGTGGTATTACAAACCATTTATTATTATCATCAAACAAAATATGGTTTCCAGCTTTTGTTGTTGCTTGAAATTGTTGTACTCTTATTGTGTTCTCTTTTAGTCTTTCTAGCACTTCTGATTGTCTAACTTTAATGTCTTCAGTATTTAATATTTGTATATCTTTTTTAGTCCAACCCATTCCTAACTTTGTTTTTTTATGGCAATTATCACATATGATTTCACCATTTTTTAATTTTAGTCTATTAAACATATTTACATTTGCATCACATATATTACATGTGTTTTTAGCTAATTCTGACATACTCTCTTCTTTCTTCCTTTTTATTTTTTATTATCTATTACTATAAAGTGTTCTATATTGTCACTTATATTTGTTAACTTTTCTTTCAAAAGATCTGGTTTAATATTTTCATTTTTAATATTATCTAAATCAAGCCACCTAAATTCTAAAACATGATCTTGTTCTTGAACTTCTAAAGTTTCTAATTCACATATTAGTTCATCATCTTTTATTTCTAGTTTATAGTATAGTGACATTTCATGAATGTTTACACCATGTTT
>CAZTTS010000015.1:0-20878 GCA_964616165.1 uncultured Lachnospiraceae bacterium
CATTATTCAGTGAAGATGCCATAAGGTCCATACTATATGGAGATACTCCACCTCCCGCTTTCCATTTAGCTCCATATATTTTTGCAGTTACTGCAGCAACAATATCGGGAACCCAGCCATTAAATGTATAATTTGTTCTCCACGGTTGTAAATTTGGTGGTTTTTTTCCTTCTTCAACTTCTATTGTATAATCTGCTGTAGAGCCATTGTATGTTCCTCCATTCAATTTATATGTTATTTTATAAAATACTGTTACTGTTTTCCATTGAGCTGTATATGTTCTATTAGCTGTAGCATTTGCTAATGCTGGAGACCAACCTTGAAATTTATAATTTGTTCTTGTTGGTGTTAAATTTGGTGGCATTGTCCCTGCTTGCACTGATCTTGTTGGATTTGTTGTAGAATTATTGTATCTTCCTCCATTTAAATTATATGTAATTGTATAGTATACGATATTCTTAGTCCATTGGGCTACCATTGTTGTGCTTGCATCCCAACCATAAGGTGTATTAGGAGGATACAATCTATCAGGTCTCATATGTGACAACCACCCATTAAATGTATAACCACTTCTTGTTGGTGAATGAGAATGTGTATAAACATATGCTCCACCATGAGTTCTAGTTTGTGAAGCAAAGGTTCCTGAGCCTCCATTTCTATCATATGATATTGTGTAGGTTATAACAGTCCATTTAGCTGTATATGTATTATTTCCATTAAATGTACTTGGTACTGCTGGATTCCATCCACCAAATGTGTAACCTGTTCTTGTAGGCGTTCCTGGTGTACTCGAACTACTACCAGAATTCCCATTTGTTGTTCTATTTGCAGTTGAACCTCCTATACTTCCACCATTTAAATTGAATGTAAATGTATATTTTATTATACTCCATTGGGCTGTATATGTATTATTTCCATTAAATGTACTTGGCACCGATGGACTCCATCCAGTAAATGTGTAATGCGTTCTTGTTGGTGTTCCTGGAGTACTTGAACTACTGCCAGAATTCCCTTTTGTTGTTCTGTCGGCTGTTGATCCGCCTATACTTCCGCCATTTAATTTAAATGTAAATGTATATGATATTATACTCCATTGGGCTGTATATGTATTATTTCCATTAAATGTACTTGGCACTGATGGACTCCATCCAGTAAATGTGTAATGTGTTCTTGTTGGTGTTCCTGGTGTACTTGAACTACTACCAGAATTCCCATTTGTTGTTCTGTCAGCTGTTGATCCACCTATGCTTCCGCCGTTTAATTTAAATGTAAATGTATATGATATTATACTCCATTGAGCCGTATATGTATTATTTCCATTAAATGTACTTGGTACCGATGGACTCCATCCAGTAAATGTGTAATGTGTTCTTGTTGGTGTTCCCGGAGTACTTGAACTACTACCTGAATTTCCACTTGTTGTTCTATCAGCCGTTGATCCGCCTATACTTCCACCATTTAATTTAAATGTAAATGTATATGTTATTATGCTCCATTGTGCTGTAAAAGTTCTATTCCCATCAAATGTTGCTGGTACTGATGGACTCCAGCCAGTAAATGTGTAATGTGTTCTTGTTGGATTTGTTGGAGTTTTTGATGCTGTTCCATATGTTCCACTAAATGTTTGATTTGCTGTTGAACCTCCTGATGTTCCTCCACCCATATTGAATGTAAATGTATATGTTGCAGCTGTCCATTGAGCTGTAAAAGTTTTATTTTGATCAAATGTTGCCGGTACCGTTGGAGACCAACCATTAAATGTATAATGTTCTCTTGTTGGGTTTGATGGAGTAGATGACGGAGTTCCTACTAAACCAGTAGTTGTTCTCCCATTATCAAATGTAAATGTAACCCTCCATTGAGCTGTAAAAGACCTGTTTTGGTCAAAAGTACCTGGTACTGCTGGACTCCAGCCATCAAAGGTACAACCCGTTCTTGTTGGTGTTCCTGGAGTGCTTGAAGTACTGCCATAATCTCCACTTGTTGTTTTATTTGCGCTTGAACCGCCTATACTGCCACCGTTTAAATTAAATGTAAATGTATATGTTACTATTGTCCATGTTGGAGTAAAAGTTCTATTTTGGTCAAATGTACTTGGCACTGATGGGCTCCATCCACTAAATGTATGTCCTGTTTTTGTAGGATTTGACGGAGTAGATGATGGAGTTCCTACTAAGCCAGTAGTTGTTCTCCCATTATCAAATGTAAATGTAACCCTCCATTGAGCTGTAAAAGTTGTGTTCCCATTAAATGTTCCTGGTACCGTTGGACTCCATCCATCAAATGTACAACCTGTTCTTGTAGGCGTTCCTGGTGTACTTGAGGTACTGCCAGAATTCCCACTAGTTGTTCTATTTGCTGTTGAGCCACCTATGCTTCCACCATTTAAGTTAAATGTAAATGTATATGTTATTATTGTCCATTGTGCTGTATATGTTCTATTTCCTGTATATGTACTTGGTAAACTTGGTGACCAACCACTAAATGTGTGATGCGTCCTTGTTGGTGTTCCTGGTGTTGTTGCTGTTGTTTCATAAGTTCCACTAGTTGTTCTATTTGCTGTTGAGCCACCTATGCTTCCACCATTTAAGTCGAATGTATATGTATATGTTATAGCTGTCCACTGTGCTGTATATGTATTATTTCCTGTATATGTACTTGGTACTGATGGAGACCAACCACTAAATGTATAATAGGTTCTTGTTGGATTTGCTGGTATACTTGAACTTGTTCCATATGTCCCACTTGTTGTTCTGTCTGCTGTTGAACCTCCTATATTTCCTCCATTCATCTTAAAAGTAAATGTATATGTACGAGTTGTCCACTGAGCCACATATGTTGTAGTTTCTGTAATTTCCTCTTCTAAAGGTGGTAGCCAACCAGTAAAATTATGATGTTCTTTTGCCGGTGTTCCGATATCTTTAACAATATCTCCTATATAGTATTCTTTACTCTCTACGGTAGTCTCTCCATTTAATGTTCCACCTGCTAAGTTAAAATGAGCATTTACTATATTCAAATTTTCTATGTATTGCCTGTATTGCATATTTGCTACTACTGGTGTATTATATTGAATTTCTGGGACCCATTCTGTTACCCCTGAAGGAATGCTATCTCCTGATGTATTCAGATAATCTTGCAATGTTTGATTCCTCATTACAATCATCTTTTTTTCTTGTTCTTTATCTTGTTCTTTATACTTAAAAGTAATTGTATGTCTTGAAGCTATATTGTCTTTGGAAATATCTGATGGATCTGATATATCTTTTAAATTACTTAAATCTATTACCACTTCAACATTATCTTTTTTTAATGTAACTGTTTTATTTATTTTATCATGAGCTACTATTTCATATTTATCCTTTTCGTCTTTTTTCATATTATCAGCTTCTACTTGACTGATAAAAACGTCAACTATTTCATCTTCGCTTATGTCTTCATCTAAAACAATTACCGATTTCACCGATTGCGCATAGCCATTGATACCCGCAATAATAGCATCTTCTTTGGTCTCTCTTGTTAAACCTAATAAATTGCCATCAATAGAAAAGGCTACTACTACTGCAACAATAACTAAAAGTACAATAATCGTTACAACTAGTGAAATTAAACTAATTCCTTTTTTAAAATTCATTTTCTTTACTCCTACTTATACTATTTATTAAAATTTTAATATATTTACACCCATTATAGCCTATAGAAAAAGTTATGTTGATTTTTTATGCCTTATTTTACCCATTTGTAATATTACAATATAAAAGCCAAACTAAAATAGTTTGGCATATTATAATATTATTATTTGTTTTAATAGTTATTTAGCAATGATTTATTTTTTATCTTCAGTTTCTGTATCTTTTATTTCTGCATCAACATCTTTTGTTGGTCCTGAAGTTTCTTTCCCGAATTCTTTTGCAAATATAGCATCAACTATATTTGAAACTCCCGGAAGTTTTGGATCTTCTTCATTTACTACTCTTATAATTCCTAAAACTAAAAATACTAATGCAGCAGGTCCAACAAGAAAATATAAATAAGGTATAAAAGCTAAAACAAAAGCTATTACACCAATAACTAAAGATTGTGCTGCATGATATTTAGTTTCCTTAGATGAATCATTTAATAAGAAAAACACTAAACCTCCAATTGGCCCAAAAACATATGCTAAAATTTGTTTTGTTTTTTCATCCATATTCATTCTCCTAACTTATTATAATTTAATTATAATTTCATTGTATATTATTTTTTTCTTTTAAACAAGTTTTAAAAAATTATTTCCACTCTATAGGAATTAATGCGTAATTTGATAAGTTAGTACAACCGAGAAAACAGCTATTACCAACTACTCCTGTTCTTTCCCATAAAGCTGGTGCATTTCCGGTTAAATTTTTGCAATGTCCAAAAGTGAAATCAAAAACTTCTACACTTAGACAATTATCAAATAATCCGGCTGGTATATTTGATGATATTTGATTGCAATAAGAAAATGTACCATAAAAGTTTGTTACATTAGGACAATTATCAAATAGTCCGGCTGGTATTTCTAATATATTACTACAGAACATAAAAGCACTTTGAAAATTTTGCGCACTTACACAAGTTTTAAACAAGTCTGCAGGTATGCTTGTTATCGCAGTACATTGAAGAAATATTGTGCTAAAATCAAGCGCGTTTGTGCAGTTTAAGAACATATCCTCTGAAAGAGTTTCTAAATTTGTACAAAGGCCAAAGGTATTTTTAAAACTTAAAACATTTGTACAATTTTTAAATAGTCCAGAAGGTATGCTTGTTATTCCTTTGCAGTTTTGAAAGGTCGTTTCAAAAGTGGTTGCACTTTCACAGGCTGAAAATAAGTTGCTAGGCAAGCTTGTTAATAAGTTACAATTATAAAATGCAGATGTAAAATCTTCAGCATCAGTACAATTATCAAATAATCCAGAAGGTAAACTTGTTAGATTAATACAGCCTCCAAACACATAATTAAAATTAACTGCTTTCGTGGTATTTTCGAATAAATTTGGTCCAATACTATTTATTCTATTATGAGAAAAAGTTTCTCTAAAATTAATTACATTTGGACAATTTGTAAATAAATTAGAAGAAATACTCCCAGTTAAACCATTACAAGAAGCAAACGTTCTATAAAAACTAGTTACTTTTGTACAATTTGAAAATAAATTAGCCGGTATACTTCCCGTTAAAGAAGAACAAGATTGAAAAGTTGATTGAAAACTTAAAACATTTGAACAATTGGCAAATAAATTTGCAGGAATTTCACCATTTAAAGAATAACAATTAGTAAAAGTACCATCAAAACGAGTTACATTTAAGAAACTATTAATATTTGGAGAAGGTATTGGTCCTGTTAAATTAGAACAACCAGTAAATTTATATACATTGCTTCCTAACTCTCCCCATGCAACAAGCTTATATAATTGTTGTTTTTCTACATAACTAAAATAATCCCATTGAGTTATTCTACCTATTATTTGTATTGTAAATGGTGTGTTAGCAGGTACATTATTAGTTATTTTAAAATGACTAGAAGTATATTTGGTAAATGGCCCCCCATTATTTGATACTAAAACAAAACCAGAAACCGATACTGGAATCATAATTTCTTCGTTTATTTCTTGTTTTTTCAGTTGCACTTCCATAGGTATTGACCATATTGCTGTGTATGTGCTGTTTGTTGTTACAGGAACTAAGTTTGGAGTCCAACCAACAAACATATATCCACTTTTTGTCGGTACTAATTCAGGAGGCATTGTATTTTGTTCTACTAATCTAATTTGATTTGCAGTTGAACCTTCATAACTACCGCCGTTTAAATTATATGTTATAGTAAATACTCTTACCCATTGAGCAGTGAATGTTCTATTTTGATCAAATGTTGAAGGCACTGCTGGATTCCATCCATTAAACACAAAATTTGCTCTAATTGGTATACCTGGTGTGTGAGATGGACTTCCCGAAGGACCTGAAGTAGTTCTACTTGCTGTTGAGCCTCCTATATTTCCACCATTCAAATTAAAAGTAAAAGTATATATTACAGTATCCCATTGTGCTGTATATGTTGTTGTTTCCATTATTGGATCATTCAATGATGGAGTCCAACCAACAAAAGAATAATATTCTTTTACTGGAGTTCCTATGTCTTCTATTATTCTTCCTTTTAAATATTCTTTACTTTCTACAGTTGTTTTACCATTTAATGTTCCTCCAGATAAATTAAAATGTGCCATTACATATTCTATTTTTTCTATATATTGTTTATATTCTATATTTTCTACTACCGGTGTATTGTATTGAATTGCTGGGACCCATTCTGTAACTCCTTGTGGTATTGAATCTCCAGTCTCATTTAAGTATTGTTGTAAGGTTTGACTTCTTAAAATTACCATTTTTTTGGTTTTTTCTTCATTTCCTTCTTTGTATTTAAAAGAAACTGTATATCTTGAGCTTACATTCTCTTTCGTGTTATCAGCTGTATCTCCTGCTTCCACTATGTTTTTTAAGTCTATAACAACTTCTACTCCATCTTTTTGTAAGGTAACAGTTTTGTTTTCGTCATCTCTTGAAACAATCTCATATTTATCTTGTTCTGTTTTTTTTATATTATCTTCTTCTACTTTCTCAATAAATTTATCTACTACATTATCTTCTGTTAATTCTTTATCTAAAATAATTACAGCTTTTGTTTCTTTCCCATAATCATTAATCTGAGCGACAATCGCATCCGTTTTAGTCGTTTTTACTAATCCTAAAAAACTTCCATCTACCGATAAAGCTATCACTATTCCTATTAAAATTAAAAGTATAATAATTGTTACAACTAACGAAATTAAAAATATACCATTTTTAACTTTCATTTTATTTCTCCTTTATACTTACTCAATTTAATTATATATTAAACAACAAAAAAACAATAGGTTTTAAGTGTTTTTTTTATTTCTAAAAATAAAAAAATAAGGTAAATCTTACCTTAAATCCTTTTTTATCAACAATTATCATTGTTTTTAAAAAAATTTTTTATGCATCTTTATTACAAAAATTTTAATCTTAAAGCTTTTTAAAATAATTTATTTAAAATTTACCCAATTTTATCTTATTAAATAACTAAATCTATCAAATTTATTTTATCATATTTAAAAAATTTGCTTCTGTTAATATTTTAATCTTTAACTCTTTTGCTTTATCTAATTTTTTCCCTGCATTATCACCTGCTATTACATAAGATGTTTTTTGAGAAACAGATGATGAAATTTTTCCACCATTTTGTTCTATTCTTTTTTCAATTTCTTCTCTACTAAATTGTTCTAATTTTCCTGTTACAACAAAGTTTAAATTTTCTAATTTGTTGCTAATATTTTCTTCTTTTTCTACAGTATTAAGCCCATACTTTTTAAATCTTTTTATAATATCTCTATTATGTTTATCTTCAAAAAACATAATAATATTATTTGCTGTAATTTCACCTAAATCTTCTACTTCTAACAGTTCTTCTTTAGTTGCATTAATAAATTTATCAATATCTTTAAAATATTTAGCTATAGATTTTGCAAGTTTTACTCCTACATTAGATATTCCTAGTGCGGCAATTAATCTATATAATTCATTTGATTTACTATTTTCAATACTATTAATTAAATTTTCAGCAAATTTTTGTCCATCCTTTTTTAACGTTTTAACATCATCTAGAGTTAGGGTATATAAGTCTGCTATATTTTCAATTAAATTGTTATCTAGTAATTGTTTAACAATACTTTCTCCTAAACCTATTATGTTCATACAATCACGTGAAGCAAAATATTCTATAGATCTTTGTATCTTTGCAGGACAATCAATATTCAAACATCTTAGTGCAACCTCTTCTTCTAATCTTACAAGTTTTGAATTGCAAACAGGACATTTTTTAGGAATTATAATTTTCTTTTCATTTCCTGTTCTTTTCTCTTTTAAAGATTTAACTACTTCTGGAATAATATCTCCTGCTTTTTGTATTACAACAATATCTCCAATTTTTAAGTCTTTTTCTTGAATATAGTCTGTATTATGAAGAGTAGTTTTAGAAACAGTTGAACCTGCAATTTTAACTGGTTCCAATATTGCCATAGGAGTTAATACTCCTGTTCTTCCAATATTAAATATTACATCTAATAATTTTGTTTCTTTTTGTTCTGGCGGATATTTGTATGCAACAGCCCATCTAGGATATTTTGTAGTTACACCTAAAATTTCTCTTTCTACTAAATTATTCACTTTAATTACTGCACCATCAAGGCCAAAATTAAACTTTTCTCTGTTTTCACCTATTTCAACAACTTTCTTTATCGCTTCATCAATACCAAAGACCACTTCAGCATATGGATTAACATGAAAACCTAAACCTTCTACAAATTTTAATGATTCTGAATGTGAAAGAAATTCTTTATCAGAATATTGAATATTGAAGATATATATATCTAAAGGTCTTGAAGCTGTAATTTTTACATCTTTTTGTCTTAAAGACCCTGCTGCTGCATTTCTAGCATTGGCAAATGTTTTTTTACCCTCTTCTTCTTGAACTTCATTTAATTTTTCGAACTCATCTTTAGAAATATATACTTCTCCACGCAAAATTATATCACCAGTATACGAGATTTCTTTAGGAAGACTTTTTAAAGTTTTAAAATTTTCAGTAACATCTTCCCCGACTAAACCATCACCTCTTGTTGCACCAAGTAAAAATTTGCCATCTAAATATTCTAAAGATGCAGATAAACCATCAATTTTAGTTTCTACAATATATTCTACTTGCTCTTTATTTAGTGCCTTTTTTACTCTATTATCAAATTCTCTTAATTCTTCTAAAGAAAAAACATCTTGCAAACTTTGTAATTCTACTCTATGCTCTGTTTTTTCAAAAGTTGATTGTGCTACTCCACCAACATTAGAAGTCAAAGAATCTTCTCTTTTAAATTCAGGATATTCTTCTTCTAAAACTTTTAATCTATTCATTAATTCATCATATTCAAAGTCAGTGATTTCAGGAGTATCTAAGTTATAGTAAAGATTAGCATGATAAGAAATAGCATCATAAAGTTCATCCATTTCTTTCTTAATTTTTTTGCTATCTTCTTTATTTTCAATTAATTCTTCTAAACTCATGTTTTCCATTTGCACCTAATTCTTTATATAAAATTCTCTATTCTGTAATTTATCCTCATATTTTTATTCTTTAATAAAATCTTTCATGTTCTTTAAATAATCCCAACCCGAAAAAATTGTAGCTATAACTGAAATTAATAACATAATTGAGCCAACTCCATTAAAAATAGCTGGGAAAATTTCCATCTCTGGGTTAATGAATTCAAAAAATGGATATATGTCAATTAACAAAAATATAATTGCTATCATTTGTGTAATGGTTTTTATTTTACCCCATATTGATGCCGCAATAACTTGTCCATCTTTTGTGCTTGCTATTAATCTGTATCCTGAAACTGCAAATTCTCTAGTTAAAACAATGATTGGTATCCATGCAGGCACTTTCCCTAAATCTACTAATATAACTAGAGCTGAAAGTACCAATATTTTATCTGCTAAAGGATCTAGAAACTTACCTAAATCAGTTATCATTTTTCTTTTTCTAGCAATTTTCCCATCAATAATATCTGTTATAGCACCAATTAAAAATATAAGTGCTAACAATAAATTTGATAAAGGTATCCCATAAACAAACATTTCTAGTTGTGGTATATATGGAATTATTATTAAAATTAATACTAAAATAATTCTAAGTATACTTAATTTATTTGGTAAATTCATTTTTCTTCTTCTTTTCTACTATTATATTTTTTTCCTTTTATATTTATATATTTTTTTCCTTTTATATTTATATATTTTTTTCCTTTTGTATTTATATGTTTTTTTCATATATATTGGCAAAATTTAATACTAATTCATCTTTAAATTGAGGCCCTATAATATGCAAACCAATTGGAAGAGAATCATCTTTTTCTATTGGTATAGATATTGCAGGTATTCCAGCTAAATTTGCAAATATTGTGTAATGATCAGTATTACTAATATTGTCTTTATCTGGTGCAATATCGGGTATAGTTGGTGCTATTAAAACATCATAAGTTTCAAATAAACTATTTATATATTCAACTATTTTTCTTCTAGCTTTTGCTGCTTTTAAATAATATTTATTATAATTTTCTGCTTTTAAAACATATGAGCCCAAAAGAATTCTTTTCTTTACTTCATAGCCCAAACCTTTTGTTCTCGTTTTTATTATCATTTTTTCATATGAATCTTCGTTGCTTCTTAGTCCAAATCTTACACCATCATATCTTTCTAAATTTGAAGATGCTTCAGCATATCCTAAAGTAACATAAATAGATGAGATTTCTTCTAAATATGGAAGACTTATTTCTTCTACCATCATCCCCAAATTTTCAAAAACTTTAATAGCTCTATTCATTTTCTCTTTTACATTACCAGATGATAATTCATATAATTCTTTTATTAGGCCTATCTTTTTGCCTTTAATATCATTTTTTATTTCTTTAGAGTAATCCTTATTTAAAATAACTACATTAGGATCTTTATCTTCTTCGGATTTTGAAGCAATCATATCTAAAAGTAATGCTACATCTTCCACAGTTTTAGTAATAGTTCCAATATGATCAAAAGATGATTTTAAAGGAATAACACCATATTTAGAAACTATTCCACTTGACGGCTTAAAGCCAACCACCCCACAATATGCTGCAGGCTGTCTAACAGAACCACCTGTATCTGTTCCTAGAGCCCATGGAGCAAATCTAGCTGATACTGCTGCTGCGGAACCTCCAGAAGAACCACCAGGAATTTTATCTAAATCTCTTGGATTAGAAGTTTTTATTATTTTTGAATTTTGTGTTGCTCCACCAGATGCAAATTCATCTAAATTTGTTTTCCCAATTATATATAAATTATTTTCTTTTAAACTTTCTATAACAGAAGCATCATATGGAGATATATAATTTTCTAGAATTTTAGATGAAGCTGTTAAAGGCAGGTTTTTTACTGCGATATTATCTTTAATTGCAATAGGAATAGAATATTTAGAATTATATTCTTTTTCATTTTCTTTATTGTCTCCATTGTCTCCATTATTATTTCCACTATATTCCTCAAATTTATTTAAAGAAAGAAAAGCTCCTATTTCTTTATCATCAGCTATAATATTATTCATATATGCTTTATATATTTCATATGGAGTTATTTCTTTTTTGTCTATTTTTTTAATTAATTCTTTAACACTTAAATCTACTATTCCCATTTTAGTTACCCTCTTTATTTGGTACTTGATAAAAATCATCTACCATTTTTTCTCTATCTAACATTTGTTCTCTTATATCTTCATCAATTTTTGAAACTTCGTCTTTACTAAATCTATTAATAACTTTGTTTTCTAATGTAGAAAATAAGGGTTCAAAACCTTCAGTATCGAACTCTTCTAAAATATCATATTTTTCTTTCATAGTCTTAAAATCTTCTTGAAATCTTGTAATTTCTTCTTCAGATAATTCTAACATTGAGTCTTCTGCCAATTTAAGTATTTCTTCTCTATCCATTTTTCCTCTATATTTATTTTTATTTTTTAAATTTCTTTAAGTTAAAAGCTTTTATAATATCAAGAGCTGCTAACATACCATCATTTATTGCTTTAGCAACCTGTTTTATTCCTTTTGTTGCATCACCACCTGCATAAATTCCTGGAACATTTGTTTTTCCATTTTCATCTATAATTATTGCATCACCTTCCATTAAAAGACCTAGTTGCATTGCAAAAGATTTATTATTTGCTTCCTCAGCTATAAAGAAACCTTGAGTATTTACTTGTGAACCATTGGTGAATTCTATTGTTTCTAAATGATCTCCACCATACATTTTTTCTAGTTTTTCTTCCTTAATTTCAACTTTATCTCTATTTTCTTTTTGGAATTTTACCATTTCAGCAATAGCTTCCTTTCCATCTGTTAACATAAATATTCTATTTGCTGTATTAAGTAACATTCCTGCTTCTTCAATAGCATATTCAGAATTACCATATACTCCTACATCTTTATCTTTGTAGAAAAAGCCATCACATACAGCACAATATGAAACTCCTTTTCCTTCATAAGTATTTATATTTTCTATATTTAACTTCTTTCTTTTAAATCCTATTCCTAAAAATACAAAAGAAGTCTTAAATTCTTCTTCCTTAGTTTTAACAATATATCCATCAGCAGTAAATTCTATTCTTAAAACTTCAGATTCTATTATTTCAACACCTAATTCTTTAGCATGATTTTCACCTTGCTTTTGAATTTCTATTCCTGTTGTTTTTCCTAAAGAATATACATTTTCAACTTCCTGAACTTGTTCTAATATTCCTCTGTCTTTTCCTATTGCTAAAACATTTAAATTCCCTCTTTTTAAATATATTGAAGCAGACATTCCTGCCGGTCCTCTTCCAATTACTATTGCATCATATTCTTCCATATTCCCTCTATTCTACAACTCTAATAGGTTGTGCTTTTATTTCTTCCTCTTCTTCTATTTTCAATTTGTTATTTTTCCTCATTTGATATAATACTTGAATTTGTCTTTGTTTGGCTAAGTCAGGATTCAATCTTGGATTATACACTGATGGTGCATTAGGTACTCCTGCTAAAAAAGTTATCTCATTTAAATCTAGTTCTTCTAAAGTTTTATCAAAATATCCTTTTGCAGCTTCTTTAATAGTATAATATCCACTACCAAAATATGCATTATTTACATAAAGTTCAAAGATTTCTTCTTTAGAGAACATTTTCTCTAATTCTATTGCAGCAAACATTTCATTCACTTTTCTAGTAATAGAATGATCTTGAGTGTAAAAAATATTTTTAGCTAATTGTTGTGTAATTGTACTTCCACCTTCAGCTAATTCCTTCCTTCTAAAATTATTATATAATGCCTTTCCTATGGCTTTAAAATCTACGCCTTCATGGTCAAAAAACCTTTTGTCTTCAACAGAAATTACAGCATCTATATATCGTTCTGGTAATTCTTCCATCTTAGCATAATGTTCTTTTGTTTTTGCAAGTTCAAGTTTTTCTTCCCATTCTCCGCTATCTTTAAAGCCCTTAAAATGCAAATATTCTGAAAGCAAATAAATTCCTCCCAAAATTATAGCTAAAACAATTAGTAATATTATTAACTTATATATTGATTTAAATATTGTTTTCATAGTTTTATTATATCAAAAAGCCTTTCTTATTTCTATTTTATATCCAAATTTCATATCTTTTCTTGTTTTTTTCTTTATTCATTGCTTTCAAAAACATTTCAATTTAGATGAATAATTATTAACTAGAGCTCTATTTCAAAAGTTTCTTTTTGTTTTTCCCCTTTAGAGATATCTATTATTTCAGTATACTTTTCAGGATGCTTTATTAATAAAAATAATTCTTCATTACTTAAGCCTTCAATTTTGTTTTTATTATATGTTTTTCTATTATACATATGTAATTCTTCAAGCTTAATATTATCACCAATTTCCTGATATGGTGTATAAATAGTAGGTCTAAGAGCTACATTTCTATCTAACAAAAATTGAAAAGTTTCATATATATCTTCTTTGGTTTGATTTTCAATGCCAATCATCACACACGCCTTCACATTAATATCATTATCTTGTAATAAAGCAATTCTTTCTTCAATCAATTTTTTAGAAAAATTTTTATTAGCTATTAAATCCTTATTTCTTAGGCTCTCAATTCCTAAAGATATTTGAGTACACCCTGCTTCACTCATTTTAGATATCATTTCTTTGTTTTTTAACAAATCTAATCTTGTTGCACATTCCCATGTCAATTCAGGAAAAGAATCAATCATCATCTCACAAAGGTCTAAAACATACTTTTCATCTAGTGTAAAATTAGCTGCCCAAAATTTTATATGCTTATATTTTTTAGATATTTCCACGAGATTTTTTTTGAGATTTTTTAAACCTCTTCTTCTTTCAACATGTCCTTCTGTTTTTTGAACTAAACAATGTCTACAATCAAAAGGACATCCACGACTAAGATTAATAACATATCTATTTTTGTTCTTTACTTGATCATAAAGTAAAGCATAATTCTCGTCTGTAATTCCCCAGTTTTCATCACTTATATATTCATCATTATTTAAATAATATAATCTACCAGTAGCATTTAAGTATAAATTTTTAAGTCTTCCTAAATTATTTGTATTAATCTTTAACTCTGCTTCTTTATTGCCTGTATCTTCTGGAAGCTCTTCTTCCTTTTCATAATAACGAATAAAATTTTCTATTCCCTTTTCAAAATCTCCAGATTTATAAATTGCATCAAATTTAGAATCTATAAACAGGTTGTAATGTAATGTTGGAACATTACCATAGGCCATTATTGAAATTTGAGGATTCTTTTTCTTAATTTCTTCAGCTAGCGCAAATGACATTAATGCATTTTCATAATTAACATACATTACAACTTTGGAGATGTTTTCTTCTATTAAAGTTTCCTCTAAATTAAAATCTTCTACATCTAAATCTTTTGATATTATATTTTTAGTTACATTTCTTTTTATATAATCTATAACTTCAGCGAATTGCGTATAATGATAATTTATATGTGTAACCGGTGCAGATTTAGCAGATAAGAAGAGACAATTCATTTTGTTATAATTTTCTTCCACTTAATCATTACTTCCTTATACTATAATAGTTCTTTCTTTTTTATCTATCAGCAAATTAAATATTTCATATAAATATTTATTTAGTTCATCTATATTTTCTTCTTTAGATAAAAAATTCATAATTCTTTTTGTTGTATCCATTGCAAGTTTATATTCTTGGTTATTAATAACTTTATAACGTTTGGCTTCTTCAAGTTCGTTTTCATCTAAAACTAACATCTTCTTATCCATTAATATTACATCTATAAAAAGATCATAAAAAAACGACTCACCATTTTGCTTTAAAATATTTTTCTTTGATACATCAAAATATACTTGTATTAATTTCTTTTCTTTATTAAAAATTGCCGTAATCCAAAAGTTTTCTTTTTCGTAAGCTATCTGCACCCAAGAATATCCTTTTTCAAGCAATATACTTTTTTTATTAAAATAATTTACTTTTAACGGTTCTTTAATCTTAATAAACTCCATAATACTTGCTATTCCACTACTTTCAACTTGCATTAACTCTTTAATTCGCCCATTTATATTTAGAAAAAAATACTTTTTTTGCTCTACTCTATTCCAATCTTTTTTTGACATTTCTTTTATTTTTATTTTTAAATCTGTCTTTTTATTTGCCATAATTGCCTTTTTCTTTTTTATTTTTAATATTTATTTCTACTTCAGATATTGACTGTGCAATAATTTTAGGTTCATCATTTTCTTTAACAGATATTCTTCCTACAATTCCTACAATTTTATCTTCTTCAATTGCATCCCTGTGTTTTTCATATATTTGTTCAAATACTAATACTTCATAACTTCCATAAATATCTTCAACATTTAATATTGTTAATATATTACCATTTTTAGTATATTTTCTAACAACTGAATCTATAATTCCTGCAAATTTAATATTTTGATTGTCTGTAAATTTAGGAGTTTTTCCTGTTTCTATGTCTTCAACTATTTGACTCTTGTCTTTACCATTTAAAGTAACTATTTTTTCTAAATATTTGTATATCTTATCTAAAGGATGACCTGTTACATATATTCCAAGCATTTCCTTTTCACAAATCAACTTTTCTTTATCTGTTATATCTGGCATTTGAGTATACATGTCTTTTTGCATTTGTTCTTGATCTACAAGCTCTGTATCAAATATTGATGATTGACCTGCCATCATGTTTTTTTCTTCACCTTGAATATAGTCTATAACATCTTCAAAAGAAGCTATTAATGTTCCTCTGTTTTGATCTAGTGAATCAAAAGCTCCTACTTTAATCAAAGATTCCACTGTTTTTTTGTTTACTCCCAAATCTTTAGTTCTTCTAATAAAGTCTTCAAAAGTTTCATATGCCCCATTTAATTTTCTTTCTTCAACAATTTCTTCAACTTGAGAAATTCCTGCACTTTTAACTGAACCTAAACCAAATCTAATTTTTTCATCTGTTACTGCAAACTTTACAAAAGATCCATTTATATCTGGTTTTGTAACTTCTATTCCTAATCTTTTTGCTTCTTCTATATATATTGGTATTTTATCTAAATTTCCTAAATAACTATTTAAGGTTGCTGATAACATTTCTTTAGGATAATAGGCCATTAAATATGCTGTTTGATATGAAAGCATTGCATATGCAGCTGCATGTGATTTATTAAAAGCATATTTTGCAAATTCTGCCATTTCATCAAATATTGCATTTGCAGAAACCTCGTCTATTCCATTTCTTACAGCACCTTTTACTATTACTTTCCCGTCTTTATCTACTTCACCATGGATAAATCTTTTTCTTTCTTTTTCCATTACATCTAGTTCTTTTTTACCCATTGCTCTTCTCATAATATCTGCTTGAGATAATGAATATCCTGCAAGAGATCTAACTATTTGCATAACTTGCTCTTGATAAACCATACATCCATAAGTAAGTTTTAAAATTGGTTCTAAAACAGGATGAGTAAATTCTAATTCACCCGTTCTTTTTCCTCTAATATATCTTGGAATTTGATCCATTGGACCTGGACGAAATAGTGACACTCCAGCTATTATATCTTCAATATTATCTGGTTTTAATTCTTTCATAAATTTAATCATGCCAGAAGATTCAAATTGAAATACTCCCAGTGTATTTCCTTCTTGCCATAGTTTAAATACTTTAGGATCATTCATTTCAGGATCAAATTTAACTTCAACTTTTTGAGTTTTAGAAATTATTTTCTTTGCTTCTTCTATTACAGTTAAAGTTCTAAGACCTAAAAAATCCATTTTTAGAAGACCAACATCTTCTAAATCATTCATAGTATATTGTGTAACTAAAACTCCATCATTAACAGCCAAAGGAACATATGTGTCAACAGGATCTTTCGTTATTACAACTCCACAAGCATGTGTGGAAGCTTGCCTTGGCATCCCTTCAAACTTTAGAGCAATATCTATTATTGTTTTTGCATCTTCATCATTTTCATATTCCGCCCTAAATTCTCTATTTTGTTCTAATGCATCTTTTAATTTTATATTAACAGCAAATGGTACCATTTTAGCTAATCTATCTACCTTAGTGTATGGAATATTTAAGACTCTTCCAACATCTCTAATAATCATTCTAGCTGACATTGTTCCAAATGTTATAATCTGTGCAACATAATCTTCACCATATTTATTTGTTACATAATCTATTACTTCTTGTCTTCTTTCATTACAAAAATCCACATCAAAGTCTGGCATTGAAATTCTGTCAGGATTTAAAAATCTTTCGAATAATAGGTCGTATTTTAATGGATCAATATCTGTTATTCTCATTGAATATGCAACAAGTGAACCTGCTCCTGAGCCTCTTCCTGGACCTACTGGTATTCCCTGATCTTTTGCCCAATTAATATAGTCAGCAACAATAAGAAAATAGTCTGGATATCCCATCTTGTTAATCATTTCGATTTCAAAATCTAATCTTTCTATTGCTTCTTTTGTTGGTTTAGGAAATCTCTTTTTTAATCCTTCTTTTGCTAATTTTTCAAAATATTTCTCATGAGTATAACCTTCAGGTACTTCAAAATATGGCATTTTAAGATTACCAAATTCAAGCTCAACATTGCATTTTTTAGCAATTTTAACTGTATTTTCTATTGCTTCTGGAACATCTTTAAAATATTCTATCATTTCTTCAGAAGAATAAAGATAATAGTCATCTGAACCAAAACTCATTCTATCTTCATCTTCTAACTTCTTTCCTGTTTGTATACAAAGAAGTATTTCATGATCTTTAGCATCTTCTTTATTTAAATAATGAGCATCTGCTGTTGCAACTAATGGAATTTTTGTTTCTTGAGACATATTAATTAGTTTTTGATTAACAATTAATTGTTCTCTTTGTGAATTAGGTTGTATTTCTAAATAGAAATCATTGCCGAATTCTTTTTTATACCAAAGAGCTAATTCTTTTGCCTTATTATAGTTATCATTTAAAATATAGTAAGATAATTCTCCAGCTAAACAACCTGACAAAATAATTAGTCCTTTTTTATATTTTTTTAATGTTTCTTTATCAATCCTTGGCTTATAATAGAATCCTTCAACATTAGCTATGGAAACCAATTTAATTAAATTTTTGTAGCCTTCCATATCTTTAGCAAGCACAGTAATATGATATCTATCAGAATCAAACATTGGTTCTTTGTCATGTAAAGTTCTTGTAGCAATGTACATTTCACAACCAATTATTGGTTTAATATCATTCTTTTTACACTCTTTAAAAAAATCAACCGTTCCATACATAGTTCCATGATCTGTAATAGCAACTGCATCCATTCCAAGCTCTTTAATTCTTGCTGGTAATTCTTTTATTCTAATAGCACCATCTAACAAACTAAATTCAGTATGTAGATGTAAGTGTACAAATTTCTCCATCTTCCCCTTTATCGTTCTATGCCTTGGCCTTCCAATTCATCTTTTTCTCTTTCCAATGTTTCTTTTTTCAAACTCTCTTCAACCAATTCAACAGTTTCTTTTGTAATATCTGTTAAATTTTGTGGTTTTTTAATTACTTCATCAGTAATAATTTTAAACTCATCTAATGTATGCATATCCCCCACCATTATCATTCATTTATATTTTTTATACCCTAACTTCATACATATCCAGAGGATATTTCTCAGTAAGAGCTTTTACTCTTGATCTTAATTCTTCTTTATCTTTTTTGTTTTTTAATAAATCAACAATAATATTTGCGACTTCTTGACTATCTTTTTCATCAAATCCTCTTGTTGTAATTGAAGCTGTTCCAAGTCTTATTCCACTAGCTATGAAAGGACTTTCTGTTTCATTAGGAATAGTATTCTTATTTACTATTATTCCTATTTCTCCTAGTAATTCTTCTGCTTCTTTTCCAGTTATCCCAATTGATTTTACATTTAAAAGTAATAAATGATTGTCAGATCCACCTGAGATAATTTTTATATCATTTTCTAAAAACACTTTTTCCATTGCTTTTATATTTTTTAAGATTTGTTTTTGATATTCTTTAAACTCTGGTTTTAATGCTTCACCAAAAGCAACTGCTTTTGCTGCTATCATATTTTCTAATGGACCACCCTGAGTTCCAGGAAAAATTCCTGAATCTACTTTTTTCGCAAATTCTTCCTTGCAAAGTATTAATCCACCCCTTGGACCTCTTAGAGTTTTTTGTGTTGTTGATGTAACTATATCAGCATAAGGTATCGGAGACATATGAAGTCCTGCAGCAATTAATCCTGCAATATGTGCCATATCAACCATAAATATTGCTCCAACTTTATCTGCAACTTCTCTAAACTTTTTAAAATCTATTTCTCTAGAATATGCTGAAGCACCAGCAACTATCATTTTTGGCTTATATTTTAAAGCTAACTCTTCCATTTCATCATAATTTATTCTTTCATCTTTATCTAAAGCATAATGAACAATATTATATGTTTTACCAGAAAAATTCACTTTACTCCCATGAGTTAAATGTCCACCATCAGTAAGACTCATTGTTAACATTGTATCTCCTGGATTTAGGAAAGCATGGTATACAGCAATATTTGCACTAGATCCTGAATGTGCTTGCACATTTGCATGTTCTGCTCCAAAGATTTTTTTTGCTCTCTCAATTGCTAAAGTTTCTACTTCATCAATAAATTCACAACCACCATAATATCTTTTTCCTGGATATCCTTCAGCATATTTTAGTATAAATATTGAGCCAGCTGCTTCTAAAACTGATGGTATTACTAAATTTTCAGATGCAATTAAATCTATATCATTATTTAATCTTTCTGTTTCCTTTTTTAATATGTCAAATACTTCTTTATCTGTCTTTTTTAAATTACTATATTCCATTATTTCTCCTTTAATGTGTTTTAAAAACTTTATTAATTGTCTCAATTTGCTTGATTTTAATGTGTTTAAAAAATTTTTCAACTAATATTCTATTTAAATTTCATTTAATTTTTATATATAAAAAACTATACTTCTAAAATATATAATATAATAATTTGGGCTGAAATACAAATGAAAAATAGTAGATATTTTTGTTTTTTATATCATTTTTCTTCTTTTCCTTTATTTATTCTTCATGCTATATTATACTTAAAAACAAGTGAGGTGAATATGTCAAAATGGGATGATAAATATATTAAATTATGTAAGAAAATCTTAGATGATGGTATAAGAGTAGAGAATAGAACTGGAACTGATACTATAAAAATTCCAGGATATTTTTTAGAATTTGACTTACAAGAAGAATTTCCTGTTCTTACTACTAAAAAACTATATTTTAGACAAGCAATTTTAGAAATGCTATGGATTTATCAAGCACAATCTAATGATGTTAGATGGCTTCAAGAAAGAGATGTTAGAATTTGGAATGAATGGGAAATAGATAGTGAAGGGTTTTGGAATGCAACACAAATGATTCCAGATGAAAAAGGGAATCTAGTTAAAACCGATATAAAGAAATCTTTTGGTAAAGAATATGCATATACTATTGGAACAGCTTATGGATATATTGTTAATAAATTTAAATTAACAGATAAAATTTTAGATTTAGTAAATAAAAATAGGAGAGATAGAAGAGTAGTTATATCCCTTTGGCAAGATGATTATTTAGAAACAGCAGTTCTTCCTTCTTGTGTTTGGTCTACTGAATGGGATATTACT
>CAZTTS010000016.1:0-6239 GCA_964616165.1 uncultured Lachnospiraceae bacterium
TTTTTTATTTGAATATCATCTATTTCGGTTAATATTTCAAGAAGCTCCAATTTTGTTTTTTTACCATAATTTGGTAGATTATATTTAGATTTATTTTCGCGACAAATTGTTTTGATTTCTTTTATTTCACTATTATTTTTTTCTGAAAGGAACATATCAGCCCCAGTAGTTTCAATTAGGTTTTCTGAAAAAATGTTGAAAAAATCGTCAGATATATGAGTTATTTTTAAATCAAAAGGAACAATTTTATTATTAATTTTAATAAAAAAATCAATATCATGTATTTTTCTTAATGTGGGAATTATAGCGGGATGAGAATAAAAACTATTTTCAATTAAATCGTTAGATAATTGATTAAAGTAAGACCAATAAACATAATTTCTAATACGAGGAAGCAAATTATTATCTAATTCATTTGTCATTTCGTTAATATTGCTAAAATTTTTATTTCTTACAAACGGTTTGATGATTTCATCTACACTATCATTTCTAATACCACAACTAACAATATCTATATCTTCAACAATTGAAATTAAAGCAGCTTCATTCATGTTTCTATTTTTTATTAATTCTTCTTTTTTAGATAAAATAAAATTAATGATTTCATCAATAGTTATATTTGAGTAATAAGATTTTTTCAATAAATTTTTTTTGTCGCTAATATCAATTTTATTAACTAAAAAGCTTGATAAATTTTTATTGTCTAGTGATCTTAATAATGCATATTTTGTTGCATCATTACCATATAAATTAAATAGTTTGTAAAAATCTTTTTGCTTTTCAAACATAGTATCTATTTTTTCGAAAGTTGTCATATATTTGTTCTCCTTTTTATAACTATAGTCTAAAACCAATTTACTTATAAATTGCATATTATTAAGATGAATTTTACTTCTAAAGTTCAATTGAATTATTGATTGGAGCGGGTAGTGAGAATCGAACTCACATCTCCGGGTCGGAAGCACGGCATTCTACCATTAAACTATACCCGCATATATATATAATACTATATTTTTAAGCTTTAAACAAGAATAAATATAATTTATAAATATTTTATACTGTAAAAAAACAAAGAAATTAAATGTATTATATATTTAAATAAAAAAACAAAAAACTTTAGAAAAAGCTAATTTACTAGCTTTTATCAATTGACTTTTGACGAAAAAAAAGATAATATAAGAGATAGTAAAAAGTAATATTAATACTTTTTGGAGGTATAAATGAGCGAAGTTATAGTAATAACGTCAGGCAAAGGTGGAGTAGGTAAAACTACTACAACAGCAAATTTAGGAGCAGCATTAGCTCTAGCAGATAAAAGAGTAGTGCTTGTTGATACTGATATAGGTTTAAGGAACCTTGATGTTGTAATGGGTTTAGAAAATAGAATAGTATATGACATTGTTGATGTAGTTGAGGAAAGGTGTAAATTAAGACAAGCTTTAGTAAAAGATAAAAGATATCAAGAATTATACTTATTACCAGCTGCACAAACAAGAGATAAATCTGCCATTAGTGAAGAAGAGATGGTTGATTTAGTTAATGAATTAAAAGAAGATTTTGATTTTATTTTAATAGATTGTCCTGCAGGGATTGAACAAGGATTTAAAAATGCAATAGCAGGAGCTACAAGAGCTATTGTAGTTACAACTGCAGAAATATCTGCTATTCGAGATGCAGATAGAATAATTGCTTTAATAGAAGCAGCAGGAATTAAGAATCCTGAACTTTTAATTAATAGACTAAGACCAGAAATGGTTAGAAAAGGTGAAATGATGGAGGTAGAAGACATTGTTGACCTTTTATCTATTGATCTTGTAGGTGTTGTTCCAGATGATGAATATATAATTATGCATACAAATAAAGGTGAACCTGTAATTTCAAATAAAAAAGCACCTGCTGGTAGAGCATATATTGAAGTTTCAAGAAGAATTTTAGGTGAAAATGTTGAAATAACAATTCCAGGTGCTAAAAGAGGTTTTTTTGCTAATTTAAAAAGAAAACTAAAATCAAAATAAACAGAAGATAAATAGTTTAAATGAACAATTTTTATAGAGGTGGGAATGTAAATGACTGACAAATTAAAAGATTTTTTTAACAAAATATTTAAAAGAGATAAAAAAATAACTGAAGAAGAAGCAGAAAATTCAAGAGCTGCAGCTAAAGATAGATTACATATTGTTTTGATGCAAGATAGAGCAAATATATCTGCTGATTTTCTTGATTTAATGAGAGAAGAGATTATAGAAGTTATAAAAAAATATATTGTTGTTAATGAAAAAGAAATTGATGTTAGGCTTACACATAGTGTTCAAGAAGATGGAACACCAAATCCACCATCACTTTATGCCAATATTCCAATAGTAAACATTAGAAATGATATGAAGGCTAGAAGTGAAGCAGAAAAAAAAGAATTAGAAAAAGAAGAAAAACTAGAAAAGAAAAGCAAAAAAGAAACTGATAAAGATAAAGAAAAAGAGAAAAATCTAGATAAAGAAAAAACAAATAACTTAAAAATAGAACAAGATGAAAAAATTAATATCATTATAGATAAAGCAGAAAAAGTAAAAAAAGAAGCAAAAAAAGAAGCAAAAAAAGAAGCGAAAAAAGAAGTTAAAAAAGAAGAAAAAATCGGAAAAGAAAAACAAACAGAAGATAAAGAAAAGAAAAAATAATATATGAAAAAATCTTTTTTTAAAAATGCTGAATGGATAGTACTGTTAAGCAGTATATTCCTTCTCATAATAGGATTAATAGGATTATATTCTGCAACAAAAAGTGCTGAATTAGAAGCTTTTACTAAACAAATTAAATGGTTTTTAATCAGCATTCCTTTTTTAATTTTGTTTACTTTCGTAGATTATAAGCATATATCTAAATTCTCACCAATACTGTATATTTTAATAATTGGATTACTAATAGGAGTTCTATTTACAGCACCAATTAATGGTGCTAATAGCTGGTATACTATTGGTGATACTTCATTTCAACCATCAGAATTAGCCAAAATTTTCGTTATTATCTTTATTTCATACATGTTGTCATTATTTCAACTCAAAGGGAAAAGTGAAATAAACAAAATTCATAAACTATTTGCGATTTTATTATTAACAGCCATACCAATAGGTTTAATAATAATACAACCAGATGTTGGAACATCAATTTCATATATAGCATTATTATTATTTATATTATTTACTGCCGGTATTGGTAAAAGATATATGATTCCTGCAGTTATACTGGTTGTAATAGCAGCGGTTGTTATGTATAAAATTATATTACCACAATATTTACCATATGCATTAAGAAGGATAGAAGTTTTTTTAAATCCTGGAATAGATCCAAGAGGCGATGGATATAATATTATACAATCAAAATTAGCTGTTGGCTCAGGCTATATTTTTGGAATGGGGTTTGGGAAAGGAAATCAAACACAACTAGGTTATTTATATCCTAAAACAACAGATTTTATATTTGCTTTAATATCTGAAGAGTTTGGTTTTGTAGCTTCTCTTTCTATAGTTGTTATATATGTAGTTTTAATTATTAAAGCTATTCAAATATCAAAAACCGCAAAAGATAATTTGGGTGCCTATATTTCTATAGGTATAGCCGGATTATTCTTTTATCATATGGTTCAGAACATATCCATGACTATAGGTTTATTACCTATAACTGGTATACCACTACCATTTGTTAGTTATGGTGGTTCATCTTTAATTACCAATTTTATTGCAATTGGACTTTTATTAAATATTAGCGGAAGAAGACAAAAAGCCATTTTTGTAGATAAAGTTCATTAATTTTTAATAAGTTTAAAATTATGAATTTATTATATTATTAATATTAGGATAAGTATGAAAAAATATATAAAAAAATTAAAAATAGGAGATGTAGTACTAGAAAACAATGTTTTAGTAGCACCAATGGCTGGCATAACAGACAAGGTTTTTAGAGAAATTACTCATATATACGGTAAACCTGGTGCAATAGGAATTGAAATGGTTTCTAGTAAAGGTGTAAAATATAGAGACCAAAAAACAGTAGAGATGGTTGAATCATATAAAAAAGAATATCCAAGGCTTATACAAATTTTTGGCTCAGATGTAGAATCTATGGTTAATGCAGCTATATTTTTAGAACCTTATGCTGATATTATTGATATTAATGCAGGTTGTCCTATGAATAAGGTCATAAAAACAGGAGCTGGAGCAGCTTTATTAGAAAATTTAGCTAATTTAGAAGAAATATTGAAAGCTGTAGTTAAATCAGTTAAAATTCCTGTAACTTTAAAAACTAGAATTGGGTATAAGGACAAAATTGTTATTGAAGAAGTATTGGAGATTTGCGAAAGAACTGGCGTTTCAGCACTTACTATTCATGGTAGATTTTTAGAACAAATATATGCTGGTAAAGTATATTTTGATATTATAAAAAAAGTAAAAGAAAAAGCAAGTATTCCTATAATTGCAAATGGTGGGATTTTTAATTTAGATGATGCAAAAGAAATGTTTGAAAAAACTGGAGCTGATGGGATAATGCTTGCAAGAGGCTCAATAGGCAATCCTTTTTTAATAAAAAAAATCTTACAAGGTAAAGAGATTGATGTAAATTCAAAAGAAAAAATAGAATTATTAAAAAAGCATTATAAATTATTAAAAGAATATAGAGGAGAAGAAAGAGCTTCTCGAGAAATAAGGAAATTTATATGCTATTATAGCAAAGGATTTGATTCTGCATCACATATTAGGGCACAAATAGCTACAGTTATAGATGAAAAATCTTTTGAATTCCTAGTAAATCAATTAAATGTATGCTATAATAAAAATATTAATTAAAAAAAGAAGGAGGGTATTATGAAAATATCAGAATTAATGACTAATTATGAGAACTATCTAAATAAAGATATAGAAGTTCAAGGCTGGATGAGAAACTTAAGAGCAAGCAAAAATGTTGCTTTTATTGAATTGAATGACGGTACAACTTTTAATGATGTACAAGTGGTTATGGGTACTAATTTAAATAATTTTGACGAAATTTCAAAATTAGGACTATATTCATCAATAAAAGTGAAAGGAACAGTAGTATTAAATAATAATCAGGGTATTGAAATCCAAGCAACTGAAATTCACACCTTGGGTATTTCTGATAAGGATTACCCTTTACAGAAAAAACAACATAGTTTTGAATTTTTAAGAACTATTGCTCATTTAAGACCAAGAACAAAAACTTTTAGAGCAGTTTTTAAAATTAGATCACTGGCTGCCATGGCAATACATGAATATTTCCAAAAAGAAGGATATGTATATATACATACACCAATTCTTACGGGTTCAGATGCTGAAGGTGCAGGAGAAATGTTTTCAGTTACCACAATGGACATGAATAATTTACCAAAAACAAAAAAAGGTGATGTTGATATGACAGAAGACTTTTTTGGTAAACCTGTTCATTTAACTGTGTCAGGACAACTAAATGTTGAAGCGTTTGCTCATGCTTTTAGAGAAGTTTATACTTTTGGACCTACATTTAGAGCTGAAAATTCAAATACTGTTAAACATGCTGCAGAATTTTGGATGATTGAACCAGAAATTGCTTTTGCAGACATTAACGAACTTATGGATGTTGCAGAAAAAATGACTAAATATGTTGTGAAAAGAGTAATGGAACTGGGAGAAGAAGAATTAACATTTTGTGAAGAAAATTTAGAAAAAGGGTTAATTGATAAATTAACAAATGTTAGAGATTCTGATTTTGGTAGAGTTACATACACTGAAGCAATTGAACTATTAAAGAAGAGTGGACATAAATTTGAAGTTGAACCTGAGTGGGGAATTGATTTAGGAACAGAACATGAAAGATATTTATCAGAGAAAATCTTTAATAAACCTGTTTTTGTAATTAATTATCCAAAAGGTATAAAAGCATTCTATATGAAAAGAAATACTGATGGAAAAACAGTTGCAGCTATGGACTTGCTTGTGCCAGGCATTGGAGAACTAATGGGTGGAAGTCAAAGAGAAGAAGATTATGATACATTACTAGGAATAATTGAAGATAATGACTTTGATTTCTCAGAATACGAATGGTATTTAGATTTTAGGAAATATGGAACTGTTGTACATTCAGGATATGGTTTAGGATTTGAAAGACTAATAATGTATTTAACAGGTATTGAAAATATTAGAGATGTTATTCCTTATCCTAGAACACCAAAACATTGTGAATTTTAAGAAAATCTA
>CAZTTS010000016.1:6339-19762 GCA_964616165.1 uncultured Lachnospiraceae bacterium
AGATGTTATTCCTTATCCTAGAACACCAAAACATTGTGAATTTTAAGAAAATCTACAAAATGGTAATATAAATATAATAAATATAACAGATATAATAAATATAATAAATATAATAAATATAATAAATATAACAGATATAATAGATATAGTAAAGAATTAAAGACTTAAAATATAAAAAAAGACTAGAAATCTAGTCTTTGGTGACGAAGGTGTGATTCGAACACACGACCGTACGGGTATGAACCGTATGCTCTAGCCAACTGAGCTACTTCGCCATATGGTATATATTATAAGAGAAAGGTAAGAAAAAGTCAAGATGGAAAAGGCTTTAATAGAAGCAACCTTATTTTTATCGGGTGATCCAATTGATATTGATTCATTGGCTAATATAATACAAAAAAGCAAGAAAGACACTAAAATTTTATTAGATGAAATGATTGAAACTAGAAAAAATACAGATAATGGATTAGAAATTGCAAGAATTCAAAACAAATATCAATTAATAGTTAAAGATGAATTATATGACAGATTATCTCAATTTTTTGACACAAGAAGGTCTTATTCTTTATCTAATGCAGCAATGGAGGTTTTATCAATTATTGCCTATAATGACAATATTACTAGAGCACAAATTGATGCTATTCGAGGAGTTAATTCTGATGGTGTTGTAACTAGATTGTTAGATTATGAATTAATTGAAGAATCAGGTAAAACAAAACAACCAGGAAAACCTATGGGATATGTTGTTTCAGATAAATTTTATTTGACTTTTGGTATATCGTCTAAACAGGAATTACCTATATTACCAGAAATTGATTTAGAAAGCTTAGAATTAGAAGAAAACACAACAAATTGAACAAATTAACATAAATAAAAGAAGAGGTTATAAATTAACCTCTTTTTTTAGATATATCTTGCTTTTTTTGTTGAAAAAAGATTTTAAACAATATATAATTAGTATAGTAAAAGAATGTTAGGAGATGAGTGCGATGAATGAAACAGTAAATCTCGAAGACAGACAAGCATATGCTGAAGTAGATTTCATAATACACAATATGAATGAAAAATACATCAATATGCTACCAAAGAAAATGTTAAACTTTTTTAAAGAGGTAAAAGATCCAGATTATGTGGTTCAAATAGATCCTAAAAAACCTTTGTATACTCAGTCTTTAAAAGATTATACTTTTGACTTACTTAACATTTTAAATTTAAATTATTGGTGTCAAGATGAAGAAAAGAAAAAAGAAATTCTAAATATGTTATCAACATCATCAGCAGAACCAAAATTTGAAAAACAAATGAAAAGTAATCTATTTACGGAGATTAAAGAAGAAAATAATAAAAAATAGGAAGTAATTATGAATATGAACAAAAAACAAAGATTTGCATTACTGATTATCTTTATATTTGTTTGTTTAATTTCAATTAATGTATTTGCTACAAGTCAACAAACATATGTAACATATGACAATCAAACAACAAATACTGTGGTGCCAGAGCCTAGAACTACAATTCTTCAGCCAGAGCCACGTACTGAGAATGCAATAATAACAAATAATCCACCAAATACTGTAGTTGAAGGTGATGAAGCTTTACCTTCTAAACAAAAAACAGAGTTATTTAAGATTCAAGAACAGTCTAGAGACGCTTTGACTAAAGCTAAAGAAAAGTATAAAAATAATGCTGTGTATGGAACAATTGCCTATGTTTTAAATATAGTGAGACTAATTTCTGTTCCATTTGTTGTAGTAGGATACTTAATCAGTATTGTTTATGAATTTATTGTTGGTATGAAAAGAAGAGAAATGGTAAGAAAAGGTAGAGGAATGAGAATTACAATCTTATCAACTTTTGTAATGGCACAAATACTACCATTAATTTTTGCGGTTGTAATTAAGTTTTGGGGGAACTAAGGATGAAAGTTTTGTTTGCAGTAAATAATGAGAGCATATCGGAAACTATAATAAAAAAATATCAAAAAATGAATGGCGAATTACTAGAATATAAGAATGTATATTACTATAATGCAATAGTAAAAGAAATACAAAAAGAGCATGATTATGATTTTATAGTAATTAGTGAAGACTTAGAAACAATATCTTCAAGCGATAAAAGTAAAATTGATGTTTTTGTTTTAGACAAATTAGAAAAAATAATGGATGTGTTTAAGGTAGAGGAAATTAAACCTATACCAATATTATTTATTACAAACGAAAAAAGAACTATGAAAGATGAAATTATTCCTAATATGTTTAATCTAGGAATATACAATGCTTTGGTAGAAAAAGATAGAACAATTACAAAAATTTGTGATTTAATTAAAAATCCAAGAACAGAAGCAGAAGCTAGAACATATTATAGATTAAAGGGTGATGATCCTTTAAGTATGGAAAAAGAAGTAGTAAATCCGAAAGAAATTAATAATATTTTAAGACATTATAAAAAGATATTAGAAATGCCTGATAGATTTAGTTCAAGCTTTGATAGAATTGTAGCTCAATATGATAATATACAATTAAAATATATTGTAGAGAAATTACCAGAAGAAGTTACTCTTGTTTTAGAAAAGGAGAATGCAAAATATAAAGAAATCATAAAAATGGAAATTCAAGAAATAGGAATAGAAGAAACTAAAACTCCTTCTGCTCCAATTGTAACTCCTAAAACTACAGGTATAGTTATTCCAGCAGAAATAAGTAAAGAAAATATAAAATCTCAAACAAAAGTTTCGCCAATTGAAGAAGAAATTGATGAAATAGAAATTGTTGAAGAAAAACAAGAAGAATCAGAAGACTTAGACATTGAAATGCCGACAGTAGATGTAGAAGAAGATACGAATTTTAGTGAAATTGTAATTGAAGGACTAGAAGATGATTTAGATATTTTCATAGATGCTACAGAGGATGATGAAGATTTCATTCCTATTTTTGGTATGGATGAGATAGGTGTAACCGAAGATGTATCAGCAGTTGAAGAAATAGCAGAAGAAGTAGAAGAAACAAAAGATGCTGAAGATATAATAATACCAGAAGAAACAACAGATATTGAGATTAGTGCTTTAGATGGAGAAGATATAGATATATTTGTTGATGAAGCATTAATTGACGAATCAGAAGAAGAATCTATTGTTGAAGATCCTATAAATTTAGTAGAAGAGCCAATAGCAGAAGCAGAAGAGCCTGTTGTTGAAGAACCTATAGTTCTAAAAACATCTTCAACTATTGAAAAACCTAAGATAGATATTTTTGCAGACCAAGATGAAACTATTGGTAAAAAATTAGTTTCTCAAGATAAAAGAGATTTTATTGCACCAGACTTGACATCAGTTTTATCAAAAGATAAAAAAGCTGTTATTTTTGTTGGAACAAGTAAAAACGGAACATCATTTTTAGTAAATTCTTTAGGAATGATGTTTGCATCAATTGGGATTAATACAGCAATTCTTGATATGACCCAAAATAGAAATAGTTATTATTTATCAACTAGAAATGATGAAAGATTAAGACAAATGGCAGTTGAATCTACAGTAAAACTTAGAGATGGGATAGCAATGGGAGTAGAGGTTGTTAAAGGCTTGACAGTATATACTGCATTACCAGGGATAAAAGATGATTTTTCTGATGCAGAAACTATTCTTTCAACCTTGATAAAAAGTTATTCATTAGTGTTAATTGATGCAGATTTCAATACAAATTTTGGTTATTTTAGTGCAGCTCAAGAAATCTATTTAGTACAATCATTAGATGTTTTAACAATACAACCTTTAACTGCATTTTTAAAAGAATTATTAGATGCAGGAATTTTAACAACAGAAAAAGTAAAGGTTGTTTTAAATAAAGAAGTTGCAGTAAGAGGTCTTACAAGAAAATTATTAGTTGGTGGTATTTCGACTTATAATGATCCGGCTATGTCTATTATGACTAATTTATTTGATAGGAATTTAGTTCAAGTTGCATCAATACCTTTTGACCAAAATGTATATTCAAAGTATTTGGAAAATATAGTTGAATGTAAATATGATATATCAGGATATCCAAAAAAGTTTGTAGAAGCTTTAAAAATCTTAGCAAATATGGTTTATCCTTTAGTATCTAAACAAAGAGATATAAGTCAAGCTGGAGTTTCTCCAAATGCATCAATTAATCAACCTAAGGCTGAACCTTTTACAAATGATATGTCTTCTACATTAGATCAAATGAGAAGAAAATTATAATTACAATTTGAAAAATAGGAAGATAAATGCCAGAAATAGTTTTTGTAGTAATTTTAATAATCATAGTTTTACTTTTAATTTTATACAATTTATATGTAAAACGTAATTTTAAAACAGTTGAAAAATCAAGAAAAAGATTAGATGACTTATCTGTATTAAATGATTTAATTAAAGTAACAGCAAGTTTAAAATCGGTTGATGAAAAAATATCCAAAATTAATGAAATATTAATACAAAAATTTAAAATAGATTATTCATCTGTGGTAATTTTTGATGGTAAAAGCTTTGTGGCGCAAGCTACAAATGTGAGTAAAAGAAGTAAAGCTTTAATAGAAAAAGTTTATGTAAATCCTATTTTTGCAGAATCTATTCAAACTAAAGAAGCAAAATATATTACCGTAGAAAACCCTACAGACACTTTAGCATATTTAACAGAAGAAAAATCTAGAGCTAAAACAGCAATATTTTATCCATTATATATTGATTCGGTTTTTGTTGGCTTTTGGTTAATAGAATCTAGGACTCTAAAAGGCTTTCAAAATTTAGATATGCAAATTATGGTTGAAGTAAAATCTAGAATTCTAGATATTATTAGAACAATGTCTTTCCAAGCATCAATGGAGAACATGATTAAAGAAGACCTATTTTCATCACTTAAAACTTATGAATCATTACTTACTGAAGGTAAACTACAAATGGAAAAACATAATGAGTCAACTGTGATAATGTATAGAATATCAAATATTGAAAAAATTAATGAACAATTTTCTAGAGAAGCAGGGAATATAACTATTACTAATGTAACTAATGCAGTAAAAAATCTTTTAGAAAAATCTAGATATGAAAATATATTTGTAAGATATTCAGGTCCTAAATTTGCAATAGCTTTACCGGGAATATTACCAGATAATGTAGATAGCTTATTAAGTTCATTGCAAAAAACGGGTGAATCAGCTATAACAAGTAAATTAGAAGTTGAGCAAGCAAAGATTGATGAAATAGAAGATATAGATGAATTGTCAGATATAAAAATTGATAAAAAATCTCAAAATAAAACAAAAACAAAAGATAAAAAAGAAGAGAAAAAAGAAGAGATGAAAATTATTCCAAAATTAAATGTAGTTGCAGCTAAGTATTATAGAGGTGTAGGCCTAGAAGTATTAACCAAAGAATTAGAAGATTTTCTAGAAGAATTAGAAGTTCAATCTTCAATAACTATATTATAATTTTAGATTTTAAAGGAGGTCACAATGGTTTCAGATAAGACAATGAAATATGATGGCATTGAAGCAAATGCTCAATCAAATAAAGAAATTTTAAAAGAAGTATATGCAGCAATGGTTGAAAAAGGATATAATCCTATTAATCAAATTGTTGGGTATGTTTTATCAGGAGATCCAACATATATTACCAATCATAAAGATGCTAGAGCTCTAATTAGTAAAATAGAAAGAGATGAGCTATTACAACAAATGATAACAACATACTTAGGATTAGATTAATATGAGAATTTTAAGCATAGATTATGGAGATAGAAGAGTTGGGTTTGCAATTACAGATCCACTTAAAATCACGGTTCAAGGATTACATACTTTTTATTATAGTGGTAATGATAAACATATATTAAAAGAAATAGATGAAATTTTAGAAAAATATGAAGTAGAAACAATAGTTATTGGTATGCCATATAATATGGATGGAACTAAAGGATTTAGAGTTGATAAAACAGAAGCTTTCATTCATAAATTAAAATGCAAGTATAATAAAATAAAAATAGAAATAATAGATGAAAGACTTACAACAGTTATAGCAAATAAAACAATGAATGTATTAGAGGTCAAATCTTCTAAGAAAAAAGAGCTTGTTGATACATTATCAGCTATTTATATTTTGGAAGACTATTTAAAAAAGGTTAACCCCCAAGACTAAATAAAAGAAAAAATATATTTGGTTGAAAAAACAATATAGATAAGTTATTATAAAAATAGAAAGCTGAAAGGAGAAAAATATGAGCGATAAAGAAGAAATTAAACCAGAAGAAGAATTTGTAGAAGAGGATAGTGTATATCAAGTATTTGTTGACGAGGATAATAATGAAATTCCGTTTGAGATACTAGATTTCTTTGAATATGAGAATGGTGAGTATGTAGTTTTACTACCTTTGGAAGAAGAGGAAACAGAAGAAGAAACAGAAGTAGTTATTTTTAAACTTGAAACATCAAGTGATGACGAAGAAACCTATACAGTTGTTGATGATGAAGCAGTTTTAGAAGCAGTTTTCGAAATGTTTAAACAAAGAAATAACGATATATATAATTTTTCAGACTAAACATAAAATTTTAAAATTATAGGGGGGAGCATGTACTCTCCTTTTGTTTTTTTAGGAGGAAATATGGAATTAATTAGCTATATGTTTTCAATGTTTGCTGTATTTTTTTGGTTATTCAGATTAGTAGTATCTTTTGCTCCTAGTATAAATCTAAATATCCCATTTATATCATCAAACCCTACAATAGAAATTATTCTTTTATTTATATCAATACTTGGTTTAATAGGTATATTTAAGAGAAAAACATTTTTAACAGCAATATACTTAGCAAGTTTTTTTGCTTATTATGGTTATGAATTAGTTAGTGTTATTTCTAGTTCACAAGATTCTCTTTCTAGTTTAGAAATACAAAATATGACATTTTATGTGGCAGGAATTTTAATAGCTCTTGTAAACTTTTTAGATGTATTGCTTAATAAAGAGAGAAAAGGATCTACAAAAGATACAAAGTTAGATTGGTATTATGATGAAGGTAAATTTGAGCGAGAAAAAGATGAAAGATCTGATCAAAATAGATATAGAATAAAATAAAAAAGTATTAGAACAGAGAATACAATAATGAATTTAAGAAAAATGTATGATAGTATAGAAAATCCATTAAATTCATCTACTTTAAGAAAATTAGTAGATGTATATTCAAAGAGTTCTACAAGTGAAAGAGGATTTTATGCTAAATTGATGAGAGATGCTGATAAAAAAGATGATGATTTCGATGTTAATAAAAATGATATGGATGAATTTTATGTAAGAATGACTAATATTTGGAAAAGAAATATGGCAAAAATGGACCAAAAATTTTTTGATAGACTATATTTTGCAGGAAAGTTAGGTGGAGAATTTGTTGAATTTAGAGAATTTATTTTAAACACACCTGAAATTCATAATAGGAGTGAATATATAAGTAAAATTCGTGTTCCCGCAATTCAAAAATTTGAATTAAGCTCTAAAGAACGCAGCCTTGCTGAAAACTATGTATGGGATAAACTCGAAGGTGGCTGGATGAGAATCAATTCAAATAGAGTAAAATCACATCAAGAAAGAAGTTTTATTGTTAATCATAGATTGTATTTAGGTGCTGAAAATAGAGATTTGTATAAAGTACTAAATATATTAGTAGAAAACTTTGAAAAGAAAAATTTACCATATGATTTTAAATATGATCTTATGGTTGGTAGAGATGATAGTATAGTAATATATGCTGATTCAGAACTTTTGCCTAAATATTTGGAAATGTTTGACGATATAGAAAAAGAACATCCTGAATTAATTGCAAAACTTAAAAGTGGTCCCTTATTATCTGGTAAAATAAAAAGATGGTTAGGTTATGGTTCTGAGCCTAAAGAACGTGGGATTTCATTTAATTCTAAAAGAGCAAAGATATTAGAGAAAGCTTTAACAACAGCAACCGTTGAATGGGTTTTTAATAATCCGAATTTTAAACATAATGAAAGTGGCTTACTATTATATGAATTTGTTGCTAAAAAAGCAGCTGAAAAAATTGCTTTTAGAGCACCTAAAGAATATCAAAAAGATTGGCTTTTATCTGCATATCTAAATAAAACATTAAATAATAATATTGAAGAAATATTAGAATGCTTATCTGAAGGGGAATTTCAAGGTTTAGATCAGGGACAAATAAAATATACAAACAATACGATATTATCGTTTACAAGCAAAGATTTTTTAGCTGGTTTAAAAGAATTAGCTCCTCATATTGTTCAAGCAGATCCTAAATTTTTAAGTCAATTAAAAGATCATATTGATACAGAAGCAAAAAAAGAAGGAATAGATATTAATAAATTTTGTTTTGATACTCATCAGACAAAAGAAATTATGAGTCAACAAAGTGAGCTTTTAGACTCAAGGAGCAAAACAAGAAATCAAGGCCTTCAATCAAAATTACCACAAAAAGAAAACCCTGATGATTTTGAAAGATGAATACAAAAAGGAAGAATTGATGATAGAAGTGAAATTAAATTCTATATATAAGCATTTTAAAGGCAATTTATATTTAGTTGAAGATATTGCTTGTCATAGTGAAACAAATGAGAAATATGTCATATATAGAGATGTAGAAAACAAGAAAAAGTTATACATCAGACCTTATGACATGTTTTTAAGTAAGGTAGATAAAAATAAATATCCTGATGTAGATCAGGAATATAGATTTGAATTACAAGATTAATTATAAAAAAAGCAGGTAAAATATGAAAATAATATATATAACAGGAAATAAATTTAAAATTTTATTAGGCAAGAAGTATATAGAACCCCTTGGCATAGAAGTAACAAATAAAAAAATGGATCTTCCAGAAATACAAGCAGATACTGCTGAAGAAGTTTCTGCTTATTCTGCTCAATTAGCTGCAGAACAATTAAAAGAAAATGTTTTGGTTAATGATTCTGGTTTATCAATTCCAGCTCTTAATAATTTTCCATCTGTTTATACAAAATATATTGAACAAACTATAACTGAAGATGGAATACTAAAACTTATGGAAGGTATCAAAGATAGAAGAGCATATTTTAAGGAGGCCTTATCTTATGCTGAGCCAGGAGGAGAACCAGTAACTTTTGTTTCAATATCTGAAGGAGAAATTGCGCTTATAAAAGAAGGTGAGTTTGGTTGGAGTTTTGATATGATATTTATTCCAAAGGGTGAAACTAAGCCACTGGCATGCTTTAATGATGAGGAAAGATGGAAGTTTTGGAGTGAAGATGCATATATTGACTTTGTAGAATATCTTAAAGAAAAAGAAAAGAATAAAAAATAATTTACTAATATATGATATAAGGATAAAAAGGAGAAAAAATGATTATATATACGACTGATTATATATCAGGAAAAAAACTAGAAACATTAGGTTTAGTTAAAGGTTCTACAGTACAAACTAAACATATTGGTAAAGACATAACCCAAGCTTTTAAACATTTAGTAGGAGGAGAGTTAAAAGCATATAATGAAATGATGAGTGATGCTAGAGCTCTTGCAACAGAAAGAATGATGGAAGAAGCTAAAGAATTAAAAGCTGATGCAATTGTGTCTGTAAGATATGCAACTTCTGCTGTTATGCAGGGGGCTGCTGAAGTAATTGTATATGGAACAGCTGTTAAATTTATATAATTTAACAAGTAAATTTAAAAAATATAAAACAATATAGGAGAAAAAATGAAATATGATGTTATAATAATAGGAGCAGGACCGGGGGGAATTTTTGCTGCATACGAATTAAGTAAAAACAAGGATTTAAAGATAGCGGTATTTGAAAAAGGATATCCTTTAGAAAAAAGAAAATGTCCAATAGATGGTGTTAAAATTAAACAATGTATAAAGTGCAAGCCATGTTCAATTATGAATGGATTTGGTGGTGCAGGCGCTTTTTCTGATGGAAAATATAATATAACAAATCAATTTGGTGGAACCTTATATAAATATATTGGAGAAAAGAAAGCTATTGATTTAATTAAATATGTAGATGAAATTAATATGAAGCATGGTGGCGAAGGTGCAAAAATGTATTCAACTGCTAATTCTGAATTTAAAAAAATATGTCTTCAAAATAAATTACAATTATTAGATGCACAAGTAAGGCATCTTGGAACAGATAGAAACTATGTAGTTTTAGAGAATCTATATAGTTATTTAAAAGATAAAGTAGATTTTTATTTTGATAGTGAAGTAGTAGATTTAGAAGTCAAGGGTAGTGAATACATTGTAATTACAAAAGATAAAAAATATACAACTAACAAATGTATTATTTCAGTTGGAAGAAGTGGATGTAATTGGTTAGAAAAAGTATGTAAGAAATTAGATATCAAAACAAATTCAAATAGAGTTGATTTAGGTCTTAGAATAGAGGTTTTAGCTGAAGTTTTTTCTCATATAACAGATAAATTATATGAAAGTAAAATTGTATATAGAACTGAAAAATTCGAGGATAATGTAAGAACATTTTGTATGAATCCTAGAGGAATTGTGGTTACAGAAAACACAAATGGGATTATTACTGTTAATGGTCACAGCTATGAAGATGAAGAAAAAAAGACTGAAAATACAAATTTTGCATTACTGGTTTCTAAAACTTTTTCAGAACCATTTAATGACAGTAATGAGTATGGAGAAAGTATTGCAAAACTATCTAATATGCTTGGTGGAGGAGTATTAGTGCAAAGATTTGGGGACTTAATGAGAGGTAGAAGGAGTAATGAAAAAAGAATGGCTGCTTCTATTGTGAGACCGACATTAGATGCAACACCAGGAGATTTAAGTCTAGTTTTACCAAAGAGAATTTTAGATGGAATAATAGAGATGATTTATGCATTAGATAAGATTGCTCCAGGTATGGCAAATGATGATACTTTACTTTATGGTGTTGAAGTAAAATTCTATAATATGGAAGTGAAATTAGATGAAAATCTAGAAACAAAATATGAAAATTTATTTATTATAGGTGATGGAAGTGGAATAACACATTCTTTGTCACATGCTTCAGCTAGTGGAGTATATGTAGCAGAAAAGTTATTAGAACGTTTAAAAAAATAAATACTTATACGTTTTATTTAAATGATAAATTTATTTTAAATAAAATTATAAAAAAAGAAATTATAATCTAAGAAAAAGGAATAATGAGAATTTTTGCTTTAGAATTAAATAATGATATAAAAGGCTTAGATGCAAGAAAAAAACATATAGAATCTTTAATATCTCAATTATCTAAACCTGATATAGTTTTATTGCCAGAATTAGCTTTACCTAGTTATATGCCTAATTATAAAATATGGGAGTATGCTGATAATAATAGTATAAATACATCTAAATGGGCTAAGAATATTGCGGAAAAATATAATTGCTATATTGGAGTAGGGTATATAGATTATGAAAATGGAGATTATTATAATAGATATTTAATAGCAGATTCTAAACAAGTATATGGTATAGTTACAAAAAGTGAGGCAGAAGCAGCTGTTTTTAAAAGAGGATATTTTGATAATATAATAAAAACTCCTTTCGGGAATGTTGCAGTAGCAATATGTTATGATTCTAAAAGAAAATATTTTTATAATAATATTGAGAATGAAAAAATATCATTAATAATTTTCCCTCATGGAAGTCCATCAAGTTCTAAAAATATAGAAAATGAAGTTAAAATAAATGACTACATCTGTAATTTATATCTTAATGCGTTTTGTGTTCCAGTTGTATATATCAATAGTTATGGCAAATTGGAATACATGCCAGGGATAATGGGCAAATTAATGAGCTTTTTAAAATTCACTGTGAATGGTAAAAGTAAAATTTATGGTTCTGGTTGTGACAATATAAAATTAACACAAAAAAACATAATAGGATGTGAAACTGTTTTATATGAAAGTTATAAAACAAATGAAATATTATTTTATGGATTAGATTTAATAAAAGGGAATAGTTTTTTTAGAAAGACTATACTTAAAATGGATATATTTTGGGGATTAAAAAAGTATAAGAAAATGTTAAAGGAAACAAAATATGGATTATGAATATTTGTTAAAATCACATTTAAAATATGGAACAAACAAAGAAGATATTATAAAAAGAAAAGGATATGAAAATATTCTTGAAAATGTTGTAATTGCCCCTTGGTGGTCTCATGATATGTTTAAAGAAAAAGCAAAACAGATAGAACAAGTAGGTGAAAGAGTATATAATATATATGGAGATAATTTTGAATTTTCATTTGTAGAACTAAGGGCAATTGGAGCACCAGTAATTCTAGATCAAGTATTAGCACTGGGTGTTACTAAATGCAAAAATATAATATTTATTGGTTCAGTTGGATCTTTAGATGAAAACATAAAAATTGGTGATATAGTAATTCCAGAGTATTCATTTTGTGGAGATGGAGCAACAAGATACTTAAATAAGGCTTTAGAAGATGATTTTGGGAAGGAATTTTATCCTTCGAAAGATTATACTAAAAAATTGTTAAACATTTTAGAAAGCACTACAGGCATTAATTATCACTATGTTCCAAACTTTAGCATTGATACTATTTTTGCTCAATTTGCACATATAGATTATATACTTTCTAAAGGAGCTAAAGTAGTTGAAATGGAAACTGCTGCATTATTTAAATGTAGTGAGGTTCTAAATTTAAATGTAACAGCAATTTTTTGTGTATCAGACAATACAGTTATTAATAAATCTTTGTATAGTGGGAGAACTGAAGAAGAAAGAGAATATAGGCATAAAGTAAGAAGAGAAATAATACCACAAATAATCACACAGATGTTTCAAGAAGAGTAAAATATGTTAAAATTAGAAAAAATAAATAATTAGGAAGATTTATGAATGAAATTGAGAGATGGTCTTTTGGAAGAGACAATGATTATTTAATTTCTTTAGTTTTACAAGGCAAAAAGAGAGCCACATCTTCATTATATGATGAAAAAGATAACAATGATGAAAAACTCTCTATTATAGTATACTCAGATGGAAGAGATGCATGTTTAGTTGAAACTAAGAAAATAATAGTTTTAAGGTTTAAAGAAGTAGATGAAAAATTGGCTTTATTAGAGGGTGAAGGTTCATTTGATAAATGGAAAGAAGATCATTATTATTTTTTTAAAAGTCAAAATAATCTTTTTGATGAAAACACTTTAATTAAATTTGAAATATTTGAAGTTAAGGAAGTTTTAAAATAAAAAACATAGAATAAAAATTAGCTAAATATTTTAATAAAGAAGAAAATGAGGAATAAAACATGGAAAATAAAATAAATATAAACTGTGAGATCGGCTCATATGGCCGAAATCGAGCAATCCCTTATAACTAAAAGGTTTCGTCAAAAAAAGTTTTTACATAATTCACTGAAAAGGAGAGAAGTTATATGAAAAAAGAA
>CAZTTS010000017.1:0-16846 GCA_964616165.1 uncultured Lachnospiraceae bacterium
TTTGCCTTGTTCTTTATATTTTAATAATTCTCTATATTCATATCTTTCTGTAAGTGAACCAATTATTGGATCAACTTCTTCATAATTTTTAAATAATTCTGTTCCTTCTTTATTTAAAACCTTATAATTTAGATTATCTGCATAACAAAAAAACACATCAACTGAATGCCTAGGTATTATCACTGCGGAGTATATAGGTTCTATAATCATATTACCTTTTTTATCTACTACTCCAAAATGTTCTCCTTGAAGTAATTCAAAATATTCAATAGCTTCTTCTTGGTATTGTTCTTCTTTGTTTTGATTTAAATACCAAAAAATTCCTGCTAAAACGAATATTAAAATTACAATTACAGTTATAATGTATTTTTTCATCTATCTCTCCATATAGCTTACTAATTTTTATACTTTTATTATTTTTATTTTCTCTTTTGGTTGTTATACTTATCACATGTATCTAATTATTTCTTAATACTTCTTCTATTGGTGGAATAACTTGTTTTTTCCTAGATATTACTCCTTCTAAAAACATTTTATCTTCTTCAACTTTATTATTAAAAGCATCTTCTGCTACATCACTTTTATCTCCCATTATAATTGCCATAGAATTAGCATTAACTATATCTGTAATTAGTAAAATAAATAAGTCTAAACTATTTTCTTTTATTTCATCATTAATAGCTTTCTTCAATTCTTCTTCTCTTTGCAAAACATCATCAATATCAGCTGTATTAACTTGAGCTATTGTTATTATAGTATCAAAATCTTCTTTAGTTTTTGCATCAAGTTTCAATATTTCTCTTGCTGATAGATCAGATAAATCAGTTCCAGCTTTTAAAAGTGCTAATCCATATCTTTCTATATCAATATTAGCTATTACATCTAATTCTTCTACAATTTTTTGATCTTCTGGAGTAAATGTTGGTGATTTAAATAATAATGAATCTGAAATAATTGCAGATAGCATCATTATTGCCGTTGTTTTAGAAATTTCAAAACCTGCTTCTTTAAACATTTTATATAAAATTGTATTAGTACAACCTACAGCTTCTGCCCTATAATTCAAAGGATAACCTGTATTTAATTTAATAGCATGATGATCAACAACATCTGTAACTATTAAATCATCTAAATTATCAACAGTTTCTGTTGGATTATTATGATCTACCAAAACAACCTCTGTGCCAGCTTCTAATTCTGATAATAATTCAGGTGCATCTAATTTTAAATAGTCTAATACAAATTGCACTTCTTTGTTAATATTCCCTTGTCTAAAAGCCTTTGCTTCAACTCCTTTTTTATTTAAAAATTCTGTCATTATCATTGCTGAAATAATTGTATCAGTGTCTGGATTCTTGTGCCCAAATACATATTTCATAAATTCCTCCCTTTTCTTCTTTTTTCTTTTCTTTTTTCTCTTCTTTTTTGTATTGTTTTTAATATAGCTAATAAACTCTTATAAAATACAAGCCTAATTAAAACAAATACTAAATTTATTAAAAATATTACTAAAAAAAATATTGCTAGAGGTGTCATATAATCCTCCTTTAATTTTCTTTTGTTGTTTCTTTCGTTCTTTTTTCTGTTGTTTCTTCTATTACTTCTTCTTTTGTCTCATTTTCTTGTAATTTATTATCTTCTTCTAGACTTTCTTTTTGATTATATTTATTCATCACTGTTTGTATATCTGTTTTTAATATATCAATTATAGCATCTGAAGCCTTATCTACTCCTTCTCTTAAAACTTTCTTTTCTTCTTCAGATATCTTTTCAGTTACATAGTTAATTTGTGCTCTTTCACTATCAATCATACATTTCCCTATTCCAATTCTAATTCTTGTAAAATCTTGAATAGCAGAAAGAACAGATTTAATACCATTATGACCACCTGCACCACCTGTTTCTCTAATTCTAATTTGAGCCTTTGGTGTGTCCATATCATCATATACAATTATTATATTTTCTTTTGGAACTTTGTAATAATGAACAACTTTTCGAATACTATCTCCAGATAAATTCATATATGTTTGTGGTTTTAAAAATATACAATCTTTATCAAATACCTTAGTTCTAATTATTTCTGCATCAGCTTTTTTGTCATAATTAAAAAAACCTAATTCTAGCTTTCTAACAACTAAATTTATGGCGTCAAAGCCCATATTATGCCTAGTTCCTGAATATTCTGATTCAGGATTCCCTAAACCTACTATTAAATACATATTGCCCTCAATTTATTTTATTTCTTGTGTTTATTATATCATATCTTAGAAATTTTTGTAGAAAATATTTGAAAAAAGTATAGAAAAAAACGTTTTTCATAAGTTTTTTGTTCTTTTGTGCTTTTTACTTGAAATCCTACGTGCTTATTAATTTTATTAATTAAATTTCTGGTATTTTCCTTTGCTTTCTTTTTTATACTTGATATAGTAAATATAATAACTGCAAAGAATAAAATTATTAAATATATTATAAAATATTAAAAATAAACAAATTAAAAGAGGTATCCAAATGAAAAAGAAAAATGGCATAACCTTAATAGCATTAGTAGTAACAATAATAGTGCTATTAATTTTAGCCGGAGTTACCATATCTTTGGTAGTAGGTCCAGACGGAGTAGTTCAAAAAACACAGGAAACAAAAATAGCCGGACGATATGGAGCTATAATGGATAAAATTTATGAAAGAGATGCTAGCCTAGAAATAGCTTTTAGATTAAATGAAGAAGGAGAACATCAAGAAGATTTTATTAATAGACTAATAAGAGAAGATTTATTAAAAGAAGGAGAGTACAACAAAACAACTTATAGAACTATATTTTTGGGTTTGCAAAATGATGGAACATATAAATACACTATTGATGTAAAAGATGGAACTTCTAAAGGAGTTGAAATAGCAAATTTGATGAAAACTTTGCCAAATGCAAATGCTTCCGGAAATTCACATTTAAAAAACATGACTTTAATGGTTGAAACATCAGAATATAATTTAAGCGTTGGATTAAACATCTCTAATCCTCTTGGATTAGAAATTAATTGGGATGCAAGCAATCAGCCAGAAAACTTTATACCATACACAGATCCGTTTTATACTTATCCTTCTGAGGGAGAATACGAAATACAAATAAGAGGAGTAGCTCAACCAGGCACAGAGTTTGGATTCTATGAAAATTGGGACAATGACTTAGCAGACTTTGGCGATTACAATATTGTTGGGGTTAAATATTGGGGTGAAAATGGTTTTTCTAAAATAAATGGCTTTGCACATCAGTTAAAATATGAGATACCTCTGCCTAGCATAAATAGTTTTGAGAATGTTACAGAATTTACTACAACTTTTGCTAATAATAATAATCTAACAGAAATTCCACCTGCACTTTTTGTAAATGCTCCTCTTGTAGAAAGCTTTTTTAGGACTTTTGGAAGATGTAGAAATATAGCAAGTATTCCAGAAAATTTATTTATAAATTGTCCAAATGTAACCAACTTTACGAGAACATTTATGGTTTGCTCTAGTCTCACTGAAATACCAGAAAATTTATTTAAATATAATCCTATTGTAAGCAATTTTGCCGGAGTATTTTCTGGATGTACAAATATCACTAATATCCCAAATAAATTGTTTGCAAACAATCCTGAATTCGAAATTACTACTGGATATTTTGATGATGGTCATAGAGGCCTTTTCTCTTATTGTGAAAATTTAATCACAATTCCAGAAGATTTATTTGCAAATAATCCTAAAATAGAAAATTTTAGTTTTGCCTTTAGAGATTGTGCAAATTTACAAAGTATTCCAGAAAACTTATTTGCTAATAATCCTCTAGCTAAAAGATTTGAAAGAATTTTTTTTAATTGCCGAGAAGTAACTGGTAATGCGCCTAGAATTTGGGAAATACCTGGAGCTACTGGTTCATTCGCATTTAATGGCTGCTCTGATTTAGACAATTTTTATGAAATTCCACATCATTGGCATGCTATATAAAAGACAATATAAATATTGTTAAAAATAAATGAAAAAAGAAGACTATATGGTCTTCTTTTCTTTCGTCTATATTTTATTTACATTATAAAAACTCTTTGTAAAAATTCTTTATTTATTTTTACTTTTCTAAATTTTCTAATTCTTGTATTTTATCTTCTAAATACTTATATGCTTCTTTGTAAATATCCTCATCTTCAAGATCAACATCCGCTATCTTAAGCACTTTTAAAGACTTGTATTTCCCACCAGTTTTAAGCATCTTAATATATTTATCTCTATACTCTTCACCTTTATTTAATATATTATATGCAATATATATTGCTGAAGTAATTCCAGTTGCATATTTATATACATAATAACTTGAATAAAAATGTGGTATTCTTGCCCATTCATATTTTATATTATCATCTAAAACAATAGATTTACCAAAATACTTTTTTGCTAAATCAAAATATATCTCATTTAGATTATTTGATGTTAATATTTCATTTTGTTCAGATTTATCATGTACTATTTTTTCAAACTCAGCAAACATAGTTTGACGAATTAAAGTAGCACGAATTCCATCAATATGTTCCATTAAAAGCATTTTCTTTTTAATAATATCAGTCTCTTTTTCAATTAAATAATTAGCAAGTAAAATTTCATTAACAGTTGAAGCTACCTCTGCAACCATAATGGTATAGCCTGAGTTATATATTTCTTGTGTTGTATCAGTATAATATGAATGCATAGCATGGCCTAATTCATGTGCAATTGTTGATACATCATTTATTTTCCCAACATAATTAAGCATTACATATGGATGTACTCCATAAACACCCAAAGAAAAGGCTCCTTTTTGCTTGTTTGCCTTAGGATATACATCAAGCCAACCTTCACCATATGCTCTTTTAATTAGACTCAAATATTCTTCTCCTAAGGGCTTTAGGGCTTCTAATATTATTTTCTTAGACCTATTTATACCAATCTTTTGATCTTTATTGTTTTTTTCTAACACTATTTCATATGGATTAACATATACATCATAAATATGTAAATCTTTTTGTTTTAAATATTTAGCTAAAACTTCTTGTTTAAAATTAATATATTTATGATTTAAGTCTAAATTATCATTAACTGACTTAACTAATGTATTATATACTTTAAGGCTAGATTCGTCTGACTTAACTGCTGCTTCTAATGATGATTTAAATTTCCTATTTTTAACAGAAACAGATTCTGTTTTAATATCTCTTAAAAAGATTTCTCCGATTGTATTAATATACATTGAGTAAACTCTGTATATTTCATTAAAAGCATTTTTCCTTAAAACTTCATCTCCTGAAGCCATATATAGCGAATAAATAGATTCGTCTAAAGGATATTTTTTACCTTTGGAATCTTCAATTTCATTATATTTAAATTCAGTATTAGTTAAAATTTCATAAATAGTTGAATAACCACCAAAAGTACTAGAAAATGTAGCTAAAATTTGTTCTTGTGAATCTTCTAAAATATGTTTTTTATTCTCTAAAATATCTTTAAAACTCTCTTTATATTCTTTAAGCTTGGGTTCTTCTATCATAATTTTATCAAAATCTTCTTTATTCATTTTTGATAATTCTGGTACTACAAAATATGTAGTATTAGAAATTAGTTCACCTAATATATCTACCTTCTTATATCTAACAATATTTTTTTCATTTGCCATATCTTGAGCATATTGCAAATATGCATATGCACTAACTTTTTCTAGTTTTTTAGAAATTTCATTAGATTTAGTTTTTAATTTAAGAATATTTTTTGCATTTTTAAATAATTTACCTTGAAAGCTTGAAAGACTGCTAATTTCTTCTTTTAGTAATTTTATTTCTTCTTCAAATTCCTTTTCAGTATTATATATATCTTTAAAATTCCACTCTTCTTGTATTTTCATCTGCTACCTTTCTTTTATTTAATGTTCTCTCTATTCTTTATTATATTTCTTGTTTTTTAATATATCTCTTATTTATTGTTATATCTCTTATTTTTTAGTAGGTTTAATTACTCTATACTTATTTTTCTTAATATCAAAATTACAAATCTTCTTGTATGGACACCATGTACAAGCCGATTCATTTTTATATTTAAATGGATATATTGATATATCACCCTGTAATATGTTTTCAGACATTGATACAATACTTTTTTCAACATCTTGTCTTAATTTTTCAAATTCATCTTTATCTTTTACTTTAGCTTTAGCGTGGAAATCTCCACCATCTGTAATTGCTACAGGTAGTATGTCTGAAAATCCTTTGTCTAAAGATTTATCCATTGCCCTTACTATGTCTTGATCTGCTAAAAGTAATCCTTGCATTCTATAATTATTATTAAGAGCATTTACTATTTCTTTCTCGGTCTTTTTACCTATTGATTTTATACCTGGACTTAGGCCAAAATATAGTGTTCCTGAAGGTATGTAATTGTTTTCTTTTGCAAGTATGTCTAAATATGTTAAAAGTTGTATTTGAAGCCCTGCTTTTATCTTATTTTCGTCTAAACCAAAAGAAGAAGATTTATAGTCAATTATTCTTAAATAGGTTCCATCATCTCTTTTTAATATATCTGCTCTATCAACAAAACCCGTAATATATGTTTGATTATTATTGTTTAATTGATATGAAGCTCTTTTATATTCTTTATCAATTCGTATTTCACTACCCAAAACTTTAAAATCAGATAATCTTAATGTATTTAATACAGCCTTTGTAGCTTGTTTTATCTCTTCTTTAAATTTTTCTGTTAATATTTGAAATTTAGGAACAAGCATAAACATTTTATATGCATCTTCTTCTAATTTTCTTTTTAATATGCCTTCAGTTATATTATCAATGTTTTGCATTACTTCTTTATATTGAGCTCTAAACTCTTCATTTTCCTGTCTTAATCTATATATGTCTTTCTCTTTTAAAAACCCTAATTTAGAATTAATCTCATCTAAAGATATCTTTTCATCTTTAATTAAAGCAACAAATTCTTCTAATACATCATGTAATAATATACCTGTATTTAAAGGATTAAGTTCATATTTTCTTTCTTCTTGAATATTTAAAGTATATTTTATATAGTGTGAGAATGGACATTTAGCAAATTCTTCTAATCTTGATACAGATGAATAAAGATCACTTCTGTACAGTCTTTCTAAAACATCTATAGATAAATTAGGAGCTATATTTTTGTCTAAAATATTTTTTTCAATAATTCTAAACTCTGGACTTGTTTGTTGTAGAACATATATTAAATATTTCCACTCATCTTCTATAATCTTACCCTCTAATAATTCTAAATATTTTGATAATACTTTATCTAATAATGCTTTTTTAGAGTATATTCTTATATCTTCTTGATATAGTCCTTTAATTCTATTTTCTTCTTCTAAGTATTTTAATCTTTTCTTTATTTTATTTATATAGATCGAAGCTCTTTTAGTATCACCTTGTAAATCTGATATATGATAAGACAAATGTAGGAAATCACTCGGTATTAAAAATACCGAATACATATTATAGTCGTCATCAGCTAACTTTTCTATATCTGTTTCAGAAATATTTATATTATTTGCTCTTAAAAATAGTTTTTCATCATCTGATATTAAGCCAACATATGATGATACAAGTGGATATAGTCCATCTCTTAAGTCAATTATATATAATGATTTAATATCTTCTATATTTAAAGTTTGAGTAGTAATAAAATGAACAGCATCTTGTATATTAGGTATTTGTTTAACTTTAGTTTCTTTTAAGACTAAGCTAAAGATATTAAAGTATTTTTCATACGAAATAATCTTATCTTGTTTAATAGAGACAATTTTATCTAATACCTCTTGTAATAAATTTAAAGAGCTTGTATATTCACTCTTTAATTCTAGTTTTCTTTGAACATCAATATCAAGATTGTCAATATCTTTAATTGATTTTTTAAAAAGACCTTCTTTTTCTATTAAATTATATATCGCAATTGAAATATCTTTAGCAGACTTGCTACGACCTATTATAGCTTTAAAATCTTCTACAAAACTAACAAATTGATCTTTTAAATTGATAATATTTTGGAATTCGTCTTCAGGTAGTTTATCATAGTTTTTCCATTCTGATTTCCAGTTTGATCCTCTTATATTCCATCTTAAAACATATTTTTCTAATAAATATACATCATCTATATTAATGTCTGTATAACCTAGCTTTAAAAAAGAAAATACTGGAGCAAAACTATAATTAGATGAAATAATTTCTAAAAGATCTAATATATATCTAGCAATTCCATTTTGTTCTAATCTTTTTTCAATTCCTAAATATATTGGAATATTATATTTTTCGAATATTCTTCTAACTAAACTCTCTTGTGCATCAATATCATTAAAAACAACTGCAATATTATTAAAATTATACTCTTTTTCAATAATTTCTTGCATTATATTTTCTGCTAATTCTTCTAACTCTTCTTCTATGTTTTTATATACTTTAATTGTAATATTAGAACTTTCTTGTTCATTTCTTTTCAAAATATCTTTTTCTTCAAACATAGCTTTCTCAAGCTTTTTTAATTCTGTAGCATGTTTTATATTTTTTTGTTTCTCTATAATATTTATTTTCACATTATTTTTTTGTGTTATTTGAATTAGATCAGAAATTGTATTTTTAGTTGTATAAAACACTTCATAATCAGATTTTTTTCGAATACCATCTGATGTAATTGCTATATTTATCTCTTTTGCTTGTTTTAGCATTTTCTCAATTATTTGATATTCACCTAAGGTAAATTTAGCAAATTCATCAATATATATTTTTGAATTTTTAAATTTTAAGTTTTTATCTATCAGTTCTAATACTTCATATTCTCTATCAGCTATATCTAAATATTTATCTTCAATCTCTTTGTTATATGCACTATATATATTGCTTATTTCTTTAAGTTTAAGAACTGATCTAGTAGATTTTTTATCTTTTTGAGAATCAATAAATTCTTGTAAACTCTCTTCTTTAATATCATATTTCTTTAATTCTTCAATTATATTGGAAATAGCTTCAATATTTTTTTCTTTATTTTTTAATACTATTAAATCTAGTTTATCTAATATTGTTTCTAATATAATCATTCTAGAAATATCATCTAAATATATTTTATTTCTGTGTTTTGAATCATCTAAGATTTGTTCTACTAGTCTAGAAAATGACAGAATTTGTAGATTTAAAACAGATGAAAAAGAGTCAGTTATTTTTTTCTCGAAAGTGTATGAAAATTGTTCCGGTACTATTAAGTATACATTTTCATCACTCTCTATATCTTTTCTGACTCTATCTAAAATTTCAGTTGTTTTCCCTGTTCCAGCTCTTCCAATAATTAGATTCACATTTATCTCCATTTAATTTTTATCTGCCAAAACTATATTCTGATAATTCAGGATATTCAAAATTGGCATCACCAACAATATTCCCATCTTCTATATGAGATGTTTTTGTTACATTTCTCCCAACCAAGAGGTATCTATATCTATATTCATCTGTTAGGCCACCTGTTCCAGATATTATAGGATCATTCCATGTTGTATCAACTAGATACCAGCGACCATTTAATTCAACATAATTCCAGGCATGTCTTTCAACAGATCCATTATCATAAGCTTTACCTGCTATAAGAACAGTTGGAATCTTGGCTCCATCCATTAAGAATTTAAAAGCTTTAGCATACCCTTCACAAACAGCATATCCATCTAATAATGGTCCAGATATATTGTATATATTATCTCTAGTAACTCCCTTGTCATACTCTGTTTTATCAATAATATAGTTTTGGATATATTTAATTTTATCATATGTTTTCATATTTTCAGTAGCTTTTAGTACTTTATTTCTTACATTATATATTGCTTCTCTTCTTGTATTAACTTCTTCTTTAGAGTTTAAGCCTTTAATATAGAATGTTTTACCTTCTAAATTAGTAATTAAAACCTTATTTACTGCAGTTTTATTATTATATTCTGTTCTTTCTATAGCTAGTGCTAAATTTTCAATATCAACAAAGAATAATTCTGGATAATCAAAAAGCAGAGAATTTATTGCATATTGAAAAGACTGTTTTAATATTGTATCACCCTCTGCAGTATTTAAAAGATCATTAAACCCATAGCCAAAATCAAAGCTGTGTTCTCCTTCTAAAAAATATGCTGATTCATTCTTAAGTTTAGTATAAATGATTTTACCATATTCATCTAATTGATTATAGTATAAAGAACTTGCAGAATTAGATATTGGTGCAGCATAATTTTCTACTTCTTTTTTCTCTGTTTGTAATACTGGCTGTTTTTTATCATCTTCAACCTTAACACTACCAACAGAATCTTCTATTTCAACTTTCTTATTACTGTCTAATATAGTATTATCTTCATCTTCTATTTTAGTATCAACACCTATAGTAAAAGCCCTGAAAAAGGTTGTAGCTTTAACTAATAAATCATCTTCTTTGCCACCAACAATAAAAATTACAATATAGGCTATTAAAAATATAACTAATGCAATCAATATAATTTGTAGTGTTCTTTTAATTTTTTTATAAAATTTATTTTTTTCCATTTGTTTCTCTTTTCCAATAAAATAAATATTGTTGTGCTATTCCTGCATACAAATCATAATGTGCTTTTACAAAATTTATTATTTCTTCATTTGTTACTTTCTTTTCATTTTCTTTATTAAAATATATATCATTCATTACTCTTCTAACCCAAACATCTATTGGAAAAACTTCATATTTATTAAGAGCAAAGAGTAATATACAATCTGCAACCTTTGGTCCAATACCACTATATTGCATTAAATTATTCTTTAAATCAATTACATTTTCTTTAAAATCTAAATCTAAATTTTCTTTTTCTAAAAAATCTCTTGTTGTATTAAAAATGCTTTTATCTCTATATCCTAAGCCACATTCTCGTAAATCTTTCATTGAGGCTATGCTTAATTCCTGTGGTGTTGGGAATGAATAATATTCTTTTCCTTCAAAAACAATAGGCTTTCCATATTTATATGATAATGTTTCTATTATTTTTTTTATTCTAGGAATATTATTATTTGCTGAAATTATATATGTTATAACCGTTTCCCATAAATTTTGTTTTAATATTCTTATTCCATAGCCATAATCCATAGCTTCTTTAAGTGCTACATTATGTTGTAAGACTCTTTTATCTTCTTTTTTTTCTTTATCTTCTAAATTAAAAATACTTATACTGTTTTTTTGAGATAATTCTTTTTTTATATCATCATAATTTAGCTCTAAATTAAAATATTTTTTAACAAAATCTGCTAATTCTTGGTCAGTTTCCATTGTAGATTTAAATATATAGTCTTTAGAACTTTCTTGTTCTTTAACACTTAATACATTAGCTGGTGTTATTACTTCTTTAACTGAAATAACATGACCATCTACAACACCTATATATTTTTCTTCTTTTTCATCATAATTCCATCTAAAGCATTGTCCACATTCAAAGATATGTTTTAGATTAAATGATTCGGGAGTGTTTAATATATATTTGCTGTAATTATTACTAACTTTATTCTTATTATTGTTTATGCCTTTATTATTCTTTATATCTTTATTAATTTTTGTTTATTCCTTTTTAAAGTATTTGCTTGTTTTGATATTTTTAAAAAATCTTTTACTAATTATCCATCAATAAAATCTGTATATGATTCTAATATTGTTATTTTTATATCTTGTGTAGGCATTTTCAAAGATTGTTTAATTTCTGTATCTATATCATATATTTTTTTAAGATTAATTAAGTTGGTATCTCGTTTTCCAGTAACAAATTTTACAATATTTGGATGTACTTCAACTTCAATTTTCTTAACTTTCATATTATATTTTTTAATTATTTCTAGTATTTTTTCATAATATAATAACGAAAATACAAAAAAATTATAGTTTTCATCATAAGGTCCATCTAAAAACAATGAAGTTTGAGAAATTCTTAAAGCTTTATCTTGTTTTTCTTTCACCATATTAGTAAATAATTGGTCATATTCATCAAATCCAATTTGTATTTCTGGAATTTTTTTACTTTGAAAATATACTATTAATTTTTTTGTTTGTTCTATGGCTTCTTCTAGTTTTAATGGCTTATAATTACCCTCATTAAATTTGTCTTCTAAAATAGTATCTTTAAAAACTAATGTTGGTCTAATTTTAACTAAATATGGTTTTAGCTTACAAATGGCTTTAGCAGTATGAAATTCATCTAATTCATTGCTTTCTGGAAGACCAATCTGCATTTCAATAAATACTTTCATACGTCTAAAATTTAATCTTTTTACAGCCTGAACTACATCTGTAAACTTGCATTCTTCTAATTGAGATAAGATATATGCATTTGAAGAATATGCCTTAATTTCAATATTTTTTATACCATTTTTTCTTATATCTTTAATATATTTTGAGTCAATATATTTTGGTTTTTCTATTATTAAAACTTCTTGTACAATTCCTCGATCTCTATACTCTTTAATAATATTTAAAAATATCTCTTTTAAATGATCTTCCATTTCAAAATAAGATTTATTTAAAAGATATATCCAAATATCCTCTATTTCTTCATCATTTAATTGTTGATCTAAATATTTCCTTACTTCAACTTCATTATCTTCTTCTGTTAAATATAAATGAATTAATCTTCTTTTTTTCATATATTCCTCTTTTTATACTTTTCTAGTAGTTTTCTCCTATTCTTCTTTTATTAAATTATATTTAATTAATGCTTTTTTCGCTGCACTTGTTTGAGCTTCCTTTTTGCTCTTACCTTCACCTTTTGCCAAAGCAACATCATCACAATATACTTCTGCAATGAAAGTTTTATTGTGATCAGGTCCTTTTTCAGATATTATTTCATATCTTATTGATTTTACACCTAAAGCTTGTGCATTTTCTTGTAATACAGTCTTATAGTCTTCTAAATATTTAGACTCTAATGCATAATTAATTTTAGATCTTAATGTTCTAAGTATTAATTTTTTTACTTGCTTTAAATTAGAATCACAATAAACAGCTGCAATTATAGCTTCATACATATCAGCTAGAATTGCTTTTGAAATGCCAGATGCATGTTCTTGTGCTTTTCCAACTTTAATAAATTGTGAAAGTTCTAATTCTTCTGCAACATCATACAAGGAATCTTCACAAACAATATATGCTCTCATTTTAGTCATATCACCTTCTGTTTCGACTTCTTTATTAAAATATAGTTCATGTGTTACAACATAAGCAATAATACTGTCTCCTAAAAACTCTAGTCTCTCATTGCTTTCAACTCTTTTTTCATTTGCATAAGATTTATGAGTAATAGCTTCTACAATTAAGGATTTATTAGCAAAAGTATATTTTAAAATTCTTTCTAATTGTTTAATTTTTTCTAAATCCTCTTTATTTATTTTTTTATCTTGGTTTTTATTCCCTGTTCTTTTTTTCATTTTAACCTTTTAAATTTCTTCTAACATCAAAATATCATAGTATTTTATACATTATATAATATATGCAAGTTAAATTTTAGTCAATTTAAAATCCCTCTCTTGATGTATTTGAAAGACAAAAAAAACATTCTATTTATATTTGACATATTAGCATTATATTAATTTGATAAAATCACTGTCTAAGCATATAAAAACAAGCCTTTGCTTGCTGTGTAAATTAATATATTTCTTTTAAGTAACATCTATAATTTTTAACATGTTTTTTTCAATTCTCATTATATAATATATAATATTCTAGTAATATATGATAGGAGAATTGTTTGTGCAAATAGCTGAAAACCTTTATGCTAACACAGATAAATTTATTAAGGGTAATACAACTAGATTTGTTTATTCTGGTAAATTATTTAATAAAGATACAGTAGAACATGAAGCTGTATATTTTTGCTATTCACAAGTTAAACCCAAAAAAAACCAAACAAACAATATAACTAAAGTTCAAATGATTAAGTCAGACCTAGGCTTTCAAACAGACTTATTACTAGATCAATTAGGAAATATGTATTTTTATTTTGAAACTGATAATAGAAAAGATAGTAATAGAGGACATTCTTATAAAATAGAGGTAGAAGAAATGCCTCTCGCTCTATTAGTTTTAAAACAACAAACACTTCCACAAAAAATATCTAGATTTGATTATTTTAAAGATCATATTAAAGAAACCATCTCTAGAGCGCTTGAAACTTTTTCTAAAATAAAGAGTTTAAATTCTTATAGTAAGGAAAAACAAGAAAAAAAGTCTTAATTTTATGTCTTAATTTTATATATTACATATAATTTAGAAATTATATAAGGGGAATAAATGAAACAAGAAATTAAAGAAGAATATGTTGAAGATTATAAAAATGCGAAGAAAAAAAACAAAAAAACGAAGAAAAAACTTTCTAATGAAGTTGTAAAAACATCTGGTAACACTAAAAATACAAATTCAGCAGTTGATAATGTTAAAGAATCTGATTCTGCTTTAGAAGATACTATAATTATAGAACCTAAAAAACTTGAAAGTAATGACAAAAAAGCTAAAAAAAAGTCTAAAAAGGAAAAAGAAACAAACACAAATAAGAAAAAAGAAAGCAAAAAAACAGTTACTGTTGAAGATAAAGAAACTAAAGAATTAAATTTAGAAAACAAAATTGTGGAATCTGTTTCAGTTAAAAAGAAAAAAGCTGATTTGAATTTAGAAGAAGTTAAAACAATAGAAAAAACAAAGATTGAAAGCAAAAAAAAGAGAAAAGAAAAAGATATAGAAGATAAAAAGCTAGAAGAAAAAATTAAAAAGAAAAATCAGGAAAAAAAACATGATAAAATCATGGAAAGCATGGTTAAAAAAAGACAAAACACTAATATAATGATTACTTTTTTCTTGGTTTTAATTATTTTATTAATGGTTTTTTCTACAATTTTTGCACTATTAAATGTAAATAATGAAAACATCTTTACTAATATATATGCAAGTAATATTCCTATATCTAATATGTCTAAAGAAGATGCTATTAATACACTATTAATAAAGTTCTATGAGTTTTCTAAAACTCCAATTACTTTAAGATTAGATAATTATACTAGAGATATATCACCAGATGATATTGATTTTGAAGTTCAGGCCGAAAAGACTGTTTCTAAAGCATATAATATTGGCAGATCAACCAATCTTTTCAAAAATAATTTTGATATTTTAAAATCATATTTGAAGCCAACTAATATTGAAGTTGAATACACTTATGATAGACAATTATTAGATCAAATTGTATCTGATATTTCTGTTAAAATACCAGGTAAAACTCTAAATAGCACATACACAATAAAAAAAGATAAATTAATTATTGACAAAGGAACAGCAGGTATTGATGTAATTACTGAAGATTTAATAGACAAAATAATTAATTCATTCTTGTCTTTAGATTCAGAAATCACTATTACTATACCAACTAAAGCTACTTTGCCAGAACCTATAAATGTCGAAAAAATAAGTGCTGAAATAACAGTAAAAGCTGAAAATGCTTCATATGATAAAACAACAAAAATAGTAACACCAGAAATAAATGGAATAGAATTTGCAATATCATTGGCTGAAGCAAAGACAATAGTTGCTGAAGTTAAAGATCAATATAGTATACCTTTAAAAATTACAATCCCTAAAATAGACACAGATGCTATCAAAGAAAAATATAATTTATATGTTTTTGATGATATTTTAGCAAAAGAAACCACTTATTATGATGCTACATATTGGACTAGGAGCAATAATTTAGAAGTTGCTACAAAACAAATTACAGGTACCATTATAAAGCCTGGGAAAGAATTTTCTTTTAATTCTTTTGTTGGCAATACTACAGCTGCTGATGGATATCAATCAGCTATAGGTTATGCAGGAGGTAGAGCAGTACCTATGATGGGTGGAGGAGTATGTCAAATAAGTTCAGAAATATATTCTGCTGCTTTAAAAGCAAATTTAAAAATTACTGAAAGATATAATCACGCATTCCCCGTTTCTTATTTGCCACCTAGCCAAGATGCAGCTGTTGCTTTAGGTTCTTGTGATTTAAAATTTATTAACAATCGAAAAGAACCAATAAAATTAATCCTTAAAACAGGAAATGGAGTTTCTTCTGTTGAAATTAGAGGTGTTAAAGAACCAGATGAACCAGTTATAAAGCTAATACCAACTAAACTTTATACTGTTCCTTTTAAAACAGTATATGTTCATGATTCATCTCTAAAGAAAGGTAGACAAGTAATTGATAATTATGGTATTACTGGTTATACTTCTAAATTATATAAAGAAACATATGTAAATGGCATTTTAATTGATAAAGTATTAGTTTCAACTGATACTTATCAAGCTTTAAACCAAACTGTAAGAAGAAATCCTTAATATCTAATATAATGCAAAAAGATTATTATATATTAACAATTATCCAAATATATTACATATTTAATACAGATTAATTAATACTTATTGATAAACAATTCTAAATTTGTTAAAATCTTTTTAACTCTTAGAGAAAATTAATATAATAAAAATTAAATACCTTGACTTTATAACAGTTTTCTTGTATTATATATGAGTATCTAATGATACGGGCTATTAGCTCAGCTGGTAGAGCACCTGACTTTTAATCAGGTTGTCCCGCGTTCGAGTCGCGGATAGCTCACCAAAAAGGCCCCTTGGTCAAGTGGTTTAAGACACCGCCCTTTCAAGGCGGGGCCACGGGTTCGAATCCCGTAGGGGTCACCAATGCCGCTATAGCTCAGTTGGTAGAGCAACTGACTTGTAATCAGTAGGTCGTCAGTTCGATTCCGACTAGCGGCTCCAA
>CAZTTS010000018.1:0-11833 GCA_964616165.1 uncultured Lachnospiraceae bacterium
CCATGAATAATAAAAAGAATATTACAATTACTAATATTAAAATGATAATAATAAATATAGCCATATTCCTTCCTTACTATTCGTCTGGCAATCTATTTTTATGTTCTTTATCAAATAGTCCTAAACCTTTTTTGCCTAATACTTCTCTTTCGGCTTTTCTTCTTTCTTTGTCTCTTTCTTTTTGTCTTTTGATTAACTCTTTTTCCTGTTTTTTTCTTTCTTTTGCTATTTTATTGTTTTCTTTTATATTTTTTTTGTCTTTTTTAACTTTTTCACTTTTAATTTTTTGTTTTTTAGTAGCTTGTGCTATTATTTCTTCAGCAGTTAGAACTCTTTCATAATTAACAACATTTTTAGAACTTGTTTTTTCTCTTTTTTCATATCTAACATCAAATTGTTTTGGTAAGGTATCTTTAATTCTATCATATCTTTCTAGAACTTTTTTGTCTGCTCTAAATACTGGTAACATATCTAAATTTTCTCTTCGCCATATTAGATGCCTTTCATATGAATTAAATGGATACTTTTCTATATCTTCATAAAAGTATACTATTTTAAATGCTTCTTCATTTATACTAATTGTTAAATTAGTCCAATTTTTATTATATTCTTTTAAGTAAATTTGTTTTAATATTTTTATTTTATTATATATGCCAGTTAAAAGTTCTAAATATTCAGATTCACTGATTCCAAACAATGATGGAATTTCATAACAATTAACTGCTTCTTCTTTTACAATAGATTTGGGAATATAGTAAAAGAAAAGCTCACCTGACATGTTTTTATCAACAGTAGCATATAATGCTATTTTATCCCATTTTTCTGGTATCATATATATTAATTGTTTTTGAATATCTGAATAAATTTTACTTTCCATCTAATTGATACCTCTATCTTATAATAAGGCTTCTACCCGTCATTTCTTCCGGTTTTTCTAATCCCATTATATCTAACATTGTTGGAGCTAAGTCTGCTAATGTACCACTATCAATATTAGCATCATAGTTTACTAATACAATTGGAACAGGATTTGTCGTATGTGCAGTTTCTGGTTCTCCACTTTCATAGTTTATAATTTGTTCAGCATTACCGTGATCTGCTGTAATAATAAGTATTCCATCTACTTCTTTTATAGCTTCCGTTATTCTTTCAATACAAGAATCAATAGTTTCTAGTGCAGATATCGTAGCACCTAAATTGCCTGTATGCCCCACCATGTCAGGATTAGCAAAATTTAAAATTATTGAATCATATTTATTAGATTTTATTTTTGCTACAACCTTATCAGTAACTTCAATTGCTGACATTTCTGGTTGTAGATCATATGTTGCTACTTTAGGTGATGCAACTAAAATTCTGTCTTCTCCTTCATATAAATCTTCTCTTCCACCATTAAAAAAAAAGGTAACATGTGCATATTTTTCAGTTTCTGCAATTCTTAATTGTTTTAAACCTTTGCTTGCTATATATTCTCCAAAACCATTTTTTATTTCTTCTGCCCCATATGCAATATGAACATTTTCTATTTTTGCATCATATTCTGTCATAGTTACAAAATGTGTATTGATCTTTTCTCTTTCAAATTTATCAAAATCTAAATCAACAATTGCTCTTGTTAATTCTCTTGCTCTGTCTGGTCTAAAATTAAAGAATATCACAACATCATTCTCTTTTATTGTTGAAACAGCTTCATTGTTTTCCATTATAACTGTAGGAATAACGAACTCATCATATATTTCTTGTCTATATGATTCTTCTACAGCAAGCATAGCATTGCTAGCAGTAATTCCTTGTCCTTCCATTATAGCTCTATATGCTTTTTCGACTCTATCCCAACGATTATCTCTGTCCATTGCATAATATCTTCCTGAAATTGTAGCAATTTTCCCTACTTGTTTTTCTAATAAGGTATTTTCTAATTCTTGAACAAATTTTAATCCTGATGTAGGTGATGTGTCTCTACCATCTAAAAATGCATGAACAAAAACTTTGTTTTGCTCTATTCCTTTTCTCTTAGCTAATTCTAAAATAGAATTTAAATGCCTTATATGGCTATGTACTCCACCATCAGAAGCTAATCCCAATACATGTAAATTAGAATTATTATCTCTAACTTTTTCTATTGCTTCTGTTAATACAGGATTCAAGAAAAAATTACCAGAGTCTATTTCTTTATTAATCTTTAACAAATCTTGATAAACAATTCTTCCGTGCTCCAATATTTGTATGTCCTACTTCTGAATTCCCCATTTGGCCAGCTGGAAGTCCTACTTCTTCTCCTGATGTTATAATAATATTATTAGGATATTCTTCTAATAACCTATTATAATAACTCATATTAGCTTGTTTTACAGCATTACCTTCTGTTTCTGGATTAATTCCAAAACCATCTAATATCATTAACATGACTGTTTTTATCATTTCTCACCACTCATAGCAGATGTTATTATATTAAAGAAATTGTCTACATCAAGACTAGCCTTCCCTACTAATAATCCATCTATACATTTTTCTTTTAAAATATCTTTTGTGCTTTCTGCTGTAACACTACCACCATACAGTACTAATATATCCGTCTTATATTTATCTTTAATAATAGTTTTTATTGTGCTACACATATTATTAGCTGTTTTAACATCACAAACTTTACCTGTTCCTATTGCCCATACAGGTTCATATGCTATTATTATATTACTAATATCAACATTTGCCAAACCTTTATGAATTTGACTAATTAATACTTCTTCTGTTTTTCCTTTTTCTTTTTCTTCTAATGTTTCACCAATACAAAATATAGCTTGCATATCTTCTTCTTGCGATTTAATTAGCTTTTTATTAATTTCTATATCTGTTTCCCCTAAAACATGTCTTCTTTCAGAATGTCCTATTAAAACAGAATAAATATCAACAGATTTTAACATTTCCGCTGATATTTCTCCAGTAAATGCACCTTGATCCTCATAATACATGTTTTGTGCACCGATCTTAATATCTGTTCCTTGAGACATTAAATTTGCATAAAATATATTAATATATGGTACAAAAAGAGTAATTTCTAAATCATTAGGTAAGTCTCCTAATGTTTTTAGTTTTTCTTCAAGTAATTCAATATATTTTAGTGTCTCTCCTGGTAGCATATTCATCTTCCAGTTTCCCATTATATGTTTCATAATTTTCCTTCTTATTTTTCTTCTAATATTGCTATTCCTGGTAATTCTTTTCCTTCTATAAATTCTAAAGAAGCTCCTCCACCAGTTGATATGTGAGAAAATTCATTATCTAGTCTTAAATTTTCTATTGCTGCAGCTGAATCTCCGCCACCTACAATGCTTATACAATTAAAGTCTGATATTGCAACAGCAATATCTTTTGTTCCTTTAGCAAATTGTTCTTTCTCAAAAACTCCCATTGGTCCATTCCAAAATATTGTTTTAGCTTTAGCTACTTCTTCTATAAAATTCTCTATTGTTTTAGGACCAATATCAAATACTGCTTTATCTTTTGGTATATTTGTATAATCTACAACTTCTACCTCTTTTGAATCAATCTCTTCTGCTACTAATAAATCGGTTGGTAATAATATTCTAACATTCTTTTCTTTTGCTTTTTTTATAATGTTATTTACTTCTTTCTGACTGCCTTCTTCAAAGAATGATTTTCCTATCTCTAAACCCATTGCTTTATAAAATGCTAAGGCCATTCCTCCACCAATTATAATTGAATCAACTTTATCTAATAAAGAAGATATTACTAATATTTTATCTAATACTTTTTTACCACCCAATAATGCTATATATGGTCTTTCAGGATCATCTAATGCTTTTCCTAGATAATTAATTTCTTTCTCCATTAAGAATCCACCTACTGCTGGTAAAAATTCTGCAACTCCTGCTGTTGAAGAATGAGCTCTATGTGCTGTACCAAATGCATCATTTACATAAAAGTCTGCAAGTGAAGCTAATTCTTTAGAAAAAGTTTTGTCATTTTTTTCTTCTCTTTTATCAAATCTTAAGTTTTCCAAAAGCAATACTTCTCCTTCTTTTAATTTATCTACTGCTTTTTTTGCTTCATTTCCTGTTATATCTTTTACAAATTCTACTTTAGAACCTAATTGTTTAGTAATTTCTGGTATAATTTGTTTTAAAGAAAACTCCTCTTTCCACTCTCCATCTGGTCTTCCCAAATGTGAGCAAAGTATTACCTTATTTTTCTTGTCCATTAAATATTTTATTGTAGGAAGTGCTGATACAATTCTCCTATTATCGCTTATATTCCCATCTTCATCTATTGGTACATTAAAATCACATCTTACTAGTATTCTCTTTCCTGTGATGTCTACATCTTTTATAATCTTCTTATTAAATGTCATGATATCTCCTTTGTATATTTATTTATTATTTATTATTGCGTATTTATTGTTTCTTATTCAATTTAAATTTAAACATATTTATTTAATATATTTTTAATTATTATCTTATTTAATTATTTAACTCTTTTCTTAAATCTTACTTTATATAGTTTTGTTTTGTACTATATATTTTACTATATATTTTATTGTCTATTTTTATTTAGATCTTTCAAATACAAATTCAGCAAGCTTAACTAACATTACTGAATATCCCCACTCATTATCATACCAACCAAGAACTTTGTAGAAATTATCAGTTAATTGAATTCCTGCTTTTGCATCAAATATTGATCCCCTTGGGTCTTTTATAAAGTCTGAAGAAACTAATTCTTCTTCTGTATAACCTAAAATACCATTTAGTTCACCCTCTGATGCTTCTTTCATTGCTTGGCATATTTCTGCATATGTTGTTGGTTTTTCAGTATTAAATGTTAAATCTACCACTGATACATCAATAGTAGGAACTCTTAAAGACATTCCTGTAAGTTTGCCTTTTAATTCAGGTATAACTTCACCAACTGCTTTTGCAGCTCCTGTTGTTGATGGTATTATATTTTGAAATCCAGATCTACCTAATCTCCAATTTTTACTTGATACTGAATCAACAATTTTTTGTGTTGCAGTTACAGCATGAACTGTTGTCATTAATCCTTCTTTTATTCCAAACTTTTCATGTAAAACTTTAGCAATAGGTGCTAAACAATTTGTTGTACATGACGCATTTGATACAACATTCATTTCAGGCAGATATGATTCATTATTAACTCCCATAACAAACATTGGTGCATCTTTTGATGGTGCTGAAATTATAACTTTCTTAGCTCCTGCATCTAAATGTGGTTGGCAAGTTTCAATTGTCGTAAAAACACCCGTACATTCTAAAACAACATCTGTTCCACATTCTCCCCAAGGAACATTCCCTGGCTCCATTTCTGCCAAAACTCTAATTTCTTTGCCATTTACTACTAATGTATTTTCATCTTTGGCATATACATCCATATCATCATTTCTTCCAAAAGTTGTATCATATTTAATCATATATACCATATAGTCTGCTGTCATAAATGGGTCATTAATACAAACAACATCATGATGCCTGTCTAGAGCTATTTCAAATGCTTGAGCTCCTATTCGTCCGAATCCATTGATTCCTACTCTCATATTATCCTCCATAATATTAATCATTTGTAATTATATTTTACTAATTTGATTTTATATTATACAAAAGAAAAAATCTATACAATTATATATTTTTAATACTTTCTTAATAATTCTTTGTATAGATTTTTATATTTTATATAAAAACTATTTTTAATTTAAACTTTATAATGTCCACTTACAATTACATCCTACATCAGTGCAACCATCTGGTCTTTTTCTTAAATTAGACAAAAAAGATCCTATTACATTAGACATCATTATAAGGCCTAAATACATTAATAAATAAATCCAATAAGTATCATCTAGTTTTATATACATAAATGGAATAAAGACTAAAGCAGATACTATTGAATATATAGAGTCACAACCTCTTGCTCTAAGTCCGTAAATAAACGAATTAATCATTAATACGACAGGTATAATAACTAGAATAATATGAAGTGTTGATTTTTCATCTTTTATAAAAAATACTACAAAATATATAAAGAAATTTATAATTATATGAACAAGTCTTTCTTTATCTATTTTATATTTTTTCTCTTTTTTCCCTTTTTTCTCTTTTACTTCCTGCTTTATATGTTCTTTTTCCATCTTACCTCTAATGTTTTTTCACCCTTTAAAATTACTTTTTAAGATTATTTTATCATATTAAAAATTTTTTTGTGTTTTTCTTCTAGATTCCTTTTTCTTGTATACTTTCTATTATTTAACAATTTAAGATATCTGTATTTTCTTGTTATCAGTGACGAAACATTTTTCTTAATACTAATTGTTTTGCTCAATACAAAAACGTCTACATCTGAATTTATATATTTTTCTTTTATTTTATTTTTAATTTCAAATACAGTTGCTCCAGTAGTATAGATATCGTCAACTAATAATATATTATTAAAACCAAATCCAGATTTAACTCTATATACATCTTTAACATTTATATATCTATATTCTTTAGATATTGTACTTTGTGTTTTATTCTTTTTAATTTTTTCTACTAAATCTAAAACTGGTATTCCTAAAAACATAGACAGATCCTTAGCAATTACTTTTGATTGATTGTATCCTCTATAATATTTTTCTTTGTCTTTATCCATTGGTACATAAACTATATATTCATATTTAGATAGATTAGATAAAAATTTAGGATAGTTAAATATAGATAAAATAAAATACTTTGATATTTCTCTATTGTCTCTTAATTTAAATTTTAATATTTCTTCTCTTATATCTGACATATATCTTGATAAAGAGATTATTTTAGTTTGATTTATATATGTATAAAAAGGTTTTAAAAAATATGTGAAATACTTTAAACAAGAACTACATATACCAAAAGAATTAGTTTGAAATAGACAATATCTACAGTTTTGTTGAAATAGTTTTAGAAATATAAAATAACTTTTTTGTTTATTTAAAATTATCTGATTATTTTTCATGTATGCATTTTAGTTATTTATTCTGTTTTTGTCAATTTCTAATACATAAAAAAACATAAAAACTTTATTTAACTTTATACTTTTTAAAAAATAATTAAAATTATTTCCAATCATCTGGTATCTCTGCGTAGTTTAATAAATTAATACAATCTTGAAAACAAGCTTCACTGTCAATTACATTAGTTCTAGCCCAAAGATTTGGAGCATTACCTTCTAAACCCTTACAATCATTAAAAGTTTTGTGAAAAGTAGTTACATTAGGACAAGCATCAAACAAGTCTATTGGAATATTAGTTAAATTAGAACAAGCAACAAAGGTATACTCAAAGCTTGTTACTTTAGGACAATTTGAAAACAAACCACTTGGAATTTCTCCAGGTAAAGTAAAACAACAGTTAAAGGCAAACTCAAAAGTTTCTACATTAGGGCAGTAACTAAATAATCCAGCTGGAATAGGGCTTGAAAGTTTTGTGCAAAAATAAAAAACACCATTAAAAGTTGTTACATTAGGGCAATTGTCAAACAATCCAGGTGGAATTGCTGTTAATTTCGTACAACTTGCAAATGTCCATCGAAATGATGTCGCTTCAGTAGAATATTTAAACAAGCCTTGAGGAATTGTTGAAATATTTTCACATGATTGAAAAACAACAGAAAAATCTTCTGCATTAGAACAATGATCAAATAACCCTGCTGGAATTGCTGTTAACTTTTTACATCCACTGAAAGCAAAAGAAAATGAAATAACTTTTGTATTATTTTTAAAGAAACCTATTGGTATTGCATTGTTTAAGTTTAAGCAGTCATAAAAAATTGCCTCAAAATTTGTCACTTTAGTACAATTATCAAATAATCCTGTCGGAATTTGAGCTAAATTACTGCATCCATAAAAGACTGTTCTGAAATTTAATACATTTGGACAATTAAGAAATAGATTTCCTGGTATTGTAGTTAGTTTTTCACAATTAGCAAAAGTCCTATTAAAGCTAGTTACTTTAGGGCAATTTGCAAATAATAAAGCAGGTATTTCACCACTTATTTTTGACCAGTCAGTAAAAGCTGTTTCAAAGTTTAATACATTAACAAAACTATTTCTACTAGGTAATGGTATATTATCTTGCAAATAATAGCCCATTGAATTTATAGCCGAAAATCCATTTTCTCCCCAAAAATTTATTCCTATTATATTTGGATTTATATAGTCAACCATATTTATTCCAAAACTTGTGCCCTCTTGACTTATGCCACTTATTTGAACTTCATATTCATCTGGATCTAAATAAGAATATGTTGGATTTTCTGTTAGGTTAGGATTATCAAAACTATTTGGATTATTCGCAACATCCCAGTTTATTGTTAATCCTGTAGTATTGCTAATAGGTAATTCAACAACTTCATTAGATACTGTTGTTTTTATTTTTAAAGACATCCTTTTTAAATACTCATTACCAGGTGCTTCTGCATCAGGTAAACTATTTATCATATTGGCAATTATTTTTCCACTTGCCGTTCCATCTGCTATATTTATTATATATTTATATGTTCCATCTTTTTTCTCACCCAAATAAATATTTCTATATGTTTCTTTGTCGTATTCACCTTCAAATAATAATCTTTCTGCTATTAATCTGTTAATAAATTCTTCTTGACTTTCACCTGTTTCTCCTAAATTAAATGCTATAGCTAGATTTGCATCTCTTGCGTAAACTTTATCCATTATGTTAGCATATCTACCTGAGACTCTTGTATCTCTAGCTTTTTCTATTACTCCATCTGGACCTAAAATTAAAGTTATAGTAACTGCTGCTAATATTAACAATACAATTATTGTTACTACTAATGCTATTAAGGTAATACCTTTTTTAGTATTCATTCATATCTCCTTAATTTTATATTTATATTTTTCTTTTGTTTCTTTTTTATTTATTATTTCCAAAGCCATGGTATATCATCATAATTACTTAAAGCTTCACAACCCGAATAACATGAATTGCCTTCTACTCCATCTCTTTCCCACAGTTTGGGAGCTGTACCAGTTAAGCCAACACCACCATTAAAAGTATCACTAAAAGTAGTAACTTTATTACAATTATCAAATAAGTCTTCTGGAAAAGGACCTGTTAAACTCATACAAGCAGCAAAAGCTAAACGAAAGTCTGTAACATTTGGGCAATTTATAAATAATTTTGGTGGTATAGAGCCAGAAAGCTTATGACAAAATGCAAATAATCCCATAAAATTTGTAACTTGAGGACAATTCGCAAAAAGATTTTCTGGTATAGGACCTTTTAATTCTGTACAAAATAAAAAGGGAGCAAGGATATTTTGTGTGTTTATAAAAGAATTTTTTGTTGGCGAAGGTATTGTTCCTTCTAATCTGCATCCAAGACCTCTAAATTCACTAAAACCATTTTCTCCCCATGATTTGAGGCCAATAATACTATAATTAACATAAAAATCAAGACCTTCATCTTCATCTTCATATCGCCCGAAAATTGTACCCGGTTCACTTTCTCCTCTTATATGCACCTCATATTCTTTAATTTCAGTATATAAATGAGAAGGATACACTCCTAAATCATAATATAAAGGTTCAAAATTTTCTGAGTCTGATTCATAGTCCCAATTAATTTCTAATCCATTAGTATTACTTATAGGCACTTTTACTTCTTCATTAATACTGATAGGTTTCATTATTAATATCAAACTTTTAAGATGTTTGTTTTCAGGTAAATTGGTATCACGCAAGGTATCTATTAAGTTTTGATCTAAATTAAAATCTCCTAAAACATTAGATCCGTATACTATATATTTTGATTGAGAATTTTTAGCTCGTCCAACATATAGAGTGTAAGTATCTAAATCATACTCATCTTCATCTAAATCTATTAAACCTTGAGCTATTAATCTATTTAAAAAATCGTCATCACTTTCAGCTATTGGAATCCCTGTCCTTCTTGCTAGTTCAACATTAGCTCTTCTTGTATACATTTCATCCATTAAAGCACTATAGCGAGAAGCAAGTTTTGTTTCTTGTGCTTTAAAAACTATTCCATCTGGTCCTATTACTAATGCTATAGTTACCCCTACTAAAATTAATAACACTATAATTGTTATTACTAATGCGATCAATGTAATACCTTTTTTCTTAAACATTTTTAACTCCTAACTATATTTTTTGTTCTAAGCAATCAAATATATATTTAAAATTTATCTTAATATTTATTATATCTAATACACCATAAAAATTGTATGATTGTAACCAAAGTGTAATGAAAACATAGCATGTAGAACTTTTAATCTATAAATAAACAAAATACAAAGTCAGAAAATCCTGACTTTGTATTTTTATAATTTATTCTCTTTATTTACACTTAATTTTTGTTTCATCATAGGTTTGTTCTTTTAATTTCTCTTTTAACTTTAGTTATATATTATGTTTTTAAAGAATTTCTCTTATTATTTTATTGTACTCTTCTAGCTCTTCTTCTCTATCTATTCTCTGAAATATTGGAATTCCTTCTGTAATTACTTTTACTTCTCCTAAATTATAATGATCTTTAAAAATTTCATTCCAATCTTCTATATTATATTTATTGCTTATATTTAATTGTTCTTGTATTTTATTTGAACTATGTTTCATAAATGGTCTTATGGCAACAGACAGCTTTCTTAGAATCTCAACTAATGTATACATTATTAAATCTAATTTATCTTTATCTGATACTCTAGATTCAATTCTTTCTTCTATATTCTTATGCTTTACCCATGGTTCTGTTTTATCTATATATTTATTTGCTCTGTCTATTACTTCAACAATATTTTGTATCCCATCAGCTACATGGACTGTTTCAAAATTATCAGTTAATTCTCTCATCTTTTCTTCTACAAATTCTTGTATTTCTTTTGTAAATATAAAAGTTTTAGAATTAATATTTAATCCTGCAAAGTCTTCCATTTCTTTTAAGCTTTTATTATTTATATCTGGAATTACTCCATCTAAGTATTTGTTTAACATCCCTATTATTCTATTTAATAAATTGCCTAAATCATTTGCTAAATATGCGTTATATCTTTCTATAAAGTCTTCAATACTAAATGCCGAGTCTTGTGAAAAAGATAATGAGCTTAATAATATAAATTTAGTTGCATCAACGCCATATCTTTTAGCTAATACATCTGGAAAGATTGCATTTCCTTTTGATTTACTCATTTTTCCATCTCTAGCCATAAAGAAGGCATGTGAATATATTTGTTTAGGAAGTTCTAATCCTAATGCCATTAAAAATATAGGCCAATAAATAGCATGAAAACGAATAATATCTTTCCCAACTATTTGAAGGTCTGCAGGCCAATATTTATTAAATAAGCTTTCATCATCACTCATATATCCAAGTGATGTTATATATGAAGACAATGCATCTACCCACACATACATTACATGTTTAGGGTCTTTTAATATAGGTATTCCCCAATCAAAACTTGTTCTAGAGACACAAAGATCTTCTAATCCTGGTTCAATAAAATTCTTAAATATTTCATTCTTTCTAGCTAGTGGAACTATAAAGTCTGGTCTTTCTATATATAGTTGTTTTAATCTATCTGAATATTTTTTCATATTAAAAAAGTATGCTTCTTCTTCAGTCCATTCTACATCTCTACCACACATTGGGCATTTACCTTCTACTAATTCTAGTTCACTAAAAAATGTCTCACATGGTTTGCAATACCATCCTTCATATTTTCCTAAATATATATCACCATTGTCCATAAATTTATCAAATATTTTAGCAGTTAATTCTTTATGCTTTTCATCTGTTGTTCTTATAAA
>CAZTTS010000019.1:0-10510 GCA_964616165.1 uncultured Lachnospiraceae bacterium
CAATGAAAGACAGGGTGTTCTTGAAGCCCATAAGCCCTTTGATGCCGAGATTGAAGCACATGTTGAGCAGCACGGACTGACGCACTTCATCGAGGTTGTTGTAGATATTTGGAATCTCTTCCAAGAGCCGCTGTTCGCAGTCCAGGACATCCCTCTCCAGCATGGCGCATGCTTCTTTCTGAGAGATGCCGCAGTCATCGAGATTGCGCCCGATGCCGATGGTTAGCTTTCCAGCCGTGCAGCGGTATGGTTTCAGCTTCAAACCTTCATGCCTGACTAACTGCGCCTTGATTCTATTCAGCAACGATTCCGTCATGGTGACTCCTAGAACTTGTTGTGATCAATGATCCGGAGCCATGAAAGCATTGCTCTGTGTGTTGACAAATAAGGATGCATAACGATGCGACAGATTTTGTTATTGACAAAAAGCGATTACCTCATTTCATTGTTGTACTAAATTGTTTCATGTGAGGGATTGATGAAATTCAATCAGGTATATGGCACGGAGTCAAGTGAAATAGAATGTCCTAGAGCCATTGTTGGCTATAGCCGGGAGGGACATATGATCATACATGCGCTTATCTATTTAAGTGAGATATACAATGATATTCACTAGCAAGAGTGATTTCGTGCAGGCAATGAATGATGCGAATTCAACTGGATCTCTTCTGCCTCCTAAACACGATCCTAATGACATATCAATTACCAGATGTTCAGATAGGTCGGTAGTTTCTTTTACTGTTTCATCAAGTTTAATGTCCTTAATTAATTCTTGTGATTATGATTTGTACTATCACCCAGATTATCGAGGACAAAGCTTGCGTAGCTTTTATGTATTATGCCCACACTCATCAAGCGGACTAACTGATCTTGGGAACTGGGTACTATCCGGATCTAGTGTGGTTGGCGATCCACTCGATAGACTTGTTTTTGTATCAGGAAGCACTGTTGGATGGCATGTTTTTGCTGAGACCTCCTCTACCATAACGAATCGAGTAGGAACTGGTTTGTTAGGAGCAGGCCAACTAGTTAACTAGATATAGGTTAGCGCTTATGTACAATCAACAAAGTATCGAGTCATACCTATGGGAGTCTGCAAATATCCTAAGAGGCTCAATAGACGCTGCGGACTTTAAAACCTATATTTTTCCACTGCTATTCTTTAAGCGTATTTCGGATGTATATGATGAAGAAACTGAAGTAGCTATACATGAATCTGGCGGCAGTTTTGAGTTTGCAAGTTTCCCAGAAAACCATAGATTCCAGATTCCTGAAGATTGTCACTGGAATGATATCCGGGCTAAATCTGAAAACATTGGACACGCACTGAAGAAAGCTATGAGGGGTATAGAACAAGCGAATCCTGATACTCTTTATGGTATCTTTGGAGATGTTCAATGGACTAATAAAGAACGTTTTTCGGACGCACTGCTTAAGGATTTGATCGAACATTTCGCATCTAAGATTCTTAGTAATTCAAACTGCAGGAACGATGTTCTCGGAAAAGCGTATGAGTATTTAATAAAGAGATTTGCCGATCTATCAAAGAAGAAAGCCGGTGAGTTTTACACGCCAAGGAACGTTATTAAACTGCTTGTTAGGCTGCTAGATCCTCAGGCAGGCGAATCAGTATATGATCCTGCTTGTGGAACAGGTGGCATGTTGTTAGAAACACTTCATCAAATAAATGAAAACGGGCATAATGGGAAACTTATGCTTGGCAAGATTTTTGGGCAGGAGAAGAATCTGACAACATCTACTATTGCGAGAATGAACCTTTATTTGCATGGAGCAGAAGATTTTATTATTGCACAAGGGGACACCTTAAGAAACCCAGCTTTTTTCTATGGAGACTCATTGGCGCAATTCGATTGTGTTATTGCGAATCCACCGTTTTCCCTGAGTAATTGGGGTTCTGATGTTTGGATCAATGATCCTTACGGAAGGAGTTTTGCCGGATTGCCCCCATCAACAAATGGTGACTTTGCTTGGATTCAACACATGATCAAATCAATGACACCAATAAAAGGGAGAATGGCTGTAGTGCTTCCATATGGTGTCCTATTCAGACCGGGTAAGGAAAGTAGCATAAGAAAGAAGATTATCGAATTAGACTGTTTGGAAACTATCATAGGGTTAGGCCCGAATCTGTTTTATGGCACCAATATATCTGCGTGTATACTTGTGTTTCGTGAAAAGAAACATGAAGCTGCACGAGGATTTGTGAAGATGATTAATGCTTCCGATCAACTTAAGGTAGGGAAAGCACAAAATCATTTACTTCAGACGCACATCGATAGAATATACGAATATTATATGAGCGATGTCGAAGACAAAAAGTTCTGTAGACTTGTATCTATAACTGAAATCAAATCTAATGATTACAATTTGTTGCTATCCAAGTATCTTGAGAGTGCGAATGAAGAAGACACTAGGTCTTTTCAGGATGCTTTGAAAAATGTAGTTTATACCATAAGAAACGCACAGATAGCTGAAAAAGAGATCTTGGGAATGTTAGAAAGAGAGGCTTTACAGTGAGTATTTCCAAAGAGACTCTTGAGTCTTACTTGTGGAGCGCAGCAACATATCTCCGGGGACATATTGACTCGGGGGATTATAAACAATATATATTCCCCCTATTATTCTACAAAAGACTATGTGATGTATATGACGAAGAGGAAGAAGAAGCAATCAACGAGTTCGAAGGTAATAGAGAGTACGCTAATTTTAGTGAGAATCATAGATTTGTTATACCTAGTGATCATCATTGGAACGACGTCAGGTCAAAATCAGTAAACATTGGGAATGATATACAGAAAGCATTTCGAGCTATCGAAGCTTCGAACCATGATTTACTAAGTGGGGTGTTTGGAGATGCACAATGGACTAATAAAGATGTACTTCCAGATTCTATGCTTAAGGAATTGATCGAGCACTTCAGCACTCAAAACCTCTCTGTTAAAAGCTGTCCCGAAGATGAGCTAGGTGTCGGCTATGAATTTCTTATTAAAAGGTTTGCAGATGATTCAGGTCATACTGCAGCTGAATTCTATACAAATAGAACAGTCGTGCATCTAATGACTGAACTGTTAGAACCTTCTCCCGGAGAATCTATTTATGATCCAACATGTGGCTCTGCTGGCATGCTTTTATCGGCAGTATCGTATTTAAAACGAATGAACAGAGAATATAGAAGTTTAAAGCTTTATGGCCAAGAAATCAACCTGTTGACATCTGCAATAGGAAAGATGAATATGATTTTGCATGGGATTGAGGATTTCTGTATTATGAGGGAAGACACTCTAACATATCCCCAATTCATCGATAAAGGGAAACTTAAGAAATTCGACGTCGTATTAGCCAATCCTCCATATTCAATCAAAAAGTGGAATAGAGCTTCTTGGGCTAATGATCCGTGGGGAAGAAACATATTTGGGACACCCCCTCAAGGAAGAGCTGATTACGCTTTTTGGCAGCACATTTTAGCTAGTATGAAATCAAACTCAGGTAGATGTGCTGTTCTATTCCCGCATGGGGTCTTATTCAGAAATGAAGAACACGATATGAGAGCTAAGTTAGTTGAAGCGGACATCCTTGAGTGTGTTATTGGATTGGGGCCTAATCTCTTTTATAATTCGCCCATGGAAGCATGTATCGTGATTTGCAGGAGTAAAAAGGTACGTTCTCATAGGGGGAGAATTCTTTTCATTGATGCAGTCGATGAAGTAACAAGAGAAAGAGCACAGAGTTTTATTAGTGAAAAGCAAATGCAGAGGATTGCATCGACATATCATTCATTCGAATCTGGGCCGGTTTTATCCTGTGTTAAAGATATTGAAGGGCTGAGGAAAAAAAACTACAATTTAAGTATATCTGCTCATGTTTCAAACAATAACACGCATAAGACAAACCTGAATAATGAAGATATCTGTATCATTCTTGAGGAGTATCTTGCTGGCTCTCATAGAGTAGCGGAGTTACTTGATCAGATCAAAGCATCGGGGATAAACAATGATTCGATTTAATTCGATAACGAAGGATTCCGAAACTCATGTATCTTAAACCCCTGGAATATAATCAGTTATCATTTGGTGATTTAGTCGAGAATATAACCACTAAAGCAAATCCAAATAAAACAGATCATACGGTCTATGTTGGACTTGAACATTTAGATCCTGACTGTCTACATTTACACAGATGGGACAATCCATCATCAGTTATAGGAACGAAAATTGAGTTTCAGTCTGGAGATGTAATATTTGGCAGACGTAGAGCTTATCAAAGAAAAGTATGTCTTGCTGAGTTTAATGGTATATGTTCTGCACATGCATCTGTTTTTCGTGCAAATAAAGCACTCATGCTACCCGAATTCCTTCCGTTCTTTATTGCTTCAAACACCTTTATGAATAGAGCAAAAAGTATATCTGTAGGATCGCTTTCTCCAACAATCAATTGGACGACGCTAAAGACCGAAACATTCTATGTGCCTGCGATCGAAAGCCAAAAGAGAGTAACTCCTGTATTAATGGCTGCTGACCAGTTAGTTGAGAAGTGGAGACTTGCTTTGTCCGCAGTTGCTGAGCTATATATCTCTTCCTTAAGTGAGTTACGAGAAAGATTACTTATTAGTTCAGAATATAAGATAGGCGATGTATTGAAACTAGAATACGGTAAAGCATTACCTGAAAATAAACGCAGTGGCACTGGCTTTCCAGTTGTCGGTTCCAATGGGATTATCGGATATCATGACGAGTTCTTAATTGATGATCCTTGTATTGTTGTGGGTAGGAAGGGAGGTGCTGGAGAAGTGACATGGTATGATGATCCAATCTGGCCGATCGATACTTCTTTCTTTGTTAGGTTTGTTAAAAGCATGAACCCAAGGTTTACATACTATATGCTCAAAAGCTTGCGCCTAAAGCAGTTATCGATAACAACTGCAATTCCGGGACTGAATAGAAATGATGTACATGCTCTGAAGATATCCTTACCCGATTCTAGGGAGCAACAACGCTGGACTGACAGGCTGGATTGCGTCAGCAAATTAGAATTATATGTGCAAAATCAAGTCGAAGTTTCTATCAGACTTCTACAATTTCTAATTGAATCATTTGTTAGAGAGGTGCAGTAGTGTTTAATGAACTTGAATCGGTTGAAAAACTCGTCATCGATTGTCTTTCAGATGTATCCGATGCTACAATAAGTTCTATACATGAGAGACCTAGTTGGAAGTATATTCCGTCAGATCTAATTGAAAGACAAAAAAGTGACATCATAGTTGAAAAGGTTCTTGCTGAAAGCCTGATGAAGATCAATCCCGAATATATCTCCAATTTAGACCGCGCGGACGAAGTGATATACCATCTTCGAGCAATAATGCAGGGAGTCACAACAGATGGTTTAGTTAGAGCAAATGAGAACTTTACGCAATGGTTACGTGGAGAACGATCTATGCCTTTCGGTCATCATAATGAACACGCACCAATAAAACTGATTGATTTTGACGACATCTCGAAAAACGAATTTACGATTACGAGTCAGTGGATTTATCCTTCGATAGAAAACGGGAAAAGACTTGATATCGTTTTTTTGGTTAATGGAATACCGTTGGTCATTGGAGAAGTTAAAACACCCGTAAGACCGTCGATATCTTGGATGGATGGTGCCAGTGACATCGTTAATGGGTATCAACTTACAATACCCCAGATGTTTGTCCCTAATGTATTTTCGTTTTCAACTGAAGGGAAACATTTCAGGTACGGCTCTGTCAGAATGCCTATAGACTTATGGGGCCCATGGTATCAGCATGGAATAGCGTCGGAGGGGTCTCTTAGTGATGTTAAGAGAACAATAACAAGCATGCTGCAACCAGAGGTGGTTCTTGACTTTCTTCGATATTACACTCTCTATGCAACTGATAGAAAACACAGAAGGATCAAGATTATTGCTCGATATCAGCAGTATGAGGGGGCCAATCTAATCGTTGATAGAGTAGTGAAGGGGATGCCCAATAAAGGTCTCATTTGGCACTTCCAAGGTTCTGGAAAGTCGCTATTAATGGTTTTTGCTGCAAGTAAACTCAGAATGCATCCACATTTGAAGAATCCAACTGTGATTATCGTGGTGGATCGAGTTGATCTTGATACTCAGATTACAGCGACATTCAACGCAACAGAGATACCCAATTTGATAAGCACGGAATCATGTGAATCTCTGAAAACACTGCTAGCCAATGATATGAGGAAGATCATAATCACTACCATCTATAAGTTTGCAGAGACTGACACAGTATTAAATACCAGAAAAAATATTATCGTAATGGTCGATGAAGCTCATAGAACTCAAGAGGGGAATCTGGGCAGACAAATGCGTCATGCTCTACCTAACGCTTTCCTATTCGGCCTAACCGGCACTCCAATCAACAAGAACAACAGAAACACATTCTGGGCATTTGGTGCCGAGGAAGACAACCAGGGCTATCTAAGTCGTTATTCATTTGAGGAATCAATTAGAGATAATGCAACCCTACCTCTTCATTTCGAAGCAGTGGACGTTAAGTTACATATTGATAAAGAAGCTATAGATGAGGCTTATGGACAACTTACAAGTTCGTTAAGTGATGATGATAAGGACGACCTTGCAAAAAGAGCAGCTAGGATGGCAATTCTGATTAAATCGCCTGAGCGTGTGGCCACTATCTGCCAGCACATTGTCAATCACTATCAATCAAAAGTAGAACCCAATGGATTTAAAGCTCAGGTTGTGGCTTTTGATAGAGAGTGCTGTGTACTCTACAAACGTGAATTTGATAAAATCTGGGGTGATGATGCAAGTGCAATAGTCATGCACACATCTGGAGGTAAATCGGACGAATATGCCGAATTCAAACTTAGTAAAGATGAAGAAGAAAAATTACTTGAGAGATATCGAGATCCATCTGATCCATTGAGATTATTAGTTGTTACTTCGAAGCTGTTAACGGGCTTTGATGCACCAATACTGCAAGCAATGTATTTAGATAAACCCATGAGAGATCACAATCTATTACAGGCGATATGTAGAACAAACAGACCTTATCCAAATAAAACCCATGGACTGATCATCGATTATTTAGGCATTTTCGACGATGTCGCAAAGGCTCTGAATTTTGATGAAAACTCGGTTTTGCGTGTTATCACAAATATTGAGTTAATGAAACACAAGCTTGGGGCGCAAGTGAATAAGTGTTTGGCATTTTTCCCAAATATTGACCGCACAATTGGAGGTTATGAAGGACTTATTGCTGCACAAGAGTGCCTGCCAAGTAATGAAGTAAAGGATCATTTTGCAGCAGAATATAGTGTTTTATCAAGAATATGGGAGTCAATATCTCCAGATTCAATACTATCAAACTACCAAAGTGATTATAAGTGGTTAAGCCAAGTCTTTGAGTCCGTAAGACCTGCTAGTGGGACTGGCAGATTATTATGGCATGCTCTTGGTGCTAAAACAATTGAACTCGTTCATGAGAATGTTCACATAGAGGCAGTGCATGACGATTTAGATACCCTTGTAATGAACGATGAAGTTCTCAAAGGGTTACTATCATCAGCAGATCAAAAAACAAAAGCTAAAGAAATTGAGCTCAAACTCCTTGCACGACTACGAAAGCACTCTGGGATATCAGAATTCATTGCTTTAGGAGAGCGTCTGGATCAGTTAAAAAACAAGCACGAACAAGGGCTAATTAACAGTCTTGATTTTTTGAAAATGCTCCTCGATTTGGCCAAAGATGTACTCGTGGCAGAAAAGAAAGTTGATACAGAGGATGAACGGTTAAAAGCAAAAACGGCATTAACAGAACTCTTCTCGGAGATAAAACATGATAAAACACCGGTGTTCATTGAGCGAATCGTTGCAGATATTGATGAAGTAGTGCGAGTTGTCAGATTTCCTGGTTGGCAAGAGACAAAGTCTGGAGTAAGGGAAGTCCAGAAGGCACTAAGAAAAATCATATATATCAAGTATCGAATTGAAGATCAGGACCTATTTGAGAAGGCTTGCGTTTATGTTAAACAATACTATTAAGGAGTTTAAATGAACCAGAAAGATTATCTGCAGACGTCGATTTTTGAAGAAGACTATTTGTTGCGGTCTCTAGGTGGTGTTGTGAATGATAGTCATATAGCGTTAACTGAATTAGTAGCTAATGCGTGGGATGCCGGTGCATTTAATGTAAGAATCACAATACCAAAGAATCTTGATGAAACGATTGTTATCGATGACGATGGATGCGGACTGACTCCCGAAGAGTTTAGTCAACGGTGGATGAGATTAGGTTATAACAGAATCAAGCATCAGGGCAACTCAGTCGTTTTTCCAGACCAAATTGAAGCCAATCGCCTGGCCTATGGCAAGAATGGTATTGGTCGACATGGTCTGCTCTGTTTTAACAACGAGTATGTAGTTAAAACTAAAGCAGGTGGATTTTCATCATGTTATACGATAAGTACTGCAAGTCAAGACCAACCCTTAGTTGTAACAAAACGGGACATAATCGAAGGCGCTGGTCATGGAACCACCTTATCGGTTGTTGTTAAAAAAAACTTACCGGACGCCAATAGACTATTAGATGTATTATCAGCCAGGTTCTTACACGACCCATCTTTCAATGTATTCATTAATGGACAATGCGTTCCTTTAGAAGAACACTCAGGTTTATTGGATACATCAACCATAACACTGCCCGACGGGAAAAACTTAGTGTGCATGTTTATCGATACAACCCAAGCTTCGAAGAAAACAATCTATCAAGGCATAGCATTTTGGATTCGTAACCGATTAGTTGGTGAACCATCTTGGGAACTTGGAAACAAGCCTATTATGGATGGGCGAACGAAGATAGCTAAGAGATATACATGTATAGTAAAAACAAATGACCTTGCTGATTATATTCTCGATGATTGGACAGGCTTTAAAAAACACCCCGTTATGGATATTGTTTATCAGAAAGTCGAGGAATACGTTGAATCTATGGTTAAAACGATTGTTAGTGAGAACATCGAGGAAACCAAGGGGCAGATTAAAAGTGAATTCAAGGATGACATAAAAAACCTATCACCCCTAGGGAAATGGGAAGTTGATGAAGCTATCGAGAAGATTTCTCAAGATTACCCTTTGGCAAAGTTTGAAACATATTCCATTGCTGTAGATACTGTCATAAAACTCGAGAGCTCGAGAAACGGAAAAGAGTTGTTAACTAAAATCGGACAATTAACTGATGATGATGTTGAAGGTCTGAATAAGCTTCTCTCGACTTGGAATATAAAAGATGCCTTATGTGTCCTAGATGAGATTGATAGACGGATTTCAGTAATTGAAGCCATTAGTAAATTGTCATCTGATTCTGCGGTAGATGAACTGCATACATTGCACCCACTTATCACTGAAGCCAGATGGCTTTTTGGACCGGAGTTTGATTCACCTGAATATGTCTCTAATAGACAGCTCCAAACTGCCGCTAAACAAATATTCAAAACCAGTGTCTCAAATGACTCCTTCTTAAATCATAAGAAACGGCCGGACCTTGTTATTCTCGAAGATTCTACGTTATCGATCACTGGGACTAGTAGTTTTGATCCTGCACAAAGTCTATTAAGGTTACAGAGAGTGCTGATTATAGAGCTAAAAAGAGGGGGTTTTTGTATTACAAGAGATGAACGAAATCAAGCGCAAAACTACGTTGAAGACTTCACAACATGCCCAGATCTAGTCGATATGCCATTTATTTATGCATTTGTTGTTGGTGAATCGATAGGACAAGGAGTAGAATCACCAATAATAATTCCCAACAAAGGATCTATAGCAGTTACAACATTTTCACAACTGATAGACACAGCAAACAGAAGATTGTTTAATCTTAGAGACAGAATCTCCGAAAGGTATAATGACATACCGGGCATTGATTTAACGCCCAAATCAGAGCAATTGCAAATAGAATTGTCTCAGAGTACAGAACAAAAGAAGCAACTCACTGTCAGCAAGTAGCTTAAAAGATTGTCGTACTCGTCCTACACTTCCAATGAAACGGCGGGAAAGGAGTATGCGCTCCAGAGACGCCTACCGGATTCATCTCTGAGTCATATTCGATCTGATCGTCTTTGATCCAGGGTGCGAGTGCCTTGATGTAGTCTCTGGCATCGTCAAGGCTGCTTGTCTTGGTATCCAGAGCTATCAGGTTATCCATCACCTCCAGTGCATCGTTTAGAGGATAGACCTTGTCTTGGGCAGCCAGAGCCCGGCAGATGTCACTGGTGCGATCGTCGAGGATTACCACGAGTTTGTAGTACTTGGCTTTGGCTTTCTTGTAGCCCTGCAGCCTTCCGAACTCCCTGATTCTGAGAGCAGTGTGTTCTGCCAGTCCCTGCCAGTAGTGGGATGATCGATTGGCGAGGTCATTGAACTGATCTTTGAGGTTATCGGCAAGCATCTCCTTTGTATAGCCCTGCTCAATGGCTTTGGAGAGAGTGTC
>CAZTTS010000020.1:0-5643 GCA_964616165.1 uncultured Lachnospiraceae bacterium
TATAGCCTTCGGCTATATAATTCAAGAAAAAAGACAAAAGAAAAAACAACCCTTAGAGTTGTTTTTTACTTATACATTAATAAGGTTTTGATTTTGATATTTCATCTTCATAATTCAATCTTTTTCTTCTTTCATACTTTAACCTTTCATCTTCCTTCAAGTTCCTTAATCTATACTGTTTTTCATTTTCTAATTCTGCTCTCTCCATAGCATTTTTAAACTTTCCCTGAATATTTAAATCATTGTCAATGTATTTTATAGCTTCTTTTTCATTTTCAAAAGAATTTAACTCATTTCCTATTTTTATAATTGTATCTGGTGAAAATACTAAAATATCGTTTTTTATCAATCTACTAGATCCTGTGCTATCAGCATTAACCATTTCTATATTGTCAATACTATAAAGCTGATATGTTTTATATTCTCTAATAAATTTCATTTAACCACTCCTTTTAAGATTGCAAGTTATCTCCAAAAGGTAACATTTTTATATAATTATCCATAAATTTATAATCAGGCATAAATCCTTCACTATGATATTTCTTTTTTATATCTATAATTGGATTTCCTTTGTTATCTCTACAAATTGGTAATTTGATTTTTATTTTTTTAGTATCACCCACCCTACATTGCCTACCATAATTCCATCTAAAATTTTCATTAAAATTAATTATTGTTGCAATAAATATCCCAACTGCTTCAGACATACTATTTTTAGATTTTAATATATTAACATCACTGGTTGCACAAAAGTTTTCTTTTTGATAAAAAGCTGTACAAGATATTTTTTCTGTTGTTATGCAGTTACCTTTAAAATCAGGTTCTAAGTTAATTCTATTTCCTATTCCGTTATTTTTATTAGTTGCAGAAATGTATGCTATATCTCCTGTGTCATACTCATATGAATAGTAATATTTACCTGCCCTTACATTAAACAACTTATTTATTGTGAAATATTCCCAACCATCAACATCTAAATTTAATTCACTTACTTTGTTTTTAGTTTTAACAGTTTCTTTATCTGCTAAATAAACCCAATCTGGAATTACATTAGGTATCTCTATATCTTTTAAATATTTATTTACCTCTCTACCAAAAGCTGAAAATTTAAACCTATTCTCTCTTAATACATAACAATAAAACCATTTTTCTATTTCTTTCATTTCTTTTTTTGGTCTTAAAACAGCAACATTTTGTGCTGTAACAAAATCTTCATCTTGAACAAATGCTGACAATAAATAAGATCCACCCAAAGGTACTGTAATATCTCCTTTTTTATATAGTTTCATTCTATCCTGTAATTCAACTTTTCCAACAACTCCATTATTATTAGAATTTCTAGAAACAAAATTAACTCCTTCATCATCCAATTCCTGTTTTCCAAAATCTAATTTACTACCACTATATACATGAAATAAATCTGATATAATAGTCATTATAACCTCCCACTAGACACTAAATATCCTAAGTATTCATTTAATACTTTTTGAAAATCATCTTGATTTAATTTATTATAATCTACTTCCATATAAGCTTCTGCTAACCATTCATCATTAGATGTAACTTTTTTAGTTATAGATATTCCTTTTTCAGACTTTCTATTAAAATATAAGTTTAACCATTTTTTTTCAATCTTTCTCCATAAACCATCTGACTTTTCCATTCTCCCTAAATTTTTTCTTTTTTCAAATCCATCATCTTTGAAATATCCAAAAAATGTTTCTTGGATTGGTGCATTTTCATGTCTTGTCCCTAAATTAAATATCATGCAACAAGCTACTGCACTTGCTCCTGGGTGAAACATATCACTTGGCAAAGAAAAGACAGCGTCCAAAGTATGTTCTTCTAACATTTTTCTTTTAAAATACTTTATAGCAGATGAAGCACCAATAGCACATTGCATTGGAAGTAATACTGCTAGTTTTCCTGTTTTTACCTTACTGGCTATTTCATATACAAAATGAAACCCCTTTGATGGATCTTCTTTTACATTACTGCCCCATGTCTTAACATATTTAGGATCACAATGTTTTCTTTGTGCATTGTATGGTGGGTTCATTAGAACTATATTTATATTTGCTTCAATATTGTTAATTTCTTTAAAACAATTTCCTTGTATTATATTTGAATTACCATCACCATGAATTAACATATTTGTTGTAGATAATCCAAAGGCAGTTTCTTCATATTCTATTCCATATATTTGTTCTCTTTTAACTATCTCTCTTTCAGGATCTGAATTACAATCATCCATAGCTTCAGTCATTGCTCTTACTAAAAATGCACCACTACCACAACATGGATCTAGTACAACAGAGTTTCTATTAACTCCCACCACATTACACATAAAATGGACTATATGGTCTGGTGTAAATGCTTGATTTTTATCTGATTTCCCAACATATTTATTAAATGTTGTAAAGAAAAGATTTAATAAATCTTGACCCATAGTACTTTTATCATTTATATAAGGAAGTATATTGTTTTCTATATCTCGTAAAATATGTTGAAATTCTCTTATTTTTAAATCCCTTACATCTTGGGAATCTATAACTTTATTTTTTAAAATAACTAGTTTTTCTGCTTTGTTTAAATCTTTTTCCAATAAATTAGTTAATATATCTTCTATCCCTTTTCTTACTTGACCTGTTGTTATGGTTTCTTGCCTAATAATTTCTCCACCTTTTTCTATATCTTTAGGTAGAGAATAAACTAAACTATTTTTTAGTGCCAAGAGACAAGTTCCCACAAATTGACTTCTTATTTTTTCATTAATCCCATACTGATGTAATAGTTCATTTAATTGATAAGTGCTTTGAATTATTGCAATCTTATCATTCCTTGTGCCAAAATGAAGGTTTTTATATTCTTCCATACTCTTAAATACTCTTTCATTTTTATCTTCATGTTCATCATCTATAATATCTGATCCATCTTGCCAAACCCTTATATCATCATTACTTGTAGAAGCTAGAATAGCTACCACCTTATTTCTAGTTAGTTCTTTTTCAAATATTACATAGTTTTGAAGTTGCTCCATATCATTCAAAGATGAAGAAGCTATCAATTTACTCTTAGTTTCTACTAATACAGTTAAATTTCCATCAACAAATCTTAAATCTATATCCTGATAATTACGAGTTGCATTTTCAGTTAAATAATCTTTATGATCTTTTCCAATCTCTTTCAATGCTTTAGCATAGCTAAATTCTCCATTTTCAATGTTTGATTTTAAGTATTGCCTTCCTACTGTTTTAATTATATCAAATCTATTCATTTTATTTTTCCACCCTTTTATCTGTTATTTAGAAAGTTGTCCAAAGCTTCTCTAACTAAAGAAGATGTATCTGTATCATTTTCCACAGCTAATATTTTTAGTTCTTTATATTGTTCATCAGTAATATAATAAGCTCTTTGAGAGTAACCACCATCTTTTATAAATGGTCTTGTTTTTTTTATTTCTCTTTTTTCAATATTTATATCTTTCTTTTCTTCTCTTATGTCTTGTTTTTCCTCTGTAATGTTGGATAGAAATCGTTCTGCTGTCTTATTTCTATCTATTCTAGTTCTACTCATTCAAAGTACCCCCTTATTATTTATTCAGGTATTCATCAATAAAATTCATATAATCTATTGACACATTATTATCCTCACTATAAGTAAAAATATCTTGTCTATTTGCTTGAGCTTCTTCTATTTTTATTGAACTTCTAATTTTAGTTTTATACACTTTAGTTTTTATCTGTTCGCTTATTACTTTTGTTATTTCTTCAATGTCAGATGAAATAATGGTTCTTTCATTAAATCTTGTAAATAATATCCCATCAATACTTAAATCAGGATTTGTATATTTTCTTACTGTTTCTATTGATTTATATAGTTGTACAATCCCAGATGAAGCAAATATACTTGCATTGGTTGGAATAATAACTTCATCAGCAGAAGTAAAAGCATTTATAGTTAAAATTCCTAATGCTGGTGGAGTATCTATTATTATAAAATCATAATCTCTTTTTATTCCTTTTAGTCTTTCTTTTAGAATCCATTCTTTTCCTGTTGCTGTAAATTCCATATCAGCAGAAGCAAGTTCTAAACTTGCAGGAATAATATCAAAATATTTTGTTTCTATTATAGCTTCTTCTATAGTAATTTTATCCTTCATTACTTCATAAATAGAATTAACACTATAACTATCTATACCTGCATTATCAGTTAAATTAGCTTGAGGATCTAAATCTATTAATAAGACTTTATGTCCTTTAATACCTAAACCTGCTCCAAGTGAATGTGTTGTAGTTGTCTTTGATACTCCACCTTTTTGGTTTGATATTACTATAATTTTCATTTACTATTAACTCCCTTCTTTAATATATCCATAAAGGATATATTTATAAAATTATAAGATTATAAGGTTATATACTTATAAGGATAGTCTGTTAAATCTTAACTTGATAGCATTTAAAGCTAAGTTAAAGTTATCTTCATCTAATACATAAAATGTATCTATAACATCAGCAGGGAAGCTATTGAATAGATTATAAGCTAATTTTACAAGTTTTCTTGAACTGCTACATAAATCTATTGTTTCCCCTTCCAAACATTCAGGAGTGATTATTCTTTCTTTAAAATTATAGATATATTCTGCCTTACTATATAAATCAGTATTACCTGCTAGAATATAAAATAGTGCTTCTCTTTCATTATCTCCTTTACCAGTACCATCTTTTTCAATTAACTTATCATATCTTTCTTTAAAATTATATAACATTAAACTCGCTCCTTTATTTTAATATTATAATCTTATAAACATATAACCTTATATGCTTATAAGATTATATTTATTTTTAATACCAAGTACCATCAGGTAAGTAATGATACCAATCCCCATTTTTCAGCCTTACGCATACATTATTTCTTTCATCAATCCATACCTCTGTAATCTTCATACCTGCCTTATAGTCCAATCCTACACAATCCGTATGAAGCTTATTAACCTTTTCCATGTGATCCTTCTGTTCCTGATTTAGTTTTTCAATTCCTTTTATCATTTTTTCAGCTCCTTTTTTTAAATTAATGTAACCCAATTTTTATCCAGGTATCGACCTGCAGGTCTTTAGATTGGGTTACTTCTTATAATACTATCAACATAGTTTTCTATTTTATCTAATTTATTAAGTAGTGAAGTTTTTTCAGATATTTTTTCATCTAGCTTTTTGATAGTTTTTTCTTTCTCAACTATATTGATTTTTAATTGTTCTTCAACTTTAGAGAAGTATATGACTAAATTCTCGAATTTTTGATTAAAACTTTCTCCCTCAAAATTGTCTATAATGCTATGTACATAAGGTGTCATTCTTATAGATCTTTGATGGCTTTTCTTTTGGCTATCTGAATACATAAAATTTCCCCCTTTATGGTAACATTGTAACTTTATATGATTGTAATGTTATAACCTTATGTGGTTATAATCTTATTATATCATACTATATTAATATTTACAACATAATTTTCACACTAATTTCACATTAATTAATAAATTTATATGTTTATAACCTTATGTATAGTATAAATATAAGAACTGTAAATTTACAGTTCTTATATTTTAATATCCAAAATCTCTCCTTATGGAAGCACTAACAGATA
>CAZTTS010000021.1:0-4680 GCA_964616165.1 uncultured Lachnospiraceae bacterium
CACATTGCACACATTTGCAAATCGCACAGGCTGACACACAAACCAAAATTTGCAAAAGAGTGCAATTTTTGCCACCCCACAAAAACCAAATAACAAAATTATGGCTGTACTAAAAAAAGGTAATTGGAAAGCTCCATTCTTCGGAAAAAGTAATGATTATTCTACTGGACGTGATTCTTTAGGTTTACAAACTACATCTCAAGCAAGTTATTCAACATTATTACCAGGACTAACCAATTTGACAAACCGAATACGATATTATGGTTTTTATTGTTGGTTACTTGAAATTTACGCAAAAGAAATTGGAGACACTAATCCGAAAGTACAGAATAAATTTATCAGAAGAGGAGAATATCAAATTGCTTTATTAATGCAGTTACATGAAAAGGACACGACTCAAATACCAGGGAGTTTATTTGCGGCTGACGAAATAAGCAAAAAAGAAGCAGATTCTGAATTTAGTCTAATATTTGGGGCAGACATTGAAAAAGGTAAAAGTACATACTGGAAATATTCGTCTGGTGCCTTTGGTCAGTATTATTCAGGAGCTTTACAAACTATCGGACTAATAATTCATCGAGAAGATTCGCCAGTTTTTGTTTGCACTCAACACGAGGATGATTCAATTGTAACAGGAACTGTATTAGCACAAGCTTTTGACAAAAACATTTCGGATTCTTCAAAACAACTGTTTCTAAGCAATATAGAAAATGGGGTTTTAAAAAAGTCTGATTCAGAAAAGCTTTATAATGAGTTGTCAATAACATCAATTACCAAAGATTCTGACGAATGGAAATTATATACAAAGTTACTTTTCAGTAATGACCAGCCATTATATCAGAACGCTGACAATCAAACATTTTTTAGGAAAGATTCTATGTTGACTGTTTTATCATATATCAATCAGAATGAAACAGCAGACAGTTGGGATTACTTTACATGTGAGCTTTATGAGCAAAAAGGAAGAGATTTTTTAGATGAAGAATCAAAATCTTCATTTGGATGGTACTATTATCAACTCAATGAATATTGGCATTTCGGAGTGGAAACAATATTTTGGAGCATTCTTGAAACACTACGAATCGAACATTTTCAGGTAGAGCTTTCAGCTTTCTTGAAAGAATTTGATAGGAAATTTTTAGATTCTTTGATTAAATTCAACTTCATTGAAAACGAATCTCAAAAACTAAATGAAATTATAAATTCAATTGAAGATGTTGATAATTGGGAACTGTCAGAACAAATAAGAGAAAGCATAAAAGCCACTGATATTCCAAAATGCCTTTTTTTAGGTTTTAAAATGTTGCTTACAATCTACAAACAAAACCAAAATGAATTTGATAAGTTAAAAAGCTTTGCAGCTTTTCACGGTATGGTACGCGATGGTGATTGCATTAATGGACTAAAAGACTTTTCTTTTAGGCTTGACGAATCTATCTCTGATGTTTTAGAAAAATTTGTTCTTAAAAATGTAATCAATCGACATTTAGAAGTTGCTTATAGAAAAATGGGTTCTGGAACTAAGAACACGTTGAAATTTAGTTATGAAGATAATTTTTTGAAACATGTAGAAACAATGAGCCCTGTGTGGACTACTCCAAGAATCTATGCTATGTATAATTTCTTTGAAGACCTTGGTTATGTAACAAAAGAAAACAAAATATCACAAATCGGTAAACAATTAATTGGAGCTTAATCATGCCACAAAAAGAAAATATATGGGATTTGGTAAGTGGCAGAAGCTATCATTCTTGTTTAATAACAACTTACTCTTTTGACTTCTATTACTTTGAAAAAAGTGTAATGCGAATATTAAGGTCAAAAGGCATAGGAAATATTTCGATTTTCATTGACAATAACATTTTTCAGGGCATACTTGGTAAAATCGGCAGTAGTAATTCGAGAGTTTATTCAATAAGCCCAATAAATTCTAATGGCTGTTTTCATCCCAAAGTGTACATGTTTTTTGGTGAAAAACAAGGACTTTTGATAATTGGTTCTGGAAACCTTACTTCATCAGGTCATGGAAAAAATGATGAAATTTGGGGAGCTTTTCACTTTGATGCAACAGACCCAAAATACTCTCAACTATTTTCTAATTCATGGTCATTTCTTGAAAAAGTATCACGAAATGTAAAAGGATTTGCCAAAGAAAAAATTAGATGGATTAAGGAATATACTCCTTGGATTGAAACGTTGCCTTCGCCAAACTCAACAAATTTCGAGACTCTTGATAATTCCACACAAATTGCCTTTTTAAATAACAATTCCGAAACAAGTATATACCAACAGCTTTCTGAATTTGTACCTTATGATAAAGTCAGAGAACTTACTATTGTTGCACCTTATTTTGATTCTAAAGGGAAAATCATTGAGCTATTTTCAAAATTATTACCTAAAGCAATTATTAATGTTCTGGTAGATGATAAAAATGGTATTTTGCCATTTGGTTTAGACCCAAGTATTGCAAATCAAGTTAATTTTTATCACTGGAACGATTGTTTTTCAAACAAAGATGATGATAAGAATTTTTCAAGACTTCATGCAAAACTTTTAAATTTCTCACTTAATGATAATTCTCAATTATGTTTGTTAGGCAGTGCAAATGCTTCTGTTGCAGCGTTAGGAACTGAAAATGTTTCAGCGATAAACGAGGAAGTATCAATTCTTTTAAATTCGTCAGACCAAGACTATCTAAAAGATTTAGGCATTAAGATAAATACTAAAAAAAGTCAGAATCTGACTGATTTTGCAGAGGGTTTAGATGAAAGTGCCGTATTTGAAAATTCGGTAGCATTCAAATATAATATTGAGGCAATTGATAAAGAAGGAAGTGTTTTGAATGTTTATGTAGATAATATTCTGGAAGCAGATATTGAAATACAAATATTCAATAATTGGGGAGAAGTAATATATAGCGGAAAGCTAACAGAAAGGAATAATCATTATTATTTAAAAATTCCGTCAAATCTGCTTAATCCAATGTATGGCTGTTTGAAAGATTCTAAAACCCCCGAAATTATTTCAAATAAGCAGATTATTCAGGATGTATATGTTTTAGCAAAGACAAATCCTGACCCACAAAAACAAATACTGGATGTTCTTTTTAGTAGCATTGAACAAGGTGATGAACTTTTATTTTCCAAACTAATTGATTGCATTTCAACTGATGATTTTAGTGCTGAGAATCGAAATTTTTCAAAGAAAGTAAGTGCTAAAAAGACTGACGAAGAAAAAGAAGATATTGAGATAAAAGGTAAAGTTTTAGATTACGAGGAATTTAAGGACGTTTCTTATGATTCCATACAACACCAGTATTATGTTCTAAATTCGAGTTCAAACCGTGTTGCTGACTTTTTATCTTCTTTATCATCAATCAAGACTAGAGAAGAAATTGCAAGTGCTGAACTTGATGATGAAGAATTGGATTTAGAAATTGATGATACTCAAGGAAGAGAAGACCAACCAGAATTAAAATCTGTTACCAAATCGGCATTTAACAGCGAAAAATCAAGGATAATAAAATTCTTTGAAAGGTATAACGACTATTTAGAGAAAGAAGTTAATAGGCTGATTAAGAAATCAAACCAAAACGTTGATGAAGAAGGCAAAGTATCTATAACTGAATTGTCAAATTTCGTAATTGCTCTTTATATCGCTATATATTACACGGATAATAAAAGACAATATACGATTGATGAAGAAACGCATCATGAAACGATTATAAAGTCTTACGGATTTGAATATTATGATAATCTTCCAGCTATTAATGCAGATTTGATTGGTAAATTTATTCTTTTATGCACCCGAGGATTTAAAACATACGATAGTGATTATTTAAATGAACGTTTAGAAAAATTAAGACGAGAAGCTTTTTATCATTGTGTTTTTTGTCTTGCACAAGCAAAATGGAGTAATTCAGAACTGATATATAAAAATTTGCTTTTGATTAATGCAGTTCATTTTCTTCCCAAAGATTCCGAACAATTACTGAATTTAAATCAATTTACGGAAGAAATGAACATTCGCCATAAATTGTCAGCAAATGAAAACCTGAATTTAATAAGTGATATAAAAACGCAAATAGACAATATCTTGCCGAAGTATTCTTCTTTTGTTGAAAATATGAAATTATGTACAAATGAAAGAAAAACGGTTTTATCAAAGGAATTAATGACTGAAACCGTAATATTTACAAGCCGTTTCGGATTTTGCATGATTAAGTATAAAACAACACAAGACAATGGAGCGATTTTGACATTATCAAGACCAGGTTTTCCGTGGATTGAAAAAGAAGAAGAATATTTATTGGAAGAAAAAAGATTATATAAACGAAATATTGTATTATGAATCAGCCCACACAGCCAAGCACATTTGCAATTCGCACAAGCCGACACACAGCCAAAAATTACAAAAGAGCTTGTCTGTCTGCCACCGCTTTTTTGCCGACCCTAAAAACTGTTTTTTTCGGAAACGACAGTGCTTCGATTGAGCTGATTTATGATTATAAAATATTGATAACTAACTGATAATGAATGAACACCAGGCGGTAACATCGTGTATAGTGCATTTGGCGGATAGTGCTAATATCAAGGGTGTTACATCTAATAATCTTTGTAACGGTTTGACAGTTTCGTGCTTCGAATCGCCAAACGACACCATACACGTAACCGTTAGGGC
>CAZTTS010000022.1:0-4677 GCA_964616165.1 uncultured Lachnospiraceae bacterium
AGGTGTGCGGGTTTGCCGCATTAACTTTATGTATTGTGACAAGAAAATTAATCTGGCTCCACAAAGAAGATACTATCAAGTCTGCATTATTTTATTAAAAAATTTGAATTTCCGTGAATAAATACTAATTTTACATGCGTCTGCTACAGAAATAGTTACAATATTTTTATTCAAGTATAATGTGTCGGTTTTTAGAAATTAGAAGCCTAAAGTTTCTTAATAATTAAAAGCTGAGTATTTGAATGGGATATGTGTTTATCGTAATATATTAAAGACATGGCAAAATATTGCGTTGGAGACAAAGTGCTCTCCGTCAAAACCAATGAGAAGGGAGTTGTTATAGGAGTTTCTCCGCCAATGAGAGGACGACAGTTATATCAGGTAAGATTTAGAGATAGCGATACTACTCAATTAGAAACAAACCTACTGCCCGATACTGACATTACAGATCCTTTTGAATGTTGCAAGAAACAACTCTTTGGTTCTTATCTGGATTTTTCTCGTATTAATACTACTTACAAAATTTCTAATACTAGTAATAATACCATTTCTTCCTTAAAGGCTTCAAGAACATTATTTAAACCCTATCAGTTTAAACCCCTATTAAAGTTTTTAAATTCTCCTAATAGAAGATTAATAATTGCTGATGAAGTAGGATTAGGAAAAACAATTGAGGCAGGACACATTATGATGGAGCTGGCAGCAAGACAAAGTCTTAAAAGAGTTCTAGTAATTTGTCCAAAAATGCTTAGAGAGAAATGGAAAACAGAATTAAAAGAAAAATTCAATTTCAATTTTAAAGTTTATGAGAGTAAAAAGGACCTAATCAGTGATTTACAATCTGGTGTTTTTAAAGGCATAATAAATTACGAATTCATTAGAAGTAAAGAACGCAAAAATGAAGAACAAAATGATGTTATTAAATTATTATCAGAGCAAAATGTTGATTTTGATTTCATATTATGTGACGAAGCTCATAGACTAAGAAACGCTAATACCCAATTATATAAAGGAGCCAAGGAACTTTTATCCTTTACAACTTCTGCTGTTTTTATGACAGCTACTCCTATTATGATCAGTGCAGAGAACCTGTATAATCAACTTCACCTTTTAGATAACTATCAATTCAATAACAAAGAGATTTTTAATAACTATATAGAAATTAACAGACCATTCATAACTGCTATCTCACAACTCAACACTAAAACAAGTCTTTTAGAAATAGCAGAACAATTAAAAACGTCGGAAATATCAGTTTATTATGGATCTGATGGCATACCTGTCAATACAATAGAGGATTTGTTCTCAATGATTCCTTTGTATCAAAAAATCATAAAAGACTTAACGAGTGAAGTAGATAATATTGAAAAAAGGGCTCAATTACAGTTAGACATGTCATCAATGAGCATGTTAAATAATATTTTTTCAAGGACAAGGAAACGAGACGTAACTACAGATTTAAGTCAGCCGGTTAGAGAACCCCATAAAATAATTGTAGAATTATTCAACTATGAAAGAGAAGAATTTGATACTGTAATTGATCAATATTATGAAGACCACAGTTATATTGATGAATATGGAGATGAAAAACTATCCCCTGGTCATGTATTGGGATTAATTCAGAAAAAAAGACGGATTGCTAGTAGCGTGTATGGATATTTAAATAGCACATCTGATCTTGACAAAGGAATTGATAGGTATCATCAGTTTCCAGATGCAAAAATTAAAAAGCTTCTAGAGATTTTAAATGAAGTAGTAAAAATCAACAATAAAAAGATTATTGTTTTTGCTTTGTTTAAAAACACCCTTAAGTATCTTTCTGTTCGCTTAAAATCTGCCGGTTATAAAGTTGCAATAATTCATGGAGACATAACGGAAAGAGAAAGTGTGCTTTATAATTTTAAAACGGATAATTCGATAAATATTCTTCTTTCTTCAGAGGTGGGAAGTGAAGGTCTAGATATGCAGTTTTGTGATGCTTTAGTAAATTATGACTTGCCATGGAACCCAATGGTAGTAGAGCAAAGAATTGGTCGAATTGACAGGTTTGGTCAGAATTCACAAAAAGTAAATATTTACAACTTAATTGTTAAAGACTCAATACAAGAAGATATCTATGAAAGGCTGCTAGATCGAATTGACTTGTTCAGAAAAAACATTGGAGATTTAGAGGCAATATTGGACGCGGAGGTTAATTCTAAAAAAATTCGAGATACAATTAATAACTTAGAGAAAGAATTATATTGCACAAAACTTACAGAAAAGGAAAGGCGAGAAAAGATAGAAACTATTAGCAAAGCTATAATTTTTGAAAAACAACATCTGGAAGAGATTAATGAAGGTTTAACGAATGCGCTTACCAATGACATTTATTTTAAAAACGAGATACTCCAAATTCAAAAGAATTATCGCTACATAACCGATATAGAAATATATAAATACTTAAAAGCATTAACTAATAACCATCTGACAGAATGTGCTTTATCTGAACAAGGAAAAGGTTTGTTTAAACTAAGTATCCCTCTATCAAATAAGAAATATCTTATAAACTTCTTACATGCATATCAGCCACAAACCGTTGACAACGATACCGAATTAATGTTTCGTCATTTCATAAGCAGAATACGAGGCAAGACTGACATAACCATAACTTTTGATCAAGAAACTGCGTACAACGATCAAAGTTTGATTTTTGTAAATGCATATCACCCAATTACAATTTCCGCCAAAGAGTTTTTTCAGAAAGAATTAACTAACTCAAAATTAGCCTATCAGTTTGGTATTTCTATAGAATACTTTTCTAACGTATCGGAATTGAAGCCGGGTGAATATTTTCTTGGAGTTTATGTTATGAATATTGAAAAAAAATGGTTTGGAAAAACACAAAATACAGAGTTACTTTTTCCTTTAGTTTATGATATCCAGAAAGATACCATTATTGACAACAGAGATGTCTCTGAACGCTTTTTGGGAGAAGCGCAACTTAATGCTACAGTCAATGAAATGCCTTTCCATATAAATGAACCCCTCGTGGATAATATTAGGCTTGAAATGACAACAGTTATAGATAGCTTATCTTCTGAGTATATTAAAGACCAGGAAATGCGGCTAAATACAAATAAAGAATTACAGAAACAGCAAGTGGAGTTTTTTTATGCCAAAAGAATAGAAGAAAGAAAGAAGGTAATAGCTGATATGGAAAACAAGGCTAGGTATGCGGACTCTGTGACAGAAAGAATTCGATTTGAAAGAGCTTTACCTGCACAAAGGGGTTTATTAGATTCAACAATTGAAAAGAGAGATGAAGAATTAAACAGAATAAACGAAAGCGAAATAATTGGTAAAGAACCTAAGCTTTTATCAGTAAGTCAAATAAAAATCTTTTAATCATGAGTATTACTGTAGGATTAGACTTTGGCACACACCAGACTAAGGTGTGTATTGAAAATGCTGCAAATCCGGCACAGAAGATTTATGAGTTTTTCGAATTTGATGGTTTCAATGGACAAAAAACTGTTCTTTTTCCATCAATAGTACAAATAAATCTTGATGACACACTAAGCTATGGATTTATAGACGATACTAACTGTAAATTATTAAGTACCGAAAATATCCCATCTTTTAATATGCCCAGCGAAGCTTTACAATACCTTCCTGAGAAACCAGCCACTATTCCCTATCCACCTAAACCTGACAACACTTCTAAGTCGCAAAATTCCTCATTCAAGAAACTTGTTAATAAAATAAATATTTTTACTTCATCTAGAAGAAGTCATGAAAAATGGGAGGAAGAGTGCAAAAATATTGACTGTAAAAATAAGGCCATGCTCTCAGCTTGGGAAGACAATCGTGCTGAAATAGAAAGTAAGAACGAAGAAATAAAAAAGGAATACTATGCAGAGTATCTAAAGAGTCTTAGATCAAAGAACCACAAGTTCAAAGAACTGGCATACCGCCATTTCAAAGAAGCTTCATTCTATAAGAATATTGATTGGGAACATGAAATAGAACCTGAAATAATTTCTGTTTGGTATTTAACTTATGTTCTTTTCAAAGTCCAAGATGTATTTGGACAAGACTTTTATACTCAAATGGGAATACCCACAAGTATGCAAAAAGAACTTACTGAAAAACAGAAGAATACTGCGGCCAAGATGCTTATTGCAGCAAATCATCTTATTGAGCATTATGTTACTATAGAAAATTTTCTCAAGGCTAAATATATAGAACTATTAAACTACACTTCTCTACCAGATTATTCACAAAAAGACCTTAAAGAATTTGGAATCAACTTTGGGTTCAACATTATGCCTGAAGCTTATGCAGGCCTATTATCTGTCACTCAGCAAAGAAAATTAACAAAAGGTTTACACCTCCTCGTTGACATTGGAGGTGGTACAACGGATATTGCTTTTTTTACTATTACTGAGAATGACAAACCCAACATTCACATGGTGTCATCTTTTAATCAAGGGTTAAATTTCATTTTTCGAAAATATTTATACTTAAATCCAGAATGTACAATTGAGCAAATACAAGAGTCGTTCAGGACTACTCAAAATGGTTTTGAAACTCCTATAAAAATTTTCCGTGAGAAAACAAAAGATAACTCAATGGAAATTATTCTAAGAGTTAAAGACGAATTTTGCAAAAAACCACATGGGCATGATATCAACA
>CAZTTS010000023.1:0-4273 GCA_964616165.1 uncultured Lachnospiraceae bacterium
GCTCGTCCACAAATTGTAAATAATATTTCCATAACAATCTTATATAATATTAAAAAATATTATATCCTTCCATTTCATTTGATAATTTTCATATATTCATTATATATCAATAGGACTTTTTTTCAAGTTAAAAGCACTTCTTTTTACTATTATGAACATAAATAAAAAAGCTATAAAAGCTTCTTTATTAGTGATTTTTTCAAATTCTTATTAATGTAAATTTTTCTTAAATTTATATTAGCACATATACAGTCTATACATTATTTAATTGACTAATATCATCTTTAACTTTTTTTATAAATTCTATATTTGTTTTTGTTTCTTTCATATTATGTATAATATATTCAATGGCTTGTGGTGTATTAAATCTAGCCATAAATCTTCTTAAAGAATTCATTGTTTCTAATTCATCTTTAGTTAACAATAAGTCATCTCTTCTTGTTCCACTTTTTTTAACATCAATTGCCGGGTAAATTCTGTTTTCAGCTAAAGATCTGTCTAAAACTATTTCTAAATTTCCTGTTCCTTTAAATTCTTCGTATATAACATCATCCATTCTACTACCTGTATCAACCAAAGCTGTAGCAATAATAGTAAGACTACCACCTTCTTTTAAATTCCTGGCTGAGCCAAAAAACCTTTTTGGTTTATATAGAGCAGCAGGATCAAAACCACCAGATAAAGTTTTACCTGAAGACGGAACAACTTGATTATATGCTCTAGCAAGCCTTGTTATACTATCTAAAAGAATAACAACATCTTTTCCTGATTCTACACTTCTTTTGGCTTTTTCTAATACCATCTCAGCTATTCTAACATGATTTTGAGGTTGTTCATCAAAGGTTGAAGCAACAACTTCAGCATCAACATTTTCAGCAATATCTGTAACCTCTTCAGGTCTCTCATCAACTAATAGTATAATTAATTGAGTTGTATTTTCTGTATCATTTCTTAATATACTATTTGCTATTTCTTTAATTATAGTAGTTTTACCTGATTTTGGTGGAGAAACTATTACTCCTCTTTGACCTTTACCAATTGGTGCAATTAAATCTATAATTCTTGAAGTATATTTATATGTGTCTGTTTCTAATTTGAATCTTTTGTTAGGGAAAATGGGAGTTAATAAATCAAAATCTTTTCTGTTAGATAATTCCTGTGGTGATAAGCCATTTATATCTAAAATTACACTTACAGCAGGAAATTTATCTTTTTCTGTTCTTTTTGCTAAAGCTTTAATATAGTCTCCTACATATAGGCTAAACTTTTTTATTAAATGTGGTGCAATATAAATATCATTATCTGACGAAATAAACATTTCTTGTCTTAAAAATCCATATCCATCTGGTAATATATCCAAATATCCCGATACTTCAATATCAGTTTCATTATTTGTTTGAATATCAGAAATATATTCTATTCCATCCTCTTTTAATAAATTATTAGAATTTGTATTCTTTTCTTCATTATGAATTTTCTTATTTTTTTGTGCTTTTGTTTGAATTTTGCCCTTCTTTTCAAAAGACTTAGATTGGCTTTGTTTTTTTTGCTTCTTTTGATTCTTTTCATTCATTTCAAGTTTAGCAACTTCGGCAATTAATTGTTCTTTAGTAAGTTTGCTATATCCTTTAATTCCCTGTTCTTTAGCAATTTCTTTAAGCTCTTTTAAAGTAATATCAATATGCATAAATCCCTCTTTCTTTATATTAAAATTTAAAATTATATTATTCCTTTTTTTATTTTCTTTTATTTCTTTTTATTTTGTTTTATTTTGTTTTATTTTATTATTGGATATTTGAACGATTATTTCTTTATCTATTTATATTATAACATTTATTCTGTTTTTTAGCAAAAAAATAAGTATTACACTTATTTAAAATTAAATTTAAGGAGTTGAAGATGCATCTATATATAATTTTTCATTAGGATAATACATATTCAGTTTTTCTCTAGCAATACTTTCAATATATTCTTTAGAATCTATTTTTGATAATTTATTTTCTAATTCAGTTTTTTCACTTTCTAACTGTTCTCTTTGAGCAGCATAATACTTTTTATCTTTATCTTGTTGTGATAAGGTTTTTTGTTGACTAATTAGCTTGGAAATCATGAAAACAAGAGACATTATTAATAATACAAGTATAAGAATAAAAATTGTTATATCTTTGAATATACCTTTTGTTTTAGTTTTTTTCTTTTTAGGTCTAGCCATTTTCCCCTTCCCAAAATCAAATAAACATAAAAACATCTATGCATATTAAATTATATTTAATACAAAATGCTTTTGCAAAGCATTTTATATATCAATTGTGTAAAAAATAGAATAACTGAAAGATCGAAAATTACTTTCTACCTACTAATTTATATGCTAAAACTAATAATTTAGGACTAATATCGTTAATTCTAGCCATTTTTTTAGACTTTTTAGTAATAATTTCTTTATAATACTTGTTTTTTTTGTAATTAGGATAATTTTCTTTCATATAAGACTTCATTTCATACAGTTTATCAATAGGAATTTCATCAAAGTTTTTAAGTATTACCCATATAGTATTTATATAGTATATTTTTATAAGCATAAAATCTAATTCTTCTTTATATGTTTCATATACTTTTAATTTTTTAGCATAATCAATTACATTAATAATAGTAATTAATCTATCAAAAGAATGAGGGCTATTCTTAGTTTTTGTTATAGAAGTTTCATTCTTCTTAAAATAATGATATAAAGGCTTTCTTATTTTATCAAAAGATTCTGCATGCAACAATGCTGCAGGAACAAATTCATTGTCTTCATATAATAAATTAGCTGGGAATCTTATATTATACTTATTAATCATATCTTTTTTATATATTTTAGTCCAAACACTACCCGTATGAACTAATAAACTTTTCTTTTTTTCAATATCTAATTTGCCAATAGAGTCTTTATTATTAATTTCTATTTCTTTATAATCTTCACCAATACCATTGGATAATACATAATTAGAATCTACAATATCTGTATTACTCTCTTTTGCTTTATTATATAATTCTTCATACATATTTAATTCTACCCAATCATCACTATCAACAAATCCAATATATTCACCTTTAGCAATGTCTATTCCTAAATTTCTTGCACCACCAGCTTTTGAGTTAACTTTTGAGTCAATTACTATAACTTTACCTAAGTATTTTTTCTCGTATTCTCTCATAATATCAATGCTATTGTCTGGAGAAGCATCATTTACAACAATTATTTCAATTTCTTTTAAAGTTTGATTTACTAAACTATCTAAACATCTTCTAAGAAATTCTTCTGAATTATATACCGGTACTATTATACTTACTTTTAACATATGTTCCCTCCCAACTTAAATTCATTTTAACATCACTCACTTTAAAGGTCAATCAATAAAAAAACACCTACAAAAGTAGGTGAAAAGATAATTCTTTTTTTTAGTTTCTGTTATGGAACCCAAACAATGTAGGCACTGTTTTTGGTCCTAACATAGAAAACATTTGTTCCCAACTCCCGGATACCAAGCACCTCACTAGTACTGCAATAGTCCCAGTAAGGAGCCTCCAATTGTCGAGGCGCATAATATGCCCGATAGCACTTTAAGCGCTCGCCAACCTCTGGGAAAATCTGGGAAACTGCTAAGAAAGTTTGAGGATATTCCACAACTCCGTCAAACCAGACGCTGTTAAATTTGCCTTCTACACCTTTTAGTACAAACTCTGTATACCAATCATATTGTTTCGCATAAAGCAGTTCATACACCTGACCCTCAACCAAAATTGAAGGATCTGTAAAGCTACTTTCTAAGCTGCCTGTTCCGCCGTTGTACTTGACTTTCCTTGCCATGTTTTTCACCTCCTTCAAAATTTTTTAATATATGTCAACAGCATAAGCTGAAAAAAAAGGAGCTATAAGCAAAAAGCTTATACATATATTGTATGAAATATACATTTACTTGTAAAGTAGTTTTATTATCAAATACATTAAAATCATATGTCATATGTCATATATTAAATATAAATAGTAATAAAATAAAAAATCAACCATTTATAGTTGATTTTATTATTTCGTCTTATATGACGATTATATTTTGGTGCCTTCACGCGGAATCGAACCACGGACACAAGGATTTTCAGTCCTTTGCTCTACCAACTGAGCTATGAAGGCTTTTATAAAAAAATGCCCCTTTGAGCTTCTTTTAAAATGGCGACGCAGAAGGGACTCGAACCCTCGACCTCTAGCGTGACAGGCTAGCATTCTAACCAACTG
>CAZTTS010000024.1:0-3817 GCA_964616165.1 uncultured Lachnospiraceae bacterium
AAGTCTTCAGAAGAAAAAGACTATGAAGATTTAATTGTCGGTAAAAATGCTGTTATTGAGTTATTAAAAACTGACAGAGAAATTAATAAAGTTTGGATTCAAAAAGGTCTTAGAGGATTTGAAGATATATATGATGAATTAAGAAAAAGACAAATTATAATATCTTTTGTTGATAAAGAAAAACTAAATAAATTAGCAGAACACCATATGGGGATTATTGCATCAGTAGCACCTTTTGATTATGTATCAATAGATGATATTTTGGAATATGCAAATAAGAAGGGTGAATTACCATTTATATTGATTTTAGATAAAATACAAGATACTCATAATTTAGGAGCTATTATTCGAACAGCAGTTTGTTCTGGAGTTCATGGAATTATAATTCCGAAAAGAAATGCAGCTAGTGTTAATGCGACAGTTGTAAAAGTATCAGCAGGTGCAACAGCTCATATGAGAATTGCTAGAGTAAATAATTTAAATTATACAATTGATGAATTAAAACAAAAAGGATTATGGATTATTACAACAGATATAAATGCAGAAAAAACATATTATGAACAAGACTATAATATGCCTTTTGCTTTAATTATTGGTAATGAAGAAAAAGGAGTATCAGAATTAACAAACAAGAATGCAGATTTTTCAATAAAGATACCAATGGTAGGAGAGTTTGACTCTTTAAATGCTTCCGTGTCTGCAGGCATTTTGTGTTTTGAAGCTTTAAAACAAAGAAAAGAAAAAAATAAATTTGAATAGGAGTAAATATGTTAGACATATTTAATAAAAAGAATAATAAAAGTGGAATTTCATTAATAACTTTAGTAACTGCTATTATTATATTAATGATACTTTCATCTATTATAATTGCTACTCTTATTAGAAATGATAATTTTATATCTAGAACTGATATTGCTATTAGAGAAACAGCAGGAGACTCTATAAGACAATATGTTTTAACAACATATACACATGTGACATCAGATCTTGAACTAACAAATAATCCTTTAGATGAATTGGTTCTTAGAATAACTACTGAAAATATTAATAGAAAACATGATGATAGATTTTCAGTTATCTTATTAGATAAAACAAATAGAAAAATAATTGTAGGACATAGAGGAGTTGAGGAAGAAATAATAATACCTATTGATGAATCTAAAATTTCAACTTCTTCAGAAGATATACAAGTGAAGAAATATTCTGTAATTTTTAATTATAAGGATATTAATAATATGGATCAAAAAAGAGTAATGTATATAAGTAGTGGACAAACTATACAAGGATATATAAATTCTACGGGAGATACTATACCAAAAAGCACAGAATGGTCACCAAGTTTAATATTAGATAATCCTGTAATAGAAAATAGAGTATATAGAGAAAAATAAGATGAAGGAGAAAACAATGTGTATATTTTGTAAAATAATAAATAAAGAAATATCATCAGATATAATTTATGAAGACGATGACATGATGATTATTCGAGACATAAATCCAGTAGCAGATATACATTTATTAGCAATACCTAAAAAACATATTGATACTATAAATCATTTAGAAGATGAAGATGAAGAGTTGATGGGAAAGTTAATGCTTAGAATTCCAACAATTGCTGAAGATTTAGGCTTTGCTGATAATGGATATAAGATAATAGTAAATGTAGGAGAAGGTGGAGGACAATCAATATTCCATATACATATTCATATCTTATCAGGAACTATTAGAAGTTATAATTTTTAAAAAACAAACGATAATAAAGTGTAAGTACATGGAAGGGTGAAGAATGCAAAATAAAAGAGGAATTACATTAATAGCATTAGTTGTAACAATAATTGTTATGATGGTTTTAGCTGGAATTGTAATAGCTGTTCTTAACACTGATGATAATTTTATTTCAAAGGCTTTAGGTACTAAAAAAGAAAATGTAGAAGGAAGTATTAAAGAATATGTGTTGTCATCATATACACAAGTTATAACCAATCCTGATTTAGACAGAGATCCAATAGATGTACTGGAAGAAAGAATAATGCTTGAAAATGAAGACAAAAAGGAAGAAGAGAAGTTTATTATTAAATCAATAGATAAAACAAACAATAAAATTTTTGTTGAACACCAAGGAATAGAAGTAGAAATAGAGTTAGATGTAAAGAAAGAAAGTTCATTAGAATTTTCTTCAGAAGAAACTCAACAAAAGAAATATACTGTTAAATTTGAATATAAGGATGAAAATAATATAGATCAAATACTTACAATGCATATCAATAGTAATCAAACAATACAAAATTATTTAAATTCATCACAAGAAAGTATTCCAGAAAACAAGGAGTGGGAGCCTACTTTAGATTTAAATTCTCCAGTATTATCAAATAGAATATATAAAGAAAAGTTTGGTAATGTAACAATGTATACAGTGAGCTTTAATTTAGATGGTGGAAATATAGGAGGACAAACTTCCATACCTGCATTTGAAATAGAAGAAGGAAGTGTGATTTCAAATCCAGGAATACCAGTAAAAACTCATTATAATTTCGCTGGTTGGCTACCTTCTCTTATAACACCAATTACTAAAGATACAAACTTTACAGCACAATGGACACCTGTAACATATACATTTACATATAATTTAGATGGTGGTAGTATTGGTGGCTCATCGGCAAACAGAATAATAAGTGGACAATATAATACACCGTCAAGTACACCAGGAACACCAACAAAAGCACATCATACATTTAGTGGTTGGTCTCCAACAGTACCAGCAACATTTGATCAAAATAGAACATTTACAGCGCAATGGTCTACAATTCAATATTCATTCAATTTTAAATTAAATGGTGGTAAACGAGGGAATTCTACACTAGATTTTTCAGTTATGGGAGCATATGGATCACCTGTACCAGCTATAACACCACCAACAAAAAATAATCATACATTTGATGGTTGGTCTCCAGCAGTACCAGCAACATTTGATCAAAATAGAACATTTGAAGCACAATGGTCATTAGTAAAATATGTGATTACATATAATTTAGATGGTGGAAATATAGGAGGCTCAACAACAAATCAGACGAGATTAGTAGAACATGGTTCAATGCCACCAGACTTAACACCTGTTAAAACAGGGAATGTATTAATAGGTTGGACTCCTACTTTAGTAGTAGCAACAAAAAATACAATTTATACAGCGATATGGTCTATACCAATGGAAATACAAATGAGAAAAGCTTCTATAAATGAAGGAATATTAATTCCTATTGATTTTAATGCAGGCCAATTTGCTTTAATCTCTAATGCTGGTGGAGCATATATAGAATATAATACCAAAAATCCTGTACTTACAAATAATGTAGCTGCAAATACAGCATTTTCAATCAAAATACTAGGTCGTATAAAAGAATTTAGTTATGATAAACGCCCTGCTATAAATAAAGCACAGATATATAGAATAATAGCTTGGGGAGAAGTTGGAGCTCAAAAACTACAATTTTCAGGTACAAATCCTTCAGAGAGTTTTATAACTAACTGTCCTAATTTAACTGGTCCTATACCTTCACCAAGCCCAAATTCTTTTTCTAATATAAACTGGGGTATGTCGGCTTTATTTTATAATTCTAATATAACAGGTAGTATTCCTGCTGATTTTTTTACAGGGTGTTATTCTCACAAATCTTTTGATTATATTTTTAATGGTTGTAAAAATTTAACGGGAAGTATTCCTTCAAATTTATTTGAGAATTGTTCTTCTGCTTTAAGCTTTTATCTTATATTTGCAGATTGTACAGGGTTAATAGGTTCTATACCAGGCACATTGTTTTCA
>CAZTTS010000025.1:0-3711 GCA_964616165.1 uncultured Lachnospiraceae bacterium
ATTTTCTGGATCATCTGGAATAACTATTTCAAATTTATAACTACCGTCTTTTAATTTACCTATATATAATGTTCTTGTGTCTTCATCATATGCTTCTAATTCATCATCTGTTATCAAGCCTTGTGTTCTTAAATTCTGAACAAAAACATAATGATCTTCTTCTGCTTTTCCTGCTAAAGATGCAACAGCTAAACTAGTTTCTCTTATAACAACTTTATCTTGTATACTTGCATATCTACTTTCTATTTTAGAGTTTTGTGCTTTTGCTATTACTCCATCTTCGCCTAAAACCACGCCTAAAGTAACACCTACTAAAAGCAATAATACTATAATTGTTACTACTAATGCTACTAATGTTATTCCTTTTTTTTGCATAGCTTTTCTCCTTTGTTCAATTTTAAATATAATTTTTAAGCCTCTTCTTAATGTGTGTCATACCAAGTTTTTCCAACTTGAATATCAATATCTAAATCTACTTTTAAATTTGCTGCTTTTTTCATCTCTTCTTCTAAAACTTTTTTAACCTTTTCTTCTTCCTCTTTAATTGTATCAATTAAAATCTCGTCATGAATTTGCAAAATTATTTTAGATTTTAACTTCTCTTCTCTTAATCTATTATATATTCTAATCATAGCAATCTTCATAATATCAGCCGCTGTTCCTTGTATTGGTGCATTCATTGCTGCACGTTTACCGAATTCTCTTATCATATATTTGGGTGATTTCATTTCCGGAATATATCTTCTTCTTTTAAATAGTGTTGAAACATATCCTAAATCTCTTGCTTCATCTTGTTTTTCTTGCATATATTGTGAAACACCCTTGTATCTATCTAAATAGTCTTTAATATACTCTTTAGCTATATTAAAAGGAAGACCTGTTTGTTCTGCTAAGCCATAATCACTAATACCATAAATTATTCCAAAATTAACTGCTTTTGCATTTCTTCTATCATCACTAGTAATTTTTTCAATAGGAATATTAAATATTTTACTTGCAGTAGCAGAATGAATATCTTGTTTTTTATTAAATGCATCTATCATTTCTTCATCATTAGACATTGAAGCTAATACTCTAAGTTCAATTTGAGAATAGTCAGCATCAATCAAGATATTATCTTTAGATGCAGCAAATGCTTTTCTTAATTCTTTACCCATTTCAGTTCTTGTTGGTATATTTTGCAAGTTTGGATCTGTTGAACTAATTCTACCTGTTGCTGTAATAGTTTGATGAAAATATGAATGAATTTTATTTGTATCTTCATTAATGTATGGTATTAAACCCTGAACATATGTAGAATTTAATTTTGTATGTTTTCTATACTCTAATATTTTTTCAATTATTGGGTGTTCATCAATTAATTTATTTAATGTTTCTACATCTGTTGAATAACCTGTTTTAGTTTTTTTAATATATTTTAATCCTAGTTTTTCAAATAATATATTCCCCACTTGTTGTGGTGAATTAATATTAAAATCTTCACCAGCCATTTTATAGATTTCTTTTGTTAATTTATCAATTTCATTCTCTAAAATTTTACCAAAATCTAATAATTTCTTTTTATCAACCAAAATACCTTGTACTTGTGTATCAGCAAGCACTTTTGCCAGAGGCATTTCCATTTCCAAAAACAATTCTAACATTTCATCTTTCTTTAAGTCTGATAATATTCTAGGGAATAATAATGTATAAAAATACACAGAATAATCTTTTTCTTCCTCTTCAAACATTGATTGTTGTTTACTATCTTTAGGTAAGAAATCAGCAATATCTAAATTAAAAAATTTAAACATTAAGTCTTTTATTGTATATCTATTTTCAACACTATTTAACAAATAGCTTCCTATTTTAATATCAAAATCAATATATGCATCTAAATTAAGATTTAGTATTGGAAGATATTCTAGTTTTACATCATAGCCTATTTTATATAGTTTGTTTACAAAAATTAGTTCTAATGCTTTTTTATATTCTTGCTCATTAAAATCTAATAATGGAATATTATATATTATATTTGTTTTATCTTTGCTAAGAATATCTTTAAAACTCTCATCTTCTTTACCATCAAAGAATAATATATCTATATTGGTAATTTTTCTTTTAAATATATTTATATTTTCTTCTATTTTTACATTATATGAGAAACTATTTTTCTTATTCTCTTTAAAAATCTTCTCTATTTCTTTTATATTTCTAACTACTTGAAATTCTGGTAGTTTTTTTAAATGACTTTGAGCTTCCGTGAATTCTTCTAGCTCTATGCTACTACTATCTATCTTATCTTTTAAACCAAATCTTTCTATAAATTTATTTAGATGAAGTTTATAGAAAAGATTAAATACCTCATTATTATCCCAATCAAGTATTCTTAAATCATCTAAAGAATATTTAATTGGTGTTTTAATATCAATTTCTCCTAATTCTTTAGATAAATATGCTTGTTCTTTAAATTGTATTATATTTTCTTTTTGTTTAGGGCTTAAATTGTCTTTATTAGCTTTTATTGCAAGATATAGCCCATCAATATTCTTATATTCTTGAATTAATTTTAATGCTGTTTTTTCACCTATTCCTGGAATTCCTGGAATATTATCTGATGTATCACCTTGCAATCCTTTTATTTCTATAAAATCAATTGGTTTTATACCATATTCTTTTTCAATTCTTTTAACATCATAGAACTCATTTTCAGTTGTACCACCTCTTGTTCTCGGTAGGATAACAGAAATATTATTATCTATTAACTGAAAATAATCTTTATCTCCTGTTAAAATTTCTATTTCTAGTTTATGATCATTTTGTTTTGACAATGTTCCTAAAATATCATCTGCTTCGTATCCTTCTAACTCAAATATTCTTATGTTCATTGCCTTTAATACATCTTTAATTATTGGAAATTGCATTACTAATTCTTCTGGTGTTTCACTTCTTCCTGCTTTATATTCTGGATATATTTTATGTCTTTTAGTAGGTCCTTTCAGGTCGAAAGCAATAGCAATATGTGTTGGTTCCATATCTTCAACTGTTTTAAATAATATTTGCAAGAAACCATAAATTGCATTTGTATAAATGCCATCAGGTGTTTGTAATATATTTCGTCCCATAATGCCATAGAAAGCTCTATTCATTATACTATTTCCATCTATTAATAATAATTTATTCATTTATTCCCCTTAATTAAATATTCTTTTAATCCAATTCTTCTATATCTTTATTTATATCTTCTTTATTTTCTTTTGTTTTCTTTTTTTCTTTTTAAAAATTCGTTTTGATTTCCCAATTATTCTTCTTATATCTTTCAGCTTCAGAAAATATACATCCACAATATTTTTGCATGTATAAATCTCTTTCTTTTGCTTTTTCTTGTCCTTCTCTAAATCTAGATTTAAAATCTAAAACAACAAATTCTAAATTATATTTTTTAGCTAATTCTTCTCCAATTTCTATTAATTTTTCTGTATCTTGATAAGGACTTACAAGTAATGTTGTAGTAAATTTCTTATATCCTAATTCTTTTGCAGCTTTTGCTGTTTCTTCAAGTCTTAGTCTGTAACATACTTCAACACATCTATTTTCAATGTCTTTAATAGCTTCTTCAACAAATTCTTTTAAGTTATATTCGTCTTTTATAATAAGTTCTACACCAATATCCATGGAATATTCCCATAATGAATCTAATCTTTTTTGATATTCAGTATATGGATGTATATT
>CAZTTS010000026.1:0-3668 GCA_964616165.1 uncultured Lachnospiraceae bacterium
ATTCTATCCGCTTTGGTTTCTCTCTCAAGGATATTGTTTATTTTTCAATGTACTTCTACTTTCCTGATTTAAAAAATCAAAAAAATATCACCGTATTTTAATACGGTATATATATTTTAACTTATGTTCTAATAATTGTCAACACTAGCTTATCTATATTTAAATTTTTTATTTATTTTATTTTTTGCTATATTTTTCATCTTTTTTACTATTACATTTTAATGTCTTTTATTTTTATATTATTATTTTGTTTTCAAAATTTTCTGCATTTCTATATGCCTTTTAATCTTTAGAGTCGTTGTTTTATCAAGCTCTTCAGCACTTATGTCTATTTTCCTTATATATTTATATACAGGTAATGTTTTATTAATTTCTTTAACATCTTCCCAAGCTTTTTCTTTTAATTCCTTAACACTTATCTTAAGATTTTCATTTAAATATTCTTCATCATAAACAATTTTTGCACGAGTTTGAAGACTACCTTTATCTTTAATTGCATAAACCATACTTTCTTTTACATATGGCAGTTTATTAATTAATGTTTCTAGTTCTTCTGGAAAAATCTTTTTACCATTTTCTAAAACTATCATATCTTTTCTTCTTCCAGTTATTGTTATATATCCTTTTTTATCTATTATTGCAAGATCTCCTGTTTTAAACCATCCATCTTCTGTAAAAGCTTCTTTAGTAGCTTTATCGTCATTATAGTAGCCTAGGAATATAATAGGGCCTCTGGCTTGAAGCTCTCCCATTCCTTCTTCATCTATATCTGCTAATCTTACTTCAACATTAGGTATAGGATATCCAATTGTTCCACTCTTATTATATGTATTATTTATTGAGGCAATACACGGTGATGTTTCTGTTAATCCATAACCTTGATAAACATCAATTCCTATTGCTTTAAAATTATCTATTAGTTTAGGTTCCATTGCAGCTGCTCCAGATATAACGCAAGAAAGATTTCCACCTAAATTTGCTAAAATATCTTTAAAGATTTTTCTTCTTATATCTATACCAAAAGTTCTTAAAAATTTAGTTAGAAAAAGACCAAATTTAAATGTGTTCATTTTACCTTGTTTTTCAATTCCTTCTATTATCTTCTTATATATTAATTCTAGTATTGCAGGTACAGCAAAAAATTGTGCTGGTTGATATTCTTTTACATTCTCTCCAACCATTCTAATACTATCTACAAATGTTCCTGTAATTCCAGAGTATAGGAAATATAGTGTTCCTGTTGATGCAAAAACATGATGAAGAGGTAAAATTAACATTGACTTTGAACCAGCTTCAAATTGAATAACTCTTTGCATTCCTATAATATCAGCAACAATATTTCTATTTGAAAGCATAACAATCTTTGATTGTGCTGTTGTTCCAGATGTAAATACATATATCTTTGCTTCATCTGGATCTATTTCTTTTGCTATAAATTCATTTCTTTTATATGAAGGCACTTTTGATCCTTCTTCCATTAAAACATATAGTGAGTTTTCAGCTTCATCTTCTAAAGAAAAAATATTAGGTATCATTTCTTTTTCAGAAATATTTTCTATTTTAGGAAGATTTGTATCATCAACAAATATTGCATCTGGTCTTACTCGTTTTATTGAATTTTCTATTTCAGTTTCTTTTAAAGCTTTGTCTAATGGAATTACTAATATTCCTGCATAAAGACAAGTTAAATATAGCAATATCCATTCATATGAATTATCACCAATTATCATTACTTTTTTTCTTTCAAATCCTTTTTGATAAAGTCCTAATCCTAAATTAATAATTTGTTTTTCCAATTCAATATATGAAATATCATACTTTATATTGTCTTTCTTTTTTATAAATGCTGGAATATCTTTATATAGTTGTACTACATATTGTAAATATCCCTTTATTGTTGAAAAATCTTTTATAGGGAATTTATCATCTTTTCTATTAGCATAAATTTGTTTTACTAATTCTTCATTCTTTTTCAATTTTTTCTCCTTAAATCTCACTATTTCTATCTTTAATTTATCTAAATTATATAAGCAAATTCCTATCTAGTCAATTTAATATATGTATTAATCATAAATTTTTATTAAACTTCATAATTTACAAAACACTATTATAATGTTATAATAATTAATGTGGAGGTAGGATATGGCAAATATAAAATCAGCAATTAAAAGATCTCGTATGAATGAGAAGAAAGCTTTGGCAAATAATAGCATTAAATCAGAAGCTAAAACTACTATTAAAAAGTTAGAACTTGCAATAGAAGAAAAAGATAAAAAGGTAGCAGAAGAATTATATAAGGAAGCTATTAAGAAAATTGATATGGCTGAATCTAAAGGTATTTATAAAAGAAATACTGCCGCTAGAAAAAAATCTCATTTAACTAAACAAATGAATGATTTAATTGGCAAAAAATAATTATAATTAATAAAATTAAAATTAAAAAAATAAACACATCAAAAGATGTGTTTTTTGTTTTTAAAAATCCCCGTATCGGCCGTTTTTTAAGTGTATTTTTAAGGACCTGTCTCAGACAGGTGGGTAGCATCCTTAGTAGTTATGGGTAACATCGTTTAACTCAGTCACACGCAGTACCAAGAGACCGCTTCCCGTTCCAAACTTGTAGGTTCTAAAAATATCACAATTCGCACCATACAGGGAATTTAATTATTTATTCATTTTTAATTGTACTTTTATTTTGTTATTCTATTTTTTTGTTTTTTACTTATTATTTATTTTATATTAATTATATGAAAGGATCTGAATTAATTGTCCAATTTCTTTCGCCTTTTTGTCTAACTAATATAAGAACATCTTGTGTTTCTTCTAATTGATCTTTTTTCTCTTTTAATACTTGTTTTAATTCTTTAATAAATTCTTTATTGTATTTTTCACTATCTGTTTCAATTTTCTTCTTTTCTAAAATTTCTTCAACTTCTTGTTCTATCTTATATGAATTTGGTCCTTTTTTAGTATAGAAAACTTTTACTATCTCTCTGCCATTTTCTTTTTCAATTTCTCCAACATTTACAATTTTATATGTAGTATATTTACCTTTTTCTTTTTCTACTTCAACGTCAAACTCACTTATAGCATATTTTACTATTGCTTCAACTGGGTTTTTTACTGATAAGCTAAAGAAATCATTTGCTGCATATTTAGGAGATGGTTTTTTAAACACTAATATTAATCCTAAAGCAAATGTTATTACAATTAAAACAATAGCAACAATATTAATTATCATTTTAGTATTATCTCTATTGTCTTCTACTACAGTTTCTTCTTCAACCTCTACTTCTTCTACTACCTCTGCTTTAACTTCTTTTTCTTTTGGTGGTTCTTCTACTTTAATTTTTTCTTCTTTTTTATCTAATTTTTTTGTTTTAACTTTTTTTTCTTTTTCTTCTATTTTTGTATTTTCTTCTTTTTTGTCTTCTGCCATTTTATACCTCCGTTCTCACTCTATGTTTATATTACCACAAGCAATTTAGTTTTTCAATATTTGTACAATACCTTTATTTTTAAACTTATAACACTTTTTATTACACATCTTATTATTTATTTAAATATAAAAATATATTGTTTTAAGTTTTTTTAATCTTTTACTTTAATATAAAAAAATTATTTCCATGCTGGATCTATACTTGTATAGTTTGATAAATCAAGACAAC
>CAZTTS010000027.1:0-3650 GCA_964616165.1 uncultured Lachnospiraceae bacterium
TTTTTTATACTTGGACATAATTATATTTTCTCCTTCTTATTTAATCGCAATCTTTATCTCCACCACCAAAAATAGCTGAAACTATTAAAAGTGCTACAATACCTATAAACCAACCTCTTTTGTAAAATGGTTTTTTAGTTTTTGTTTCTTTTTTACTCATACAATTTCCTCCTTTATTTTTTTATAATTTTGTTATGTATAACACTTAAAACCAAGTATTATCCTTAGAGTAATGAAACCAATTTCCATTTTTAAGTCTTACACAAACAGTATTATTTTCATCAACCCAAGCTTCAACTACTTTCATTCCTGACTTGTAATCAGTTCCTACACAATCAGAATGAAGCTTATTAACTTTTTTCATATGTTCAACTTGTTCTTTTGTTAGTTTTTCAATTCCTTTAATCATTTTATCAACTCCTTAAATATTAAAATTTTACTTCTTTATGCTTTTCAATCTTTAAGTCTTTTAATTCCTTTTTAATTTCTTCAGTTTGTTCATCTTCTGAAATAATAACATTAGCATTAAATTTAGAATATTTTTTATTAGTTCCCCAGGAGTTCCAAACCATATCATCATTAAGGGCATAAACATTGGAAGTTCCTGATTTATAGATTTTTATATAATTTCCTTCATCTAAAATTTTAATTGCTCTATATATTGTGGATCTTGAAACTTCAAACATTTCAGTTAATACTTCTTGAGATACTATTACAGCATTATAACTATCCATATTATTAGCTAAAAATCTCCATATCCTATAAGCTAAAGGACTTTCTTTCATTAGCTTGTCCTCTAGTTGATATGTCCTTTTATTTACTTGAATGAAAGAATTAAAGGGACTGTTTTTTTCTCTTTTTAATTGTTCTTGTTCTAATTTTTTTTCTTCTTGAATTTGCTTTTTTCTTTCTTCAAAAGTAACAGTATTTTGGTTTAATATATCTTTGTCATTACTCACAAATAATTCAGCCATTTGCTGTTCCCCTTTCTTTTTTTATTAATGAAACATATATGTATTAAATATGATACGAATTGTGTCAATAATAATAATATCATTTCAATTTAGGAAAAGCAAGGTAATTTTTGAACAATATTTTTCTTTATGTTTCACCAGCTATGACACATATATGTTTCACCAGCTATGACACATAAGGAAAGTTTGAATAATGGCTATATATCAAGCTTTATCACTCTTTTTAAGCCTTATTCCCTCTTCTATCTTCTAAAAGCTGATACATAAGAAACCATTACACTAAAATTTTATCAAGAACTGGGTAGTATTTTTTTAAGAAAACCGCTTAAAAAAATCTCCACCCTAAAAAGCAAGAAAACCACTTGCTTTTTTTCTTGACAAAATTTTTCGGGGGGATAAGTTTAAGGTGCCAAACAGGGAAGTTTAAATCAAAGTTTTATTTCCCTGTTTGGCATTTCTATTATATCCCCCCGATCGTTCCATTTACTTTGTTGGTTTAAGTAAGTTTTCTATGCGGGGGCTATCTGCCCCCACACCCCCGAGCCACCAAGGAAGTTTTGAAAACCCTTTATCATCAAGGTTTTTTTTATTCTATCCTTGGTTTCCTGAAGCTCAAAGATACTTGAAGTTAAAGTAAACCTAGAGAATGGTTTTTTCTGCTAAACTTAAAAAGAGCAAAGGAAAGAGAATTTTTATTCTATCCTCGTATGTCCTTTGCTCGTATATTGCAAAGCAGAAAAAATTTATTAAATCAAGGTGGAGATTTTTCAAGTGGTTTTCTTGAAAAATACTACCTTGATTTAATAAAAGTGAACGGTAATCTTGGCAGTAAAGTTTTGGGTTAAGATGGTTTTTATAATTAAAATCCGATAGGATTTTTTCCTTTAGTCTTTTGGGGTTCGGGGTTTCCCCGACAAGTGGCAATTTATTTGCCATAACTTGCTATGGCAAAAGGCAAAACGATATAATTAGGGAAATTATATCGTTTTGCCTTTGCTATGAAAGGGGGTTATGTTTTGGCTCACATAGATAAATTTACAAAAGGACAAATAGGGGGAGTTACAAGACATTTTGAAAGATACAAAAAAGAGAATGGGGAATACATTAAGTTTGGAAATCAAGAAATAGATACAGAAAAGACCAGTTTAAATTACAACCTAGCAGATGAAAAAAATCAGATGGAATTTATAAAAAATAGGACTTCCGAAGTTAGATGTCTAAACAGAAAAGATGTAAATGTAATGGCTTCTTGGGTTGTAACTCTGCCTGAAAAAATAGAAACACAGGAAGATCAGCGACTATTTTTTCAAGAATCATATAATTTTCTTGAAAATAAATATGGAAAAGAAAATGTAATTTCTTCTTTTGTTCATCTTGATGAAACCACACCACATATGCACTTTGCCTTTGTTCCAGTAGTTAGAGATAAAAAAAGGGGTGATTTAAAGGTATCTGCCAATGACCTAATCACTAGAAGCCATTTAAGGAGTTTTCACCCTGAATTAGAAAATCATATGAAAGAAATATTTGGTCGTGATATTGGAATTTTAAATGAAAAAACCAAAGAAGGTAATAAAGCAATAGATGAACTTAAAAGGGGTACTGCTCAAAAGGAACTAGACAGCCTTAAAATCGATTTACAGGCTTTTAAAGATGAGTTGGCTATGTTAGATATAGCAGAAGCAGAAATAAGGGAATTAGGGCAAATACAAGGCAAGGAAAAGCTATTTAAAAAGGACTATGTTGAAATTAAGAAAGACCTTCTTGAACAATTTAAAAATATGGCTAAAAATTATAGGAAAAATACTGTAATTTTAAAAAAGAATAATGATATTTTAAAAAATAAAGTCCATAACCTAGAAAAGAAAGTTAACCAGCTGACTATTGAAAAATCTGAGAATGTAAAAAAAATGAATTTAGAAGAATTAAAGGAAAAAGCAGAAACTAGAAATACGATAAGGGGTTTAGAAAAAAAGGTTGATACTTTAAGCAATTATATTATTGACAAAGGCTTGGCTGATGATTTTAATAAGGCTATTGAGCAACAAAAAAGCAAAAGCAGAACTTGGGAAATGGAAAGATAAAGGAGTTGCAACTCCTTTATCTTTCTAGGGTTTTAAAATCCTGACATTATCCAAAAATTAACCTTATCAACACTTTCTAAAATGGTTTCTATTTTTATATTTTTTTCTTCTGATACTTCATTTGCCACATATTCATCATCTTCAAAAATATCTTTTTCAGCTAACTCCATTGATTTATCCATGAAATTTGTATAAATCTCATAATCTTCTTTTGTTGGTTGTTTACTCCAATCTTTTTCACTTGAATTTATTTCAGTTTCATTATCTTTATGAACAAGCCTTCCTAGAGAAAAGCTACTATCTGAAATTAATTCTTCATCATACAAGAATATGTATAATTGGTCTTTTTTCTTATTATATTTTGTATCCTTTTCTATTTTATCTAATAGTGTTTCTATCTGTTCTTTATTAAGTTTTTCATCTGTAACAACTCTCAAGGAAAATCTTTCAAAATCACCCAAGTTAGTTTTTTCATTTTCTATCGTATTGTACTTGTAAGTGGGCTTATTATCTTCTGTTTTATTATTAGATCCTTCTTCCTTGTTTTTGATCGTCACGGTAGGCCCCCGCCAACTGGCCACAAGCAGCGTTA
>CAZTTS010000028.1:0-3387 GCA_964616165.1 uncultured Lachnospiraceae bacterium
TTATTTTTCTAATTCTATTAATTTCATTATCTAAATCATTTAAAACACCTATTTTAGAATTATCATTTAGATGTAGGTATATATCAATTTCTTGTTTTTCTCCTGCTTTCAAGTCAAATGGTTTTAAAAACATTGTTGAAGCTGAAGATAGACCAATATATTCTTTATTTTCAAAATTTAATGATAAATCTTTATTCATATTATTCACTTTATATTTCTCTATTGGATAATTAGAGAAAAAACTTGCTGCAGCTGTGTGATTGTACTGTATCAATGAATTATTTTTAAAATATCCACTTGTATCAACATTTTCATTAGCAATAGCATCAGCATGAACAATAGCTCTAATGTTCAAGTTTTGATTAGATAAGTTTTCAAATTCATATCTTCTAACAACAACTGCCTCATTTAACATACAGAAATCTGTTTGTATTATTTTTAAATTATATTTACTATTTGTTATTTCAGTTTTTACTATATTAGTATTTTCTACATAATATTGATTATATACACTCGTAAAATCATCATTAACATCATAAATTTCATTATCATTTATTCTAAATAATATATCTACATCTTTAAAAAACTGTCTAAAATCTGGTGAAGGATAAAATAATCTTAATAATTTCCCTTTTTTATTTAAACTTAAAACTATCTCATCATTTCCCAAAATTGCATCATTAAAGTATTTCATTATCTCCTCCAAATTCTTCTTGTATTTAAAATTATATATTATATAATCTCGTTTTTCAACAAAAACTTATTTTAATTATGCCGTGAAAAACATCTCTCTACAATAAAAAGACGAGATATATATCTCATCTTTTAATTGCTTTTTTATTAATAAATACTCTGTAGTTTTTAGACTACTTACTTTAATTATCTTGCTTACTTTGCTTGATTCTTCTTATTCTAGTCACGCTAATTATTCTTCTTATTCATCTTTATCATCATAATCATCATCAAGGTCGTATTCTTCTTCATATATTTCCATGTCATCATTTATTTCATAGTCAAAATCATCTTCGTTTAGAGTATCACCTTTCATAACATCCCTCCTTTATAAATATTTGGAATAACAGTATAGTGGTGATTTTAATTCTTGTCAAGTCTTTTTTTAATGTTTTAATTTTTATTTCTGTTTAATGCTTTTACTTCTTAGGTTTTGTTGTTTTCTTTGGCTTATTTTCTTTTCTCTTATTCGTTTCTTTTTCTTCTTCTTTTCCCACTATTGTACTTATCAAATTTTTAAATATTCCTGACATAAATTCTTTTCTATCTGGATCTAATTTATTATATCCTCGAATAAATTTTGGAGTATTTTGAATAACAACTAATTTTGAATAAAGATTTGGTACATGTTCAGCTTTAATCATTGAAAATAATGTATCAACAAAAAGCTCTCTTTCTTCTACAGTTGCACTCTCTAACCATTTCATCAAAACACTATTAAAACTAACTGAAGATTTGGCAAGTGTTTTTAAATATACTAAATCTCCATCCTTTACTCTCCAATAAAATGGTTCATGTTGCAGTGATCCTTTTTCATTACTTTTACAAATTAAATATTTATCTTTTTCAAACATTAATCCTATTAAAGATTCTTGTGGTACTACTTTTATTATTTTATTTCTTATAGCTTTATACTCACGAGAAAGATAAACCTCTTCAGGAAATCCTGGACCATCAAAAGAATATGCTTTTATTATGTTTTTTTGAATATTAGCTTTTGCATTTATAGTTGCATAAATTGCTAAATTCCCTCCTTTTGAATGACCTCCAACTAACATCTTTTTCTTTTCTTTCTTGTATACATTAGTCAAATACTGTACAGCCTGTTTTTGTGATTCAATTGGATATTCATATGTCATATGAAAGTTTTCTTTCCAACCTAAAACAGTAGTATCAGTACCTCTATAAGCAATATATATTTTATCTCCAATAAGGAAAGTTATCGCAGAAAATTGTTTTATAGCTTTAGGATCATTATCTACAATATAATATTTTAATTTTATATCACGAAATCTTGGACTTAAAACTACAAGAGTATATAGCTTTGTAAATTCTTCTTTATGGCTTAAAACATCAAGAATATTATCATAATATTCTGCTTTAAATGTATCTTTAAGTACAATTCCATCTTTAGGTATAATATTATCAAATTTAAGATAAGATAATTTTGTTAAAATAATACTATCAACTATTGAAAATGCTTTTTGAGAAAAGCTACGTCTTTCATTTTTTAGATATTCAAATATATCCATTTCTACCCCTTTTACATCAATCTTATATATTAATTTTAATTTCTTTTTTAAAATGTTCAAGAATATTATGAAATTCTTAGTATATAAGTATTATATTACCAATTCATACATCTTTCAACAATTTGGAGATAAAAAAAGAGCCCTAAGACTCTTTTTATTATTTAATATTAAGTAATTAATTTTTACATATTCTTTAAATATTATTAGTTAATTTTAGTTACTATTCCAGAACCAACTGTTCTACCACCTTCACGGATAGCAAATCTTAGTCCTTCTTCAATAGCAATTGGTGTAATTAACTCAATATCCATTGTAACATTATCACCAGGCATAACCATTTCTGTTCCTGCTGGTAATTGAATTACTCCAGTAACATCTGTTGTTCTAAAATAGAATTGTGGTCTATATCCATTAAAGAATGGTGTATGTCTTCCACCTTCTGATTTGTCTAGAACATAAACTTCTGCTGAGAATTTAGTATGTGGTGCAATTGATCCAGGTTTAGCTAATACTTGACCTCTTTCAATATCATCTTTTTGAATTCCTCTTAAAAGTAATCCTGCATTATCTCCAGCTTCTGCTGAGTCTAGAAGTTTTCTAAACATTTCAATTCCTGTTACAACTGTTTTTCTTTTAGCATCAGTCATACCAACAATTTCTACTTCTTCGTTTAATAATAGTTTTCCTCTTTCAACTCTACCTGTAGCAACTGTTCCTCTACCAGTAATAGTAAAGACATCTTCAACTGGCATTAAGAATGGTTGGTCTGTAGGTCTTTCAGGTGTTGGTACATATGAATCAATAGCATCCATTAATTCTTTCATTGGTGCATAAACAGGATCTTCTGGATCTGTTGATGTTGCTTCTAGTACTTTTAGTGATGAACCTTTGATTATTGGAATTTCATCTCCAGGGAAATTATATTCTGATAATAAATCTCTAACTTCCATTTCAACTAATTCTAATAGTTCTGGATCATCTACCATATCTGTTTTGTTTAAATATACAACTATATATTTAACTCCAACTTGTCTAGCAAGTAATATATGCTCTCTTGTTTGAGGCATAGGTCCGTCTGCAGCTGATACAACTAGTATCGCTCCATCCATTTGTGCAGCTCCTG
>CAZTTS010000029.1:0-3276 GCA_964616165.1 uncultured Lachnospiraceae bacterium
GCCAGGTCCACCCCACATATATGGAACCGATTGATAATTAGTTAAATTATGACAATCAAGAAAACAATGTGTGCCATATAAAACATTTGCTCTTTCCCATATTGCTGGAGCCATACCAACTAAATTATTACATCCAGCAAATGTCTCTTGAAAATTTGTAACATTATTACATTTCGAAAATAGATTTAGTGTTATATTTCCTTCTAAATTAAAACAATTATGAAAAGTAGAGTGAAAACTTTCAACAGTAGAACAATTATTAAATAATCTTTCTGGAATATTCCCTATTAAACTAAAAGATTGAAAAAACATATTTTCAAAAAACTTCACTTGTGGACAATAACCAAAAAAATTCTCTGGTATTTCAAAAAGTACGCTTGGCAAAACTTCTCTAGGATCTGATACTCCAGCTTCTATAAGACTCTTTATTCCCATGAACATAAAAGTTCCATTAAATTCTTCAACATGTTTAAAACTATTTTTAGTAGGAAGTGGAATCTCTTCTTCTAAGCCAAAAGCTATATTATAAAATTTCGAAAAGCCATTTTCGCCCCAAGACCTTATACCAACAACTGGAAATTCCATTAAAGTTGCCTGAATTTCCGGTCCAATTTCTTCTATATCAACATATATTCCAATACTTGCTCCAGGGGCTGCTGTTCCTTTTATTTGTACTTCATATGTATTTGCTGTAAGGTAATTAAAACTTGGATTTGGATTACCATCTTGAACTTGGAAATCACTAGATTCATCTTCTCCCCAATTGATACTTAATCCTGTTGTATTACTAATGGGCAGAGTTACTGTTTGTCCTGGATTTTTAGTTTTTACTGCCAGTATCATATTTTGAAGGTGCGGACTTGCATCTGGTAAACTATTATATAAATCCATATCTGCAACACTTATCATTCCATCTCTAACATTTATTGTATACTTATATGTTCCGTCTTTTTGCAAACCTATAGATATAATATTGCCTGCATATGAATCTTCCGAAGTAATTAAGCCTGCTGCTTCTAATTGTTCTATAAATTCTGGAATTGACTCTATTTCTCCATTTGTTCTTGATGCTATTTCTACTCTAGCATCTCTTTCATATATTTTATCCATTATAGCGGCATATCTACCTGCTACTTTTGTATCCTGTGCTTTTTGAATCACTCCATTTGGACCCATAATTAATGTTATGGTTACTGCTGATAGAATTAAGAGAATTATGATTGTTACTACTAGTGCTATTAAGGTTATACCAGTATTCTCTTTCATTTGAATACCCCCTTTATTAGTATTTTTTTATTTCGAATTTAAGAATTGTTTTGTCTATTTTTCTAATATTTTTTTATAAATAAAAGCCTAAAAATCTTTTAATATTTAAAATTATACAAGAATATTTGTAAATTTCCAATCATGAGGAATTATATAGTAATTTGTCAAATTTGTACAACTAATAAAACAACCGTAAACCGTTTGGATTATTTTCTCTTTCCCATAAATTAGGTGCTAAGCCTTCTAAATTAGTACAGGAAGCAAATGTAAAAGAAAAAGATTCTACATTTGGACAAGCATCAAATAAGCTTGCAGGAATATCACCTGTTAAATTATGACAACCCGAAAAGGTTGCCATAAAAGACGTTACTTTAGAACAGTTTGCAAATAATTTTGCAGGAATATTGCTTGTTATATTTGAACATTCTCCAAAAGTTCCCCTAAAAGATGTTGCTTCTAAACAATTTTCAAACAACCTTTCTGGTATATTTTCAATCGTTTGATTAGCAAAAAATGTAAAATCAAAGTTTGTTACATTAGGACAATATGCAAATAAATTTTCCGGAAGATTAATCACAGGTATAGATGGTGCCTCAACATTGCAATTTTTATAAAGTATCTCATTTAATGAAGTCTGGTTAAAATCTCTATAATAACTATTATTTGTTTTAGGTAAATTAACACAGTATTCATATCTAGATTCATATTCATCTGTAATGTTCATTGGTTGCTCACCTAGAATAAAACCAAATATTCCCATAAAAGCAAAAGTAAAATCAAAATTTGTAATATTTGCAAAACTATTTTTGCTTGGTATTCCTATATTGTCTTGTATTCTTGATCCTAAAAAACCTATCTTTTCAAAATTATTTTCACCCCAATATTTTACTTTTATTAATTTTGTTTCTATAGCTATTAGCTCTAATTCTTGAGAATATGGGTAATCTTCCATCCATCTATCTATATCAACATCATATCCAAAACTTGTTCCCGGTAATGCTATACCTTTAATTCGTACTTCATGATCTCCCGGTTCTGAATAAGTATATGTTGGGTTTATTGTTGGGTATGGCGTAATATAATTGTTTTCATTTTCCTCTTCGTCTTCTCCTGCATCCCAATTAATTGTAAGACCTGTTGTATTGCTAATAGGAAGAATTACTGTTTCTCCTGGCTCACTAATTCTCATTATTAATGTCATATTTTTAAGATATTCATTGCCCGGGAGACTTGCATCTGGTAAGCTGTTATATAAATCTATGTCTGCAATATAAATATCTTCTCTAATATTTATTGTATACTTATATGTTCCGTCTTTTTGCAAACCTATAGATATAATATTGCCTGCATATGAATCTTCCGAAGTAATTAAGCCTGCTGCTTCTAATTGTTCTATAAATTCTGGAATTGACTCTATTTCTCCATTTGTTCTTGATGCTATTTCTACTCTAGCATCTCTTTCATATATTTTATCCATTATAGCGGCATATCTACCTGCTACTTTTGTATCCTGTGCTTTTTGAATCACTCCATTTGGACCCATAATTAATGTTATGGTTACTGCTGATAGAATTAAGAGAATTATGATTGTTACTACTAGTGCTATTAAGGTTATACCAGTATTCTCTTTCATTTGAATACCCCCTTTATTAGTATTTTTTTATTTCGAATTTAAGAATTGTTTTGTCTATTTTTCCACTCACTAACTTTTATATCTTGATATTGTGATAATACTTTCATATATTTAGCATATTCTTCTTCCCACAATTTATTAGGAACTTTGTCAAATGCAGAAAATACTTGTTCTGCTTCTTTAACAAATACCAATTGTTCGTTAGGTGGCAATTTCTCGTACATTGTAGAGAATTTATATAGTTTATGTAATGTGTCATGTGCTTTCACGAAAGACCAAAAATCTTTTACTTCCATACCAGCTGCTTTTATTTGCATAAAAGCCATGAATAATAAAAAGAATATTACAATTACTAATATTAAAATGATAATAATAAA
>CAZTTS010000030.1:0-2435 GCA_964616165.1 uncultured Lachnospiraceae bacterium
TTCTATTTTTTCTTCCTTAAATTCTTCTAGTTTACCAGCTTCTTTTGCAATTGTACCATAAGTTTTTTCAGTATCTCTTCTCTCTTGAACAACGCTATCTACTGATCTACCTGTTAGTCCTGCTACTGCTTCTGCAGGAGAATTATATTTTGAAACAGCGAATACAGTTGTTGATATTAATAAGATAAAGAAAACAAATGCTCCTACACCTATTAATTTTTTTGTTCTTTTCATTTTTTACCTCCAATTATTTTTCAGTAATTTTACTGTAATTATAATTTATATAATAATTATGACAAAATTATGTTTTTTTAAGTTCTTTTTAAAGGTATTTATATTTGTTTTTCATTACTTTCTATAATTCACAAATAAATACAGCACCACCACCTGGATGGTTTTCTGCAATTAATGACAAATTATGTCTTTTTGCAATTTGCTTAGCAATAGTTAATCCTAAACCTAATCCAATTTTATTTTCTTCACTTTGTATTTTAGTAAATCTATCAAATATGTATGGCCAAAGTTCTTCATCTATTCCCTTACCAGAATCGTGTATTGATATTGTGTTGTCTTTAGCCTCTATATTTATTACTCCCTTTTTTGGAGAAAACTTAATTGCATTATCTATAATTATCATAAACATTTGTCTAAGTCTTCCATAATCTCCTTTTAATTTTAAATCTTTTTGCAATATATTGGGTTTTATTTCAATATTTTTGTCTTTAGCTAAATGTTTAGCACTTTTAATTATATCATCTAAAAGTTCATTTATATTTACATCAGACATTTCTATTTTAAAATCTGTATTTTGAAGTTTAGATAAATCTAACAGATCATCTACTATTCTTTCTAAAATTTTTGACTCATTTAACATTTGAGTATAATATGATTCTATTTTTTCAGGTTCAGTAATTACTTTATCTTCTAATGCTTCTAATGAACCCCTAATAACAGTAATAGGTGTTCTTAATTCATGTGAAACATTAGCTATAAAGTCTTGACGTAATTTTTCAAGTCGATCACTTTCTCTACTTACTTCATCAAGTCTACCAGCCAGCATATCTATTGTACTTGCTAATTCTCCAATCTCATCATTCAACTTTATATTGCTTTGTGCTTTATAATCTCCTTCTGAAAGTTTTAATGCTGTTTTTTTCATTTTATTTAATGGTCTTGTAAAAGAATATGAAAGTATTATTGATAATAAATATGCAAGAACAAGAGCAAAAAGAATACTCAGTATAAGTAATGAAACAGCTTTATTTACTGCTCCTGTAGTTTCTTCTATAGGTGAGTGTAATAATAATACATAATCTACTTTATCATTATTAATATTTTTTATAGGTGCTCCAACTGTTATAGTTGGTTGTCCTATTGTTTCACTAAAACTTTCACTGTAAACAGTTTCACCTTTAAATACTTCTTCTATTAATTCTTCTGCATTTGAAGGTAGTTCAGATAAACTTTGCATTCCTTTTATATTTCTTTTATCTCTATGAATATTTATGTTTTCCATATTTTCATTTAAAACCCATACATCTGTATCTGTTATATCCATTATAAATCTTAAATATGGCCTATAATTTTCTTGTTGTGAAATAGCTTCAGTTATAGATTCTGCATATTTAAAAAGTTCTTTTTTATGTATTTCTACTGCATTGTTTTTAAATAAATATATAAAAATACCACCTACTATTAAAGAAAATATTAATAATACTATTACAAAATATATACTTAGTTTTAAAGCTATCTTATTCTTCATCTACTACCTCAAATTTATACCCTACACCCCATATTGTTTTAATATCCCATTTATCACGCTTATATTTATCTATCTTTGCTCTCAATCTTTTCATATGGCTATCAACTGTCCTATCATAACCATAATATTCTATTCCCCATATACTTTCTAAAAGATTATCTCGAGAAAAAACTTTATTCTTGTTTGTTGCTAATGTCCATAATATTTCTAATTCTTTTTTAGTTAATGACAAATCTTTTCCATCTATGCTAGCTGAATAATTATCTAAACTAATAGTTAAATTATCATATGTAAAAATATTAGATTCTTTTTCTTCTATTATTATTCTTCTCATAATAGCTTTTATTCTAGCCATAACTTCATTTGGAGAAAAAGGTTTTAGTATATAGTCATCTGCACCCATCTCTAATCCCATTATTTTTTCATAATCTTCACCTTTAGCTGTTATCATAATTATTGGTACATTAGATATTTCACGTATTTCACGACATACTGTAAAACCATCTTTTTTAGGCATCATTACATCTAGAAGAATAATATCTGGTTCTTCTTTTTCAAACAATTTAATTGCTTCTTCACCATCAAAAGCAACTATAGTTTCATAACCTTCTTTTTTAGCATATTCTTCTAATATTGATGTTATTTGTTTATTATCATCTACAATTAATACTTT
>CAZTTS010000031.1:0-2127 GCA_964616165.1 uncultured Lachnospiraceae bacterium
CGTCAGGGGTCAGGCTGAGGCGACTTGTCGCCGATAGCCTGGACCCCCTTGTTGGAAGAATTATCGTTTTCTGACTTTCTTTCAGTAATAACCCTTATCGCCTCTTCTGCGGCTTCTTTAACAAAATATATTTGCTTTGCTTCGCCTTGATTAATATGAATTGTATAGCTTTTATCATGGATCAAGCCTCTTAGTATTGGCAATCCATTGGTAAGTTGTGAAATACCAGCATGAATTGCACCGGTCTGTCTATCTCTAGGTTTCGGAGATGACAATAATGACATGATGTGAGATTCAAGATTTCTTTGATACATATGCCGATCAAGTATTATCGATTTCTTGTCGATATATTGCCCAGTATGAGTGTTGATTAATATTTCCTTACCATCCATATTTCTGAAGTAAAATATTCTCATCCACGGCATAGAATTCGTTGTTCTTACTCGGACCTCCATTAGCATTCCAATGGCATTCTCATACCAGTCATATCCCGCGGTTGTTGTATGGCGGATGTCAATGCCTAGGTCATTGAGGCTGTAATTATGCGTAGTGCTCATATTTCGAATCATAAGAACACTGTCATTCTGATCAGGCCATGGGAAACCGACTGCAAAACAGTATGGATCATCACAGAAGATCTTTGCAGAAAATGGTGTCGTTGCATAAACGGATAATCCGACGAATAATTGCAGAACTATAACGAACATATATTTCATATGATTCTCCTTCCAACGTCACGGGTCAGGGGACCCGACACCTTGTGGAGGGTACCCTGCACCCGATTGTTCGCATCTGTTATCATGTCACGGGGTGAGTTGCTTTAAGAAAACGCGATAGAATCGCATGAGTTCATTGGTGGCATACGGGATTGTGATTTCAACGGGCGCGCCTGTCATGGGGTTGGTTGAAATCGGGGTCCAGACCCCACCCGACATTCCTGCGCACGTTTCCGCCACAATGGTTTGATTGGAGCTGGCAACAACAGCCATGACAAAACCGGACGGCGTGATTGTCGCCGTAAGGCATTCCGGCCAGATGGTGGTGGGGTGCTCTTGATATATTGCGCCCCAATTGGTGGTTCCGTAGCGGTAATAGATGGTGGGCGAGGAATCGCCAAATGCCCAAGATTCGGTAATCGGGGCGTTACCTCGAAAGTACACGCTGGTCATGGCATAGCATCCTGAGAAAGCCCCATATTTTATCGAAGATACATTCGAGGGGATTACAATACTTGGCAAAAGGGTGCAATGCCTGAAGGCGTAGTTTTCAATCGTATTGACTCCGCTGCCGAGTCCCACCTGGATCAGCTTATAGCACCCATAGATTGCATCTCCCCCGATAGACGTCACGCTGTCGGGAATGTTGATACTGGTAAGATTGTTACAAAACATGAGGGCGCTGCCGCCGATCCTGGTTACCGGATAACCCTCGATTTCAGATGGGATTTCCAAATGGCCTGAGAGTTCCCCCTCATAGTCTGTAATGGTGACCTGATTGTTGGAGATGGAGTAGGTTAGTTGTGCGTACGAGGCATAGGACACGAGTAAGGCATACACACAGAGAAAATGTAATAAGGGAAGCTTCATTTCGTTTCCATATATCCCTTCCTAAGTGCGAACGTTCAGGGTGTGGGTTGAGCCGACCGCGCAGCGGGCGGCGAATACCCACCACCCTGTTGTTGGAGCCCCATTTCCTTCCTCACATTGTCAGGCACTTCGTCCCACGTGAGTGCCCGTGTCGTGGTCTTAATTTGGAGTTGCCAAGGCAAGAGGGACAGAACAACCAAGACGATCAGTAGCGTCCGTTTCTTTGTCTGTCCGAGCATCAGAATCTTCGTTTCGACGGCTCGTGCCACGAGTACGGCCAAGGCAACCGCAACCACCGGAGCGAGGATCGGGAGTGCGCCCCGAACGTGTTGAATGAACTCGTAGGGAATTCGCCCCAAACCGACGGCAAGCGTCGAGGTGATTGCCTCCGTGGGAATCAGCAGGACCCGAAAAAGCACCACTGTCGCCACGACGGGCAGCCATTTTTCAATTCCGCTCTTTCCGGTTTCGTTCATCGTTCTAGCTCCAACGTCACGGGTCAGGGGACCCGACACCTTGTGGCGGGTACCCTGCACCCGAT
>CAZTTS010000032.1:0-2118 GCA_964616165.1 uncultured Lachnospiraceae bacterium
TTTAGAAACAGCAGTTCTTCCTTCTTGTGTTTGGTCTACTGAATGGGATATTACTGATGATACAATTAATATTTGGGTACATCAAAGATCAGCAGATGTTCCTTTAGGTCTTCCTTTTAATGTAACTCAATATGCAACCCTACTTTCAATGATTGCGCATGTTTCTAGATTAAAACCAGGTAAAATCTTCTGGTCAATCAAAGATGCACATATTTACGTAAATCAAGTTGATGGAATTAAAGAACAAATAAGAAGGTATGATGAAATCGGAAGTTATCCTGCTCCAAAACTATGGCTTAATCCAAAAATCACAGATTTTTATAATTTTGATAATTCTAAAGATTTAAAAGATATTAAAATAGAAGATTACAAAGATATGGGACCAATAAAGATGGATATATCTCAATAGATATGCCCATTTTATATTTATTTTATATTTATTTTATTTTATTTATTTGTTTTAATTCCTTTATTTAATGCTTCATTAACATCAATCCAATATCTTTGTATAATTTCATCTTCTTCTTGAAATTCATTTTCAAGAACACCCCAATTTTTTTGTATTGCTTTTACTAAACCTATATTGCTCTTATCAGATGTTAATAATAGTTTCTCTAAACCTAATTTTTTAGCTTCTTTTATGCCTAAATATAGTATTTTTGTTACATAGCCTTTTCTTCTTTCAGTAGGTCTAACACCATAGCCTATATGACCTCCCTTTCTCAAAAGATTATCATTTAGTTCATGCCTTATATTTATCATTCCTACTATTTTATTATCACTTGCTCTAATAGCAAAAAATGTACTAGCTGGAACTCGTCCTTTTTCTATATTAATTTTGTTTAATTCGTTATGTAGTTTTTCTAGCCAAGCCAAATAATCATCAACATACCTGTCTAGTCCACCTGTACCGTTATTTTCAGAATTATATTCAATAAATTCATTAATATATTCAATTGCTTTTTGTTCGTGTTCTTCGCTTGGAAAAACTAATTTTAAATTATCCATAATCCTCTTTTATCTCATGTAGCAAATTTATTTTTATTTATAATTATATAAAATTATAATTCTTTTACTTTTGCATTAACATATGTTGAAACGATATAATTCCCTTCATCATTTTTAATGTTTTGTTCTGAATATATACTCCAATTTTCTAGTTCATCTAAATTAGGAAAATATGCATCTGTGTCTTCTTCAAAGTCCCATTTAGTCACAATTGCCATATGAGAGTAATCTAAAAATTGCTTATATACACTTTCTCCCCCTGCAATATATACTTGTTTTGCAGGAAACACTTTCTTTATTTCTTTTATTTTATTAACTGATTCTTCAAAAGAATTCACTATATAGTTGCCGTCAAATTCTTTCGCTTCTTCTTGATCATTTAATATTATATTTATTCTATTAGGTAAGGGTTTTGCTCCAGGGAAAGTTTCTAAAGTTTTAGCTCCTAATACAATTATATTGTCAGTAGTTATTTCTTTAAATCTTTTTAAGTCTTCACTATTTCTAACCTGTAAGTCTCCATGATAACCAATCCCCCAGTTTTTATCAACTGCTACAATTATTTCCATTTCATCTCCATTAAATTATATTTTTTATTAAATTTCTGCTTTCCATAGTCCGTGTAAATTGCAGAATTCATACACTGCTACAACATCTTTTGCATCAAATTCTGCATAAGGTGCATCACCTGGCTTTAATTTAATTAATTCAAAACCATTTGTTTTTTCTGCTAATATAAAGTCAATCCAATGTTCTGGAATCATAGGATGCTCAACTTCACCTATTTGAACTTTTAGAATATCTCCCTCTCTCGTTATATGTGGGACATGTTTTTCTAAAGATGCATCTATTGTCCCTACTTTTACTTCTGTTCTGCCAGCTGGACAATCTAACATTGGCCCATCTTTAGAAAACAATTGTAAAACTAAATCATCACATTCATCACATTTGTAAAATCTCATAATTATCTCGCTTTCTTATTATTTTTTTTATTTACTATAATTTATTATATACTACCACGGAAAATATTTCCATATGTTTTTAGACATAAAAAAAGCTAGCAACTTCCTACCGTTCCAACAGGGTAACCCGTAAGTATTCTCGGCATCT
>CAZTTS010000033.1:0-2080 GCA_964616165.1 uncultured Lachnospiraceae bacterium
AATCGGTTCCAGGGTACCCGCCACAAGGTGTCGGGTCCCCTGAACCGTGACGTTCGGCAAAAGAGATACTATGAATTTTAATGCCAAATCAGTTGTCACGGCATGCGTGGCGGGACTAAGCGGAATAGCAGTAATAATGTTTGTAATGTGGGGATACGATTACCTTGATATTAGCAGAAGCGCCGTCGCGCAAGGCTCATGGATGCTTTTATGCCCGATAGCCCTAATATGTACTTGGCTGGCCAATGGACGTTTGTGGACCATTCTTGCAACTACCCTAGGTAGCGTGTTTCTTGGTGCATCCGGAATGATAATATTAGCCTATCCTGGCAACGCAAATATCTTTGTCATTTATTCCGCTATTCTTACGCTCCTTATGACTCCCGCAGTTCTTTTCGGATGCATAATTGGGTACTTACTACATAAGGTTCATATGCGTTGGAAAACATATAGGAGCCGAACAAGCGGGTGCAGGGTACCCGCCACAAGGTGTCGGGTCCCCTGACCCGTGACGTTCTGCAAAAGAAATGATGCAAATTGATGATGATTACGGCGACAAGCGACAAGCGGAAGCCTACGGGCCTCCGCGAGGCCAGATTTTTGAAAAAGGACTCCGAAAACAGTCGAAAAACACGAAATACGGGCGTTTACAGCCCGTTTTTGGCATTTTGGGACCACATTTTTGAAAAATCCGCAAAAATCTGAAGAAAATCGGGCAGAACAATCGGGTGCAGACTACGACCCACAAGTTGGCGCAATGCGATGGCCTCCGCTCGCTACAAACGCTAGTCTCTCCCCGTGTGGGTCGAGCCTGACCCGTGACGTTGGGAATAAGAGATAATTATGAATAAATATATACTGCTGATCCTGCTATCAATCGTAGCAACCACAACGTCAGCCCAATCCAGTGAGAATCAAGCCTTGCCGACTCCGGAGAAACCCAAGGTTATGCCGATTCTTTCCACAGAAGACATTCGAGGCATTCTCAACGCACTCGATAAAGATGATATTGGATCGATAATGGGTATAAATGTTCAATCCCCTACAAATGCATCAGTCCTCACCGCCGAAAAACTCCCAACAGCTCAACCTGATGATGATGGCGCATTAATTGAATTTGAGAAGCGGGATGGCTCATGGGTCATCACAGGAAAAGGCAATGTCAGAATGCATTAATAATTTTCCCAACAACCGGTTCCAGGCTATCGCTGCCAAGAGGCAGCTCAGCCTGATCCGAAACGTTCGGTGAGGAAAATATGGATACCAAGACATCAGCAACCGACATTAAAGTTAGTATTGCAAAGGGCATAGTTGGCATTGCGCCATTTATTGGTCCACTGGTTGCCGAAATAATCGGAAATATTATTCCGAACCAGCGCATCGACCGACTGGGCTCATTCATCCAGATGCTCGATGATAAACTTGCCCAGATTGATAAACCCACTATCGAGGCAAAGCTAAACACCCCCGAGTATATTGATCTTTTAGAAGACGGATTCATGGCGGCAGCGCGCGCATTATCAAAAGAAAGACGCGAACAGATAGCTTCTCTCTTCAAGAACAGTCTAGCGAAGCCAGACCTTGCCGCATCACAAGCGAAGAAACTGTTACAACTACTTAGCGAATTAAGCGATGCAGAGATTATTCTTCTTCAGTTCTACGCAAAGCTTACATCTCCTGATCATGATGCCTATCTGGCCGCACACAAAGATGTGATTCAAGGCCCTACAGCCTACATCCGAGCATCACCCGAGACACTAGATCAGGCGGCGCTACACGAAACAATGAAAGCACACCTTTTGCGGCTAGAACTTATTCGTCCACATTTCCGTACGCCACAGAGTGGACATGCCCCTGAGTTCGACAATACCACCGGAATGATGAAAATCAGTTCTACGGGTATAACTTGGCTTGGTCGCTTACTGCTCCGAATTATTGACCTGGATGACGGCATGAAGCGAAAAGAATAGCCGAACAATCGGTTCCAGGGTACCCTCCACAAGGTGTCGGGTCCCCTGAACCGTCACGTTGGATTAAAGAAATAATGGGTATCCGCACGATCAATGGACCTTCCACACCG
>CAZTTS010000034.1:0-2052 GCA_964616165.1 uncultured Lachnospiraceae bacterium
TTTTGGCGTGCTTTTGGCGTGCTTTTGGCGTGCTTTTGGCGTGCTTTTGGCGTGCCAGATTGGATCAAGCGCGCCAAATGTTTTTGAGCAAAACATATTTAGCTGACATCCAGCGTATTGAAAATTTGCTATTCCAAAGTGGCGCGCTTGATCCAATCTGGCGCACCCTTACGCACCAAAAAATCTATGGCTAGCAAGACCCCTATTCCCACGATTAGGAATAACACATACCACACCTGAACAGGCCATCCGGTCACTACCGCGGCGGCCTTTTTGGCCGTATCTGCAATCGTGGTCATTGCCTGTGCACCTTGCCGAACCATATCCCCTTGACGTGCCTCATCTCCCGGCAATAGAGTTTGTACGGCCATCCGCACTTGAACCCAAACGGGCCGGATGATTCTGCGGATTGTTTGCTGAATGCCCAAAAGGGCCTCGGCACTATGTTGTGCTAGAGTTGCATTTGCTTGAGCGGCTGCAGTTCGCACAGGCGGCACCGTGTAAAACACCGCCGTTCCTACTGCCAGCAATACACAAACAGCCGCTGCCACCAAGCCGTACCTTTGTCTTTTGCGCCGGACAGCTTGCTGCTCAGCAATCTTCCGGGTCACAAGCATTCCCAAGGGCGGCATTGCGGCCGCCTCGGCTTCCCATTGACGGCGGTTATTTTCGAACAGATCTGCATAGTTCGATTCTATGCTGTCTGATAGTAGCTTGTTTTCTGTATAATCGGCGTGCTCTTTCATAGCTTGTCTTTTGTGTTCATGGTTATTGCTTCTCTTTCTATCCCTGCTTTTAGTTTTTGGCGGATTCTGAACAGACTCACTTTTACGTTGGAAGGAGTCAAGGAACAAATGTGCGCTATTTCGTCTATTTTCAAATCTTTGTAGTAGTACAGCTCTATGAGCAAGCGCTCCTTCGGAGGCAGGGAGGCTATCAGTGACCTCAGTTTTTCATAGCGTTGCTGCTCATCGCTGTCTTGTTCTTCCTCGGCATATGTCGGAGTCTGCACCGAGGTTTGTGCCGAGGCATGTAAGGCATGTTCCCTGTAGTCCTGTGCGCGCCGCTCCCTACTCTGCACCTTTCTTATGTGGCTGATGGCCGTATTGTAGGCAATGCGGTACAACCATGTTTTAAAAGATGCCGCGCCTCTGAAGGTGTGCAGCTGCTTGTACGCCTGCAGGAATACATCCTGAGTCACCTCCTGGGCATCCTCGGCATGACGGCAAACACTGCGTACCAAAACAAAAACCATGCTTTGGTACTTATCCACCAGAGCCGCATAGGCATGCAGATCTCCTGCCCTGGTTCTTTTTATATAGTCAGCATCCCTGTTCAATGCGCTCTGTTCTCTTTGTTTTTGACGCAAATCTTCTAAAAACGTTACAAGGATGTAACCAAAAAACAGGCTTTACGTCAAACAGATGAAACCCAAAACGGGTACAAGTAAAGTAGTAACCTTTAAAAGTAATAATAAAATGGAATTAACTCCTGTACTGATTGTAGCCACTATCTTTTATTTTGTTTATGCCATTTGGGCACGCATGGCCACCAGAAAAGAACGTCTGACTTTTTTTGACATTATGGCCACTATGGACCCCGCCACCCTGCAGGCGTATAAAGAAATCAACCCCCAATGGGAGGTAATGGTTAAAAAAAGCCCATATTCTGCTTTACGCACAGCCTGCTTACTGCTAGGGCTAGGCGTAGGACTGATAGTTGTCTGGGTGGGTCTTTGCTACTGGTATCCCGGCTCGCTCCGGGAGGTCATGTACGATGGTATCAACGGATTCCTGATCCTGGGCAGCCCCCTGCTCTTCGCAGGCCTGGGTTTGCTGGTTGCGTACCTGATTGAGCGCAAGCAAACACAAACAGAGTAATAAAAATATTTTATAAAAAAGGCCGTTTTCCTCTACGCCACTTTGAGGGTAATAAGTAGAGAGAAACGGCTTTCTATTTTAACAAATAGACAAAAAACTTCTACCTGAATCAAATGCTGAGTTTCCGCTCCCCCGAGGGCATCTCTTCCAAATTTATGTGAAAAGTATCTTC
>CAZTTS010000035.1:0-2051 GCA_964616165.1 uncultured Lachnospiraceae bacterium
TATATGTCTGCATTATGATACACATTTTGTACATCATCTAAATCTTCCAATCTTTCAATCATTACTTCAAATTTTTCTACTTCTTCTTCTGTTAACTCAATTAAATTTTTGGCTACCATTTGTATTTCTGAAACTAAAAACTTAATTCCATTTTCTTCTAAGTTTTCTCTTGTTTTAGCAAACTCTTGGTAATCTGTTAATATTTCATATATTTCTTCATGTACATTAAAATCTTCTGCTCCTGCTTCTATAGCAAGTAACATCATTTCATCTTCAGAATATGCTAAATCTTCTTTTTCAACTACTAAAACACCCTTTTTATCAAAGTTATATAATACAGAACCAGGTGTTCCTAAACTTCCACCTGATTTTTCAAATGCAAACCTGACTTCTCCTACGGTTCTATTTCTATTATCTGTTGTTGTTATTACGATTACGGCTACACCCTTTGGTGCATATCCTTCATATACTACCTCTTCAAATTTATCACTATCTTGAGATGCTGAAGCTGATTTTATAGCATTATTAATTGTTTCATTAGGCATATTTGCAGTTCTTGCTTTAGCTATAACATTAGCTAATTTAACATTGCTTTCAATATCTGGTCCACCTTCTTTTACTGCAATTTTTATTTCTCTGCCTAGTTTTGTAAAGATTTTTCCCCTCTTTGCGTCTTGAGCACCTTTTCTTCTTTTAATATTGCTCCATTTACTATGTCCCGCCATTTTTCCTCCTACATTTCAAATAGAATTTTATCACAAAATTGCTTATTTTTCAATTTTTATGTAGTTTCTTCTTCATTTTAGAAAGGAAAGATCTTTCTTTTCTTTTTTGTTTTATTTTTTCTTCAATTTCTCTATTTAATTCTTCTCTAATCTTTTCTTCTCTGTTAATTTCAGTTTCTTCTTTTATAGAAGCTTTACTTTTTGCTTCTTCTATCTCTTCCTCACTAAGGAAATTCTCTACTAATAGAACTTTTTTTAGTTCACTTTTTTCAACTTCACTATCACACCAATAATTTAAATGAATCAAAGCTATCATAGTAAGACTGTCTCTTGAAATACCCTGATCTTCTAATTCTTCAGAACTTATATATTTTGGATTATATGTAATATCTCTTCTTGTTTCTATAATTTCCATTAAACCATGAGGAACTTTCTCAATATATTTGTTTCCTAACATCTGAAGTACAGCATATACTTCAGAATATATTTTTTCTTTAGTCATACCTTCTCCTTTAATTCTTATCTTCTACATCTTGATATAGTAGTAAATTTTGAACTTTCTTGAAATCTTTCATTCCAATCTTCATTTTACGATAGATAGATTTTAAAGCTTTTTTATCATCTCTCATATTATCTCCTAAACATTTTTATCTATATTTATTCTATTTTATACACTTTGTTTATGCAATTATTTTTATATAAAAGTATTAATCTTGTTACATAAAAAAGAAAACACAAATGTGTTTTCTAATCTATTTATTTTATTATTTATCTATATATTCTTCTTCTATTCTACAATCATTCTTTTATTATTCTATTACTCTATATCTTTTTGTTTAACTAAACACTTATATATTAACTCTTCTAAAGGTTTTGCATCAACTATAGATTTTATAGAAGCATCTAGAATTTCTTCAAATTTAACTTTTCTTAAATCTAATAAATAATTGTTCTTTAAGGCTAATTGTCTAATTAATTCTCTTGTTACTCTGCCGTTTCCCTCTCTAAAAGGATGTATAACATTTAATTCTGCAAGATAATATGCTAGTCTTTTAGCTAATTCTTCTTTATTTAGTCCTGATAAATAGCTTTCCGCTTTTAGCTCTTCAAATAGCTTTATTAACTCCTGTTCTATAAATCTAGTGTCAGCAAATTTAAAATTATCTTTAGCTATATTTTCTGTTCTTAACTTACCCGCAAAATCATATAGGTCAAACAGCAAATATTTATGTATTGATAGCAAGTGCTCTAAATTAAAATTTCCTGTTATTTCTTTTTTTCTTAATTCATATATTTTAAAAACAATAAGAGCGTTCTCTAATTCTT
>CAZTTS010000036.1:0-1967 GCA_964616165.1 uncultured Lachnospiraceae bacterium
ATATTCTAATTCTTTAATTTCAGTTAAGTGAATTGATTTGTTTTTATTATATTCATCTTTATATATGTTGGAAAATATTTCTTCAGTAATATATGGTAAAAACATACTAAAGTCTTGAAGTAATTTGTATAGTAATGTGTATACTGTTTTTTGACCACTATATCTCGCTTCATCTCCAAATTCTTCAGGTCTATATAGTCTATGTTTAACTATTTCAATGTAGTTATCACAGAACTCCCAGAAGAACTTTTCTAATATGTTAAGAGCTAGTCCTACTTCATAGTCTTCTAAGTATTTTATAAATTGTTTTTCCATATCCATGAATTTACCAATAATCCATTTATCTAAATATTCAAAATTATTAAGTTCACTATCTTCGTAATCTTCTAAATGCATCTCAATAAATTTAGAAACATTCCATAATTTATTAACTAGCTTCTTTCCTCTTAGTAATGTCTCTTCACTAAAAGCAACATCAGTACCTAATCTTCCAGTACCTGCCCAATATCTAACAACATCAGCAGAATACTCATTAATTACTTTTAAAGGATCAGCTTTAGCATTATCTTTACTCTTACTGATTTTCTCACCTTTACCTGCCATAACAAAACCAGATATCATAACATTATCCCATGGTCTTACTCCAAAATGATAGAAATTTTTAACTATAGTATAGAAATCCCATGTTCTAATAATATCACTAGCATTAGTTCTTAAACTCATAGGTTTTAATATATCTTCTAAATTATCTTCTTCACCATATTTCATATTTATAAGAGGGGTAACTGAAGAAGTTGCCCATGTATCCATAACATCTTTTTCGGGAACAAATTCAGTACTTCCACATTTGGGACAAGTATCTACTTTCGGTTCATCTACTAAAGGATTAACTGGTAAATCTTCTTTATTCGCAAATATTGGAGTATTACACTCTTTACAATACCAAACAGGGAATGGAACACCAAAATATCTTTGTCTTGATATACACCAATCCCAAGCAATATTATTAACCCACTCATCATATCTAGCCTTCATATATGCTGGATACCATTTAATTTCTTCACCAATCTTCAAGAACTCATCTTTATTATTCATTATGTCTATAAACCATTGTTTCATAATAGCAAATTCTACTTCTTTACCACATCTTTCATGAACTTGAACTTCATGTTCTAAATCTTCTTGTTTAACTAAATATCCTGCTTCATCTAAATCTTCAATAACTCTTTCTCTTGCTTCTCTTATCTTTAGACCACCATAATTTGGTACTTCATCTATAATTCTTCCATGATTAGTTAAAATATGTTTTAAGGGTAGATTATATTTATTCCACCATTCAATATCTGTTTGATCACCAAAAGTACAAGCCATAACAATACCAGTACCTTTGTCTGCTTCTACTTTCTCATCTGCTAATATTGGTACTTGCATATTTACTATAGGAATATTTGCTGTTTTACCAATTAAATCTTTAGTCTTTTCACTATCTGGATTAACAAAAACAGCAACAATAGCTGGTAGTAATTCTGGTCTAGTTGTCGCTATTACAAACTCTTCATTATCTTCTAATGTAGAGAAGGTAATATAGTTAAATTTGGTGTCCATTGTTTTAGTTTCCAATTCTGCTTGAGCAAAGGTAGTTAAACATTCATTACACCAAAGAGCTGGACTTTCTTTATGATAACAATGACCTTTTTCTGCTAAGTCTAAAAATGATAATTGGCTTATTTTTATACTTGAAGGACTAATAGTCTGATATGCTATATCCCAGTCTGTACTAACACCTAATTTATCAAATAAATTATGAAATTCTTCTTTGTATTTTTCAGTAGTTTTATAGCATAATTTATTAAATTCTTCTCTACCTATCTCATGTGCTCTTTTACCTTGTTCTTTTTCTACTAGTCTTTCAGTAGGAAGACCATTATCATCAAAACCAAAAGGATAAAACACATTATATCCTCTTA
>CAZTTS010000037.1:0-1893 GCA_964616165.1 uncultured Lachnospiraceae bacterium
TGTCGGTTCTCAAATTAAATTAGATAAATTTATTACATTAATAGAGATGGATTTCATTGTTTTAGATTGGTATTCTCAAATTATTCAGTAATGTTTTTTGAGTATTCTCAAATTATGCAAGTATTCAGTTAAAAAATAAAGGTCGTCTTTACGACAACCTTTTTGACAAGTATAATGTATTTTGATTTTTAAATAAAGAAATTAAGTTGAAAACCGGCAAGCATGATATTAACAAGCTCTAATCGCTTTTTGCCTATACGTATTGCAATGGTGGGATTTAACCCGTCTTTTGAGAGTAATTTTTTACCATGTTGGGATGCGTAGTGAATAATAAGTTCTTTAAATTGTTTCTCAGGCATTTTTAAAGAAATATAATCATCGCACGCAACAATAATCTGACTTGCGAGCATTTTAACAGTCGTAGGGTTTTTTAAGAGATTCATCGCTTTAACTCCTTTTGTACTTTTCTAACCGAATTTGAACTAAATTTGCTTTAATCCGTTTAGCAAATATTTAAAATCCCATTTCTATATTTGCTTGATAGACACCTTCCTCATCTACCGACAGCATTTTTCTTTCGGTACAATACATAAGGCTTGCCACTGCAATATTGTTAATTGACCTCAGAAACCCTCCCGATACTGTATGTATTGCTGTTAATGCGGAGGGTGTAAACACCTCACTTACACAGCCTGCAACTTTCATTCTGCTGTTACAATAATCAGCCGTCTCCTCTATGGTCAAGCCTTGCATGGAATATCTCATAGATATTCTTTGGCGCAAAGGGTAACAGGTATTAAGAGCTAGTTTGCTCCTAATCTGTGGTTGGCCGGCAAGTATTAGAACAAAAGGATTTGCAGAATCGTACTTAAAATTAAACAGAAGTCTGAGGTCATCTAAAACTGATATCGGAGCCATATGTACTTCATCAACTATAATAACCGGAGTAATCCTCTGCTCGTAATATAGGTTACAAATACTATTCTGAATCTGCTGAAACAAAGCTACCTTTTTATACGCCGGTGTTTCTCCTAAAAGTGAAGCCATCGCCTGATAAAACTCCTTTACTGTCAATGTTGTCAGCGGAAGATAGCAGGGTTTATATAATGAACGGTTAAGATTATCGGTAAGTTTCCTAAGTGATGTAGATTTACCGGAACCAGGCTCTCCTACAATAAGGCAAATCCCTCTTGCATCCAGCATATATTTCAATCTTGAATCCAACTCCTTAGTATCACGACTAGAAAATAGCTTATCGGTAGGAATCTCTTTATCGAAAGGGTTAAATTTTAATCCGAAGTGTTGCTTAAACATTGTTTGCCGCCCTCCATTAAATCTACATAGGATATTGTGTTTTTAATAGCCGATTCTTTTGCAATAGGTTGTGCTAATATAACTTCCGGTTGGATATCTTTCCGCCGGTTACCTTTGAACCGCCTTTTTGCGTGAGCATTATCATGAAACCGCACAATCTTTGCCTCCCCAGTTTTTTTACCATCTTCATATATTAAAAGAGGCTTGGTTACATCATTTAACCAGTCGGGTTCATATCTGATTTCAACTCTTTTGCCACTAAATCTTGAGTCTGTTTCATAAAGTATATTTTCTATCTGGGTTGTTGCATCAGGTTGTATTTTTCTTGAGACCCTTAAAAGAAAGCTTTCGTTAGCCGCAGCGACATCTGTAATTAATTTAAGTTTAGAAACCTGTGACATAAAAACATCATGAGGTGATAGCCCGTTTAAACCCTTATGTGATTTTCGTTTGTAGTCCTCTTCCAGCCAAGTGAAATATTTTTGGTTTAATTCATCTAAATCTTTTATTGTAGTAGGATCAATACCGCTTAGAAATCTCATCCGCACTGTATGGAACATACGTTCTACCTTCCCGCGA
>CAZTTS010000038.1:0-1858 GCA_964616165.1 uncultured Lachnospiraceae bacterium
TATTATATAGCCTTCGGCTATATAATTCAAGAAAAAAGACAAAAGAAAAAACAACTCTTAAAGTTGTTTTTTCTTCATCTTATCTTTCCAACCATTAATAATATTATCTATATTCAACTCCCACTCAATATAATTTTTAGTATCAAAAGCATTATCACTTATACTAGAAATTAAATTAGTAAAATCATATATATCTAAATTATTTGAATACATACAAAATATTATTTCAACAAATTGATTTATAGTAATAGGTACTACAGGCACATTTCTACCGACCCAACTCTCTCTATTCAATATAAAGAATTGCCATATAGTCCTTATATTCATCTTTTTAGAAATAAATATTCCATAAACTTCTTTTTCATTATATTTTTCAATAAACTTTAAAACATGATCTATAACAGAAGAACCTTCGTGTTCCCATTGTCTAACACCTGACATTAAAGAAACTTCTGGAATTAAGATACTTCCATTAACATAGACTTCCATATCTGGGGTGTTCCCTATACCTGGTGCAAAGCTTTTAGGAGTTAAATCTTCTTCAATTTTGAAATTTCGCTTTACTTTATGTGTTCCATTCATTGCTACTATTGATTTCCATGTATTCACTTCTAGCCATAAAGCAGCCATATCTTCCGTTCCATTATTTATATCATCAAATTTTTCTAAAATTTCCATTCTAGCTTCTTTTGTTTTTGAAGTAGACTGTATAAATATCTTTTCATTTATATTAAGTAAACTACTAGATAATTTTTCATCAGCTATTACAAGTTCCTTATAATCTTCTGCTTTAATTAGTTCCTCAATCTTAGGTAAGTCCTTAATTTCAAGTTCAGGATCAATACTTATAGCCTCGCCTAAAATTGCTTTATAGTCTTTCAGCTTTTCTTCAACTAAAGTTTTTCTGTCTTTAGGATTGTCCCATGGTAGAATAATATTGTAAGGATCTCCATAATACCTCATATATATATCTAAATCTTGTTCTTCATTATATATAAACTCATGATTCTTTTGTAATAATTCAACTTTTGTTTTTGAATGATCTGGAATATACAATTTAGTATATATTCCTCTTCCTCTAGTTAAAAATAAACCTGTATAAGTAACTGCTCTTATAAATGCATCTGCATACTCAATATATGTTTTTGGCATATTATCTATTTCTGGATAAGCATTTTTTAAAACTCTATTATATATACTAACTACTTCGCCTGTTTTTAATTTATTCTCAACCCTACTATAATTTTTTCTAAATTCCTTAATTGCACTAATCGTTTCATCTAAATTATTAATATCAATACAACCAAATAACAGTGCTATTTCAAGATGTGTTAAATAGTCAAACTCTTCAAAGGTCTTAAGTAAAACTTCCATAGGAAAAATATAACTATCTCCAAAGTCTTTCTTAATTATCGGAGAAGAAAATTGCAATTTCAAAAGTTGTTTAAGCAAGTATTCATCATTCATTTTCTTATCGGTTATTAGCCTACCCACTTCTGTCACTCTAATAATATTATTTGTATCTACATATCCGAATCCAAAAAACTCAAAAGAAATTTTATCATTTCTTCCTGCACTCTCAACATCAACTGTATCATATTCTCCAGACATAAATTCGTCCAAATTTAAATCAAAATCTTCACCATGGGCATCATAAATATATTCTCTCCTAGCTACATTTATAGAATTACCAGTTCTTGCACTTATTCTTATTTCATCTTTCTCATTCCAATCTCTACCTTCTAATTTTGCAAAACTAGGAAACCATTCGATTGTCCTCAAAATACTCCTAGGTTTCATTCTAAACCACCATGATTTCACATTTATCCCTCCTAACTAAATAATATTATACCTTAAG
>CAZTTS010000039.1:0-1801 GCA_964616165.1 uncultured Lachnospiraceae bacterium
TAGGAATTGTCCTATCTATAATTACTACTGTTTTAGGAATTGCTTCAAATTTAATCTTAAAACCAATTATAGATGAAATAGCAGCTGGAAACTTAGATAATTTCATTAGTCAAATGTTACTATATGCAGGCTTAGGCTTTCTATCAATCTTGTTAGGATTTATAGGTTCAGCTGCTCTTGCTATTATGGCTCAAAAAATAATAGCTACAATGCGTACAGAATTATTTGAACATATGGAAACATTATCAATAGAATATTTTGATAAAAATCAATCTGGAGATATTATGTCAGTATATAGTAATGACATTGAACTATTATCTACAGCATTAGATCAAAGTGTTGTTAAGATTTTAATATCAATCCTTCAGGTAATTATAACATTAGGAATATTAATTTATTTAAACTGGATACTAGCCCTAGTTATTATTGGTCTTTTAATAATCTATACATTTGGTATTACTTTCTTTGGTTTTAAAGCAGAAAAACACTCAAAGATTAAGCAACATAGATTAGGTGATTTAAATGCATATTCAGAAGAACTAATATCTGGTATGCAAACAGTTAAAGTATTTAACTATGAAGATAGAAATATTGAAATTTTTGAAGATAAATCATTTGAATTAAAAGATTCATCTGTTAGATCTCAAATATATGGAATTGCACCACATGCTGTATCACACTTCTTAAGTTCTGCACTACTAGGTGTTATTGGTATTGTAGGTGGAATCTTACAAGTTAAAGGTCATATTACATTAGGTATGATTGTTGTATATATTCAATTTGTTAGAAATTTAACTCAACCAATTGAAACTATTGCAAATCAATTTGCAACTTTGGCAACAGCTCTTGCTGGTGCTGAGAGAGTATTTGCTATACTAGATACAGAACCTGAAATAGATGAAGGTACAGTTACTATTGAAACTAAAGATAATCAAAAATATTGGAATAGAAATGGTGAATTATTAGAAGCACATGGACATATTGAATTTGAAAATGTTGATTTTGGATATAATGAAGAAAGTCTAGCTTTAGAAAATATTTCTCTATGGGCAAAGCCTTGTCAAAAAATAGCTTTTGTTGGTTCAACAGGAGCAGGTAAGACTACTGTTTCAAATCTAATTAATAGATTCTATGAAATAAATAGTGGAGTAATTACTATTGATGGAATAGATATTACCGAAATAAAGAAAAGAGATTTAAGAGAAAATATTACAACTGTTCTTCAAGATACAACATTATTTACTGGAACTATAAAAGATAATATTAAATACGGAAATATTAACGCAACTGATGAAGAAGTAATTGAAGCTGCAAAATTAAGCAATGCAGATACATTTATACAAAATCTTCCAGATAAATATGATACTATAATCAATCCTGATGATATGAGTTTATCTCAAGGAGAAATGCAATTATTATCTATTGCTAGAGCAGCTGTATCAAGACCTTTAATATTAATGTTAGATGAAGCAACATCTTCAATAGATACAAAAACAGAGCAATTAGTTCATAAAGGTTTAGATAATCTTATGAAGCAATATACCACTTTAGTAATTGCACATAGGTTATCAACTATTAAAAATGCTAATGCTATTATGGTTATAGATCAAGGTAAGATTATTGAAAGAGGAGATCATGATGAACTGCTTGAACAAAAAGGTAAGTATTACAACTTACATACAGGTAGAGAAGCATTGATATAAAAATTAATATAGATAAATAGATAAAACACAGAACAGATAACAAACAAAAATAAGAACCACATTAAAATTTTTAATGTGGTTTTAAAATAATCCTTTTA
>CAZTTS010000040.1:0-1734 GCA_964616165.1 uncultured Lachnospiraceae bacterium
CGAAAATGTGCCCCAGGTGCGCCGAGACAATTAAGAGAGATGCAAAGGTATGCCGTTTCTGTGGCGCTGATGTAAGCCGTGTATTTTAACTATCACCGATTATCAACGCCTGACTATCGACACAAGGAGATTATCTGTGGCAACCGTAATATGTAAGGACTGTGGTGGAGAAGTTAGTAGCCGAGTAAAGGCATGTCCGCATTGCGGCGCACCAGTTAAACGGAAAATAAGTTGCCTCGGAATTATCGGCTACATATTCATTGCCGTCATACTTATTAGCATTTTGCCTGCCATATTTAGCGATAAGAAGTCTACTCCTCCCATACAGACGACGCCTCCCCCGCCAACTGAATCCCTAACACCTTCCCCTTCGACTCAACCTGTCACGGCCACGCCCAAACCAGTACAGCAAAAATCCGAATCGATACCAGAAGCGAAGCCTACAACACCAGATTGGGCTGCCCGATTGGCTGAACTTAAAGCGGAGTACCTGCCTAAATTCCAAGCCCCCAAGGTCGGATCACAGATAACCCTTAAACTCAAAGGTGGCGGCACACAAGAGGGGATAATCAGAAGCCTGACCGATTCGGAGATACATATTGTGCGCGGGCCTGGCACTATTGGATATTCAAAGGCCCATCTTGACACCGAATCACGCGTTCTCTGTTTTGCCGATGACTATGCCGCCTACAATGCCTATCAGCAGGCAAAACATGAACGCGACACATATGAAGCTGGCGAACGCGCGAAAAAGGCGGATATTGAAGCCAAACAGAAGGCAGAACAAGATGCCCGGCTCGCAGCTGGTCGCCAAAAACGGATTGAGTCGGGTTTTAGCGCATGGAACGGCTCACACATTGAATTAACACGCCTTATTAAGAAGACAATGAACGACCCGAAATCTTTTGACCATGTTGAAACAACCTATGGAGATATGGGCGAGTACCTTCTCGTAAAGACGACATTCCGGGGTAAAAACGCTTTTGGTGGTCTTGTTGTCAATTGGATTTCAGCTAAGTGCGATTTGGACGGCCATGTCTTAGAAGTAACCGGACAAGGACCATAACAGATAGTACCGAACAATGTTGCTGATTTCGGATCCCAACTGATAGTCGAATAATTAAGGAGATAATATGATGGCGCTATGGATTACCATCGGTGTATTTATAGGATTATGGACAACTATAATTCTCATAGGATATTCCATCAAAGCCGAAACAATTCGGTCTGTCCTCTATGGGTTCTTGATTTCATTTATCTGTACGCTGGCAGGTGCAATCTTTATCTTTGCAATCAACGACGACACCACTCTATCTATAGATAATGACACTGCATACAAGTCTAATGCTGAAATGCTCGCGACCCTCGATGGATCTGGAAATGTTCCGCGATATGAATCGTTGCTCCAACAGTTATCCGCCGCCTTCCGCGTAGATGAAAAGACTATTGCAGACCAGACTGCGGGAACGATTCAGACCTTAAAAGAATCAGGTATAAATGAGTCTTTTATAAATATAATGGAAGGTATTAATTCAATTTCTGCCCCAATTAAGGGGAGTTATCTAGATACGATGACGGCATATGCGGCGCTTAGAATAAGGGGTAATAATCACAGAGATACAATCGCAGGCATCGAAGCGATGTGGATTCAGCTCATGAAAGTAAGAAAATGATTGTCGAACAAGGCGTTGCTCCGTACGTCGCACAAGGTGCGCCGTCCGGAGAACGCTGACG
>CAZTTS010000041.1:0-1706 GCA_964616165.1 uncultured Lachnospiraceae bacterium
CCTACTAAACCAGTAGTTGTTCTTCCATTATCAAATGTAAATGTAACTCTCCACTGAGCTGTAAAAGACCTGTTTTGGTCAAACTTACCTGGTACTGTTGGACTCCAACCATCAAATGTACAACCCGCTCTTGTAGGTGTTCCTGGAGTACTTGTATTTGTATTATATAATCCACTTATAAGTCTATTTGTAGTTGAACCGCCGATACTTCCACCATTTAGATTAAATGTAAATGTATATGTTACAGCTGTCCATTGTGCTGTAAATGTTGTATCTCTATTAATAGGTATTGTGATAGAAGGTGTCCAACCAGCAAAATTATGATGAGTTTTTATTGGTGTTCCTGGATTTGAAATCACACTTCCTTCTTCTATTTGATAAGAAGGTATAATTATTTGTCCTCCTATATTTCCTCCATCTAAGTCAAAGTTCACTGTGTACATTAGCACATTACTAGACTTTTCTCTATATATTCTATTTGATAATACTGGAGAATTTAAATCTAAAGTAGGTTCCCACTCTTTATTTTCTGGGATACTTTCTTGTGATGAATTCAAATAATTTTGTATAGTTTGATTACTATTAATATGCATTGTAAGTGTTTGTGTTATTTTTTGTTCATTTTTATATTCAAATTTAACAGTATATTTCTTTTGTTTACTATCCTCTGGAGAAAATTCTAATGAATTTTCTGTTATTACATCTAATTCTATTTCTACTTCTATTCCTTGGTGCTCAACAAAAATTTTATTATTTGCTTTATCTATTGATTTAATAATAAATTTTTCTTCCTCTTTTTTGCCTTCATTTTCAAGCATTATTCTTTCTTCCAACACATCAATTGGGTCTTTATCCAAGTCTGGATTAGTTATAACTTGTGTATATGATGACAACACATATTCCTTAATACTTACTTCTACACTTTCTTTTTTAGTTCCTAAAGCTTTTGAAATAAAATTATCATCTGTGCTAAGAACAGCTAGAACAATTCCTGCTAGTACCATCATAACAATTATTGTTACAACTAATGCTATTAAAGTAATCCCTTTTTTGTTCATATTTGTATCTCCTTTTTTGTTTTAAATTATATTTTAAATATATATTTTTTTTATTCTTATTTTTGTTTATATTTTTATATAAATAAAAGTATTTAATATCATTTTAATTATTTCCAAGTAGCAGGTATTGTTGAATAATTTGATAGTTTTGTGCAGTCTTTAAAACAATATATAGAATTCGTAATGCCGGATCTAAGCCATAAAGAGGGAGCTGTACCTTGCAAGTTAAAACAACTCGCAAAAGTCCATCCAAAATCTTCTACTTCTTGACAGGTTGAAAACATACTTGCTGTAATATTCCCCGTTAAACTTACACATTGGTGAAAAGTACCATGAAAACTTACCACCTTCGTACAATTTGAAAATAATGTGGTAGGTATATTACCCGTTAATTTTACACATCTATAAAATGTATTATGAAACGACGTTATATTAGGACAATTTGAAAATAATGTCGCTGGTATTGCTCCTGTTAAATTACTACAATCAAAAAACACATGTGATAAATTTGTTATATTATGACAATTTGAAAACAATGTAGCTGGTATTGAACCTGTTAAGCTAGTACATTCAACAAACAATCCCTCAAAACTTATTGCTTCTGTACAATTTGAAAACAATGTGCCTGGTATTGGCCCTGTTAAATTA
>CAZTTS010000042.1:0-1694 GCA_964616165.1 uncultured Lachnospiraceae bacterium
GTAAAATTATAAAACTCTCTTTCATAAACTTCTAAGGCTGTATAAAGGTCATCTTCACATAATTCATTACTATGCTCTACATTTTTTAGTTCTTCAAATTTTTCAATCATATCTGCTTTTACTTCTTCTTTTGGAATATTACATTTTACTCCATAAATAGTCATACACATTAAATAAAAATACCTATGGCCACCTTTAATCTTATGAGACTGTCTTAACCACCAGTCATAGAGATCCCTCTTTATATTCCATTTTTTACCCTTTTTATCTCCTTGAACTACTACTCTTTCATACCATTCAGGGAATTTTTCCTTTGCTTCCTCTTCTGTATATTGAGTAGGTCTATATGGTCTATTTACATCAACCATATTTTCTTTTACATCTACATAGGAATTTACATAGTCTAAAGATACTCTATCTCCAGTTTTGAAAGCTATTACTGGAAGATCATACTTATCGTTAATTGAGCCAACCATTCTAAAACCTTGATTGATTGACTGATATTGTATCTGTTTTTCTTGAGAAGTTGCCTTATACTCCCACATTTTAAAGGTTAAATCATACTTTAAAGATTTAAGCTGAATCTTAATATTAGGATATAATTCAATAGGTCTATCAAATACATAATAAATATGGAGACCTGTTCCACTCATAACAATAAAAGTCGGCTTAGGAAGCGTTCTATAACCTGGTTTCATACTCATTCTTAACAATAAATTCTTTATCTCATTTTCTCCTACAGAATCAAGATCAAAGATTAAAGCATTCATATGCTGAGCATTTTTCAATCTATTTGTTCTGTCCCTATAAGCTATACCAGAACATAGAGTTTTAGGATTACCCTCAACATATTCCATATAATCTTTTTCCCATGTATCTTTAAGCATTATTCTTCTCCTATAAGTTCTTCTTGGATTCTCCTCATACTCATCTCTATATAAATATATAGCATTAGGTTTAGAATAATCTTCTGCTAATTCTCCTACTCTTTGGTTATTAGGAAATATATACTTATAAAATTCATATCCATCTACTTCTTCATACTTACTAGATAATATATCTTTTACTCTTATATAGTTAGCTTTCTTATCTTTTATACTATCTGCCATATATTTCACTCCCCTCTACTAGATCTATTTCTTATATATATATTATAATTCTAACTTTCTGCTTTATCCTTAAACCTATAAACCCTTAACCCTATAATGGGACTTAGATTATCAATGAAGTTAATTCCCTTTTTAAGAGTATATCATATATCTATCTAGGATATAATATATATATTTAATTTCTGCTTAATTCTTAAACCCTAAAACCCTTAACCCTTATAGTGGGACTTAGATTATCAATGAAGTTAATTCCCTTTTTAAGAGTATATCATATATCTATCTAGGATATAATATATATATTTAATTTCTGCTTAATTCTTAAACCCTAAAACCCTTAACCCTTATAGTGGGACTTAGATTATCAATACATTTAATTTTACATTTTTAGTATAGTCTAAATCAGATGAGTAAATGGATATTATTTGCCCTTTAAATCAAATTAATGCGCTTTATTTGAGCTTTAAATAGTTTGCCTTAGGTTTTATATGACTGATATGTTAAAAGTCTTTAGAAGCCATTTTAGAGCCTCTGTATGTTTTTTATTTATTTGACTCCAACTGAATTTCAATAAACTTTAACTGATCT
>CAZTTS010000043.1:0-1539 GCA_964616165.1 uncultured Lachnospiraceae bacterium
TTTGCTGATTTTCATTTGAAATTCCGTTTTATAGTGAAAACCTGCAATAAGTGTGGTTATAATAGAAACTATGTTTCCTTGTAAGAAAAAGGAGAGATAAAATGAAAAATTGGAAACATTTAACTTACGATCAAAGGAAAGTAATTTCAAATGGAATATCACGAAAATATAAACTAAAAGAAATAGCAGAAACTTTAGGGTTTGATCCTACCAGTATATCTAAAGAAGTAAAAAGAAATAGAGAATCTACAACTATAGGAAAAAACATCACTAACTGTAAAAAAATTAACAGATGGCCTTTTGTATGTACTGGTTGTAATAAAAGATATAATAATCAATGTGTTTATACTAAATACAAGTATGATGCAAGAAAGGCACAAAATAAAGCAGATAATAATTTAATTTATTCTAGAAAAGGAATCGATATCGACTCTGAAGATTTTTTAAAACTAGATAAACTCATTAAAGATGGTGTTGATAACAAAAAATCTATTTATCAAATTGCTATTGAAAACAAAGATACTATAGATAAATCAGTTACTACCATTTATAGATATATAAACGATGGTTACTTAACTACTAAAAGAATTGATTTACCTTATGCAGTTACTTATAAAAAAAGAAAACATAATAAAAAGTATGAGTATTCTGAGAATAATAAAATCGACAGAACGGGTCATACTTATATTGATTATCTTGCCTATATACATAAGAATCCAGGAATCTATGTTTGGCAACTAGATTTTCTTGGAAGTATAAAAACAGATAACAATAACATTTTAACACTTGTTATGCCCAATTTGCAATTTATTTTATTAGAATTAATTAAAAATCCTAATCAAGATAAAGTAGTAACCTTTTTTGATGAGTTAGAAGAAAAGATAGGAACAGATGCATTTATAGAATTGTTTCCTGTAATTTTAACAGATAGAGACCCTTGTTTTACAGATATTGAAGGGATATGCTTTTCAAAAATAACTGGTGAAGAAAGATGTAAATTATTTTTCTGTGATCCCTATGTATCAAGTCAAAAACCAAATGTAGAAAACATTAATAAACAATTAAGGCTATTTTTTCCTAAAAGAAAAACAATTGATACCTACATTAATAAAGATATTAAAAACATTAATCATTCTTTACTTAATAGACCTTTAAAATCATTAGATAGTTTTACTGCAAAAGAAGCTTTTATTAGAGTGTTCGATGAAGATTTATTTAATAAGATACTTTGAATTTGTCAATGTCGAGTTTTAACTCGTTCATCAAAGAACATTGACAAATAAAACATTTTTATAATTAATTAACAAATAAAGTTCAACTTTATTTGTTATCAACTATTAAAAAACAACTTACAAGGAAATATTACGAAACGGAAATAAGTTTGAAAAACGGAAATAACTCCGTGATTTTAGCATGTAAAAATTTACGACTTTTTTAAAACAATTAAAAGACTTATTTCCGTTTTAAGAGTTTTATCGGAAATAAGTCTTACAAACTAAAGTAATTTGTGCAAACCTGCATTTAGTCTAAAAATCTACC